>JAQWUC010000075.1 GCA_029242355.1 Paracoccaceae bacterium | reverse complement strand
ATAAATGTGGCACGATTGTATTTTTTGGGCTGGTATATTATAATAAGAGTTCGATGGTGAGGCCCCTTAGCTCAGCTGGATAGAGCACCAGTTTCCTAAATTGGGTGTCAGAGGTTCAAGTCCTCTAGGGGTCGCCATCGGGCCGCTCTAGTTGGAGATTAATAATAATTGTGTCTTGTGATGATCTAAAATCTAAATGACTAGTTTTGATTATCAATTATAGTAGCTGCGCCGGTCACTGCTGCTCCGGCCTTACAATCATCAAAAAATACCTTGCCGAAAATGCACCCTGACGCGACATTGCCAACTAGTCTTTCGCCCTCACTGGTTAAATATGATGTTTGGCACGCTGTTAAACTTAAGCTTAGTGCAGAAACTATAATAATTTTTTTCATGTATTTTTCCTTTATATGTAGCAATTTAATTTAATAAGCACTAGTAATATATCTATTCAAAGGATAGATAAATTGAAAGAGAATATTTTATTAATCAAAAAATCAAATGGCGGAATTTGTTTAGTTTTTGTGATGAGAGATTTGGATTAGATTGTGGCGTTGATGAGGCGGGAAGAGGACCCTGGGCTGGACCAGTAGTAGCTGCCGCAGTTATTCTACCCAAGAATTTTTCAATGGATGAAATAAATGATTCAAAAAAATTATCAAAAAAAAATCGTAATAGGTTTTTTGAAGTAATTACGTCGACTTCAGATTTTGGTGTCGGCTATGGATCAGTGGATGAAATAGACAGGTATAATATACTTCAGGCAACCTTTCTTGCCATGAGGCGATCTGTGGCTAACTTAAAATCTTTACCACGCCGAGCTCTAATAGATGGCAACAGTATTCCAAGTGGATTGCCGTGTAGTGCACAAAGTATTATTAAAGGAGACACAAAGGTGGTTTCGATAGCCGCAGCTTCTATTATTGCTAAAGTAACTCGAGATAGATTGATGACAGATTTAGCTCAATTACATCCAGGTTATGGTTGGGAAAGAAATTTTGGATATGGAGTTAAAGAGCATCAAAGAGCACTCAAATTACTTGGAGTGACTTCGGAACATAGACGTTCGTTTAAGCCTATACACAACATGTTGTGTTAACTAAACAAAATAAGTTATTGATTAAAAATATTAATTGACGCCGAATCACTTTTGAATCATGGTCCTCTAAAATAGAAGATTATGAGGCAAAAAATGAACATCCATGCATCACTGCAAAAAAATATGCCCACGAATAAAGTTGTACAGGGAAATTGTATTGAACTAATGAACAATCTTCCGAACGACTCGGTGGATTTGATTTTTGCCGATCCGCCGTATAATTTGCAATTGGGTGGGGATCTTCATCGCCCTGATAATTCAAAAGTGAGCGCAGTAGATGATGATTGGGATAAATTTAAAAATTTTGAACATTATGATAATTTTACCCGCGATTGGCTAAAGGCCGCTCGAAGACTTTTAAAACCTGAGGGAGCTATTTGGGTAATAGGTTCGTATCACAATATATTTAGAGTGGGCGCTTCACTTCAAGATTTGGGATATTGGATCTTAAACGATGTAATTTGGCGTAAGTCTAACCCAATGCCAAACTTTAGAGGAAAGCGATTTACAAATGCTCATGAAACCTTAATTTGGGCTGCGAAGTCAGACAGATCAAAGTATACTTTTAATTATGATGCTTTGAAAGAACTCAATGATGGGGTTCAAATGAGGTCAGATTGGCTGTTTCCAATTTGCAATGGTACCGAGAGGCTAAAAAAACCCGATGGTACGAAAGTTCACCCAACGCAAAAACCAGAGTCAATTTTGCACCGAATCATAGTTGCTTCAACAAAACCAGGAGATCTTGTACTTGATCCGTTCTTTGGATCTGGAACCACCGGAGTGGTAGCAAAAAAATTAGGAAGAAGTTTTATTGGATTAGATCAAGAAAGTGAGTATGTGAGGGCAGCAGAAGTACGTCTCTCTAAAACTACCGTCTTTGATAAAGATAGTATTGCTACTACTCCCGGAAAAAGGTCTGAGCCACGAATTCCTTTTGGAATTTTGATAGAGCGTGGGCTGCTTGCACCTGGTGAAAAGTTATATTCCCAAAATGGAAGACATGTTGCAAAAGTGCGAGCAGATGGAACTTTGATAGCGCATGATGCTCGCGGTTCAATTCATCAAGTTGGCTCCATTCTTGAGGGTGCACCTTCATGCAATGGTTGGACTTATTGGTCTTTCAAGAGGGATGGTACGAAATTGCCTATTGACGTTTTGCGTCAACAAGTTCGCTCGGAGCATACCAGTTTGTAATTTTATGATAAGTCTGCTAGTGATTGGACTACTCCAATATCAAATATTTTTCGCATTAATGATGGTAAAGCTGCTCGATTAAAGTTTTTTACTGGCATTACTAAGTATCCAGAAGGTGCGAGATTAATGCGGCTATGAACTATTTTTAGCTGAAGGTTAAAATGACTGAACACATGGGTAATTGACTCATTTAGTACGTGCCAATCTGCTTCAAAAGGCGGATCAAAATTAAGTTCCTGTGAGTTTCTCCACTCAGAGCTTGGAAAGCATAGCATTCCGCCTAAAAGGCCATCTGCTGGTCGTCGTTCTAAAATGATATTATTATTCTTAGTCAATGTGACGAATGCATAGCCATATCTTACTTGCTTAGCTTTTTTTTGTACTGGATATGGAATTTTATTAGAAAGGCCTGAAGTAAAGGCTTTGCAATCTTTATTAATGGGACAGTTGCTACATTTAGGATTTCTAGGGGTACAGATTTGAGATCCAAGGTCCATTAACGCCTGTGCATAATCGCCAAATCTTTTTGTGGGAACAAGACTATCTGCGTGAGATTTTATTTCTTTACTAGACAAAGCAATAGGTTTTGTCATTACGTATAATCGGGATATTATTCGTGCCACATTTCCATCAATAACAGTCGCTTTCTTTTTAAATCCAATCGACCGTATCGCTGCTGAAGTATAAGTTCCGACCCCAGGTAGTTTTAATAATAAGTGTTCATCTTTTGGAAATAGGCCTTTGTAGTCTTTCACCACTATTTTTGCACATTTTATCAAGTTTCTAGCCCTCCGATAGTAACCTAAACCAGCCCAAGCTTCCATAATCTCTTCATCTTTGGCTGCCGCTATATCAGTTATAGTTGGCCATTTTGATATAAATGATTCATAATACGGTTTTACTACATTCACTGTGGTTTGTTGCAACATTATTTCTGAAAGCCAGATATGATACGGATTAGGTTTAATCCCAATCTGAGAGTCTATTGGACTAATTCTCCAGGGCAGATTACGTGCATTTACATCGTACCACTTAAGTAATTTTTTCGCTATATGGACATTATTTCGCATAATTTATTTTTAAAAGTTTTTAAAGGTAGCCCAATGGCCGTAATTAAGATAAGTCATAAAGAATTTCGATTAAAATATAACGATGGTATCAGTAATTAACTAAATTGCAGATTAGGTACAATGTCCATGGAGAAAAAGTGGTAAATACTACAAGTAGTGCTTTAAAAACTAAAAGAACCAATACAAGTTTTAAAAGGACGGCAAGTTTTGTTCATAAACTTACTCAAAAAAGCTTTGAGAAGAGAGGATTTGCTCAATCTAGATTGATAACAAATTGGAATGAGATTATTGGATTAGAGTTTTCTCAAATTTCAAAACCAGTAAAAATAACGTTTCCAAAAAATGAATTTGGTGCAACGTTGACGATAGAAATAGATGGATCTTTTGGCCCAGAACTAGATATGCAAAAAGACATAATTAAAGAAAAAGTAAATCGTATTTATGGGTATTCCGCGGTGACTAGGATCAAATTTAAGGCTTCGTCTTGTTTTGGGTACGATTCTTTAAGCACCAATGAATTATTTTCAAGAGGAAATAACAAAGATATTCAAATTGAACAAACTAGCTGTGTGGATCAGAACAATGACAAATCATCGTTAAAAATGGACGATGTAAAAGATCATCAATTGCGCAAGAGCTTAAGTGATCTAAGTAATAATTTTTTTAAAAGACGGAAAACATAAGGGTTAATTTAAGTAAGGAATGAAAATGTCTATTGTAAGAAGTTTAAAGGTTATTTTAATAGTTTCTTTGGGATTATTACCGGTTATAGGATTTGCTGATGATAATGACCCTGAACAATATCGTGATATGATAAAGGGTGATATTAATTCAGATTTTACAATTGTGGAATATGCCTCATTCACTTGCCCGCATTGTGCAACGTTTCATAAAGAATTTTTTCCTTATTTGGAGGAGAAGTATATTAATACTGGCAAAGCAAAATTTGTATATAGAGAGGTATATTTTGATGCTCCAGGTCTTTGGGCAGGTCTATTAGCAAGATGCGGAAGTAAAGAAAAATATTTTGGAATAGTAGATTTATTATACAAGAAGCAACATCGATGGGCCACAGGAAAATCTGAAAAAGACATTTTAAATGAGCTTTTTGCTATTGGACGACAAGTGGGTATGAAAGAAGGCGATATTAATTCATGCCTCCAAAACAAGACTAAGTCACTAAATTTGATTGATGCTTATCTCACTAATAGTAAAGAAGATAAGATTTCGTCAACTCCGAGCTTGGTTGTTAATGGAAAATTAATTACGTATACTGGTTTTGATGATTTAAAAATACAGCTTGAAGAAATTTTAAAATAAGTAGACTATATAATAGTCTTTAATTTTTCTATAAGTAAATTGGGCGTCTGAATCTCTAGATTAACTTTTATTACTTGAAAATTGTGCTGTAAATGTTTTGGAATTCGAACAAAATCTTTTTCTGTTGTTACGAGAATAGCTTGTTTTTTTTCAGCTATCATTATTAAATTCTCAAGGGCATTAATTTTAAACGCCTTGTGGTTCGTAAATTTTTTAAAGATTATAATATTGGCACCTAAGGTTTCTAAAGTCGTTTTAAATTTTTTTGGATGCGCGATGCCTGCAAATGCGATAACTGACCTATCCTTTAATTTATAATCAGTGGTTTCGGGCACTAATCTGCCCTTTATCTTCGGTAGTTTTTCAATAAATCGATTGGCGTTTGCGAAATCGGTCTGAGCCGATTTTTCTCCAAGCGTTATTATGAGATTGGCTTTATTGAGACCGCTTTTTATATTTTCCCTAAGTGGACCTGCAGGTATTAAATAGCCATTACCAAATCCAATTGAGGCTTCGATCACTAAGATAGAAAAATCTTTTTTGATGCTGTTATTTTGAAAACCATCGTCTAATATAATTATATCAGCATCTGAAGCTATTGCTGATTTAATTCCTAAACGACGATTACGTGATATCCAAGTAGGACCAGACATAGACATCATTAATGCTTCATCACCTACTTCCCTAAAAGAGTCTTTTGTGGGGTTTACAAAATGCGGCCCTTTTAAACTAGCTTTATAGCCGCGACTTAAAATATGAGGATTATAGCCTAATTCCTTAAGCAATGATCTTAGTTTGATTGCTGTAGGTGTTTTTCCATTCCCGCCTACAGTTATATTTCCTACGCAGATTATGGGGACGGGGCTTTTATACGGGAGTATTATTATTTTATTCAGGACACTAAAAGCCATCCAGACAAGAGAAATTGGATATAGAAGGTAAGGAAAAAAAGACGATTTGAATTTAGGCTTTAACCAAAAGTAAGGAAACAACATTTCAAATCTTTTCTTAGCCAAAGTTATTAAAACAAAAAATCTTCGATCTTAGTTCTTGTTATTTACCTGCTATAGTCATATTTCGTACCAAGAGACTTGGTATAACTTTTGACAAATGCTTTTGACCATCGTTGGCAGCAACAACAGATAATAGCATTTGTTTTAGGTTTCCTGCAATAGTACACTCATTTACAGGAAAAACAATTTCTCCATTTTCTATCCAAAATCCATTAGCGCCTCTAGAATAATCGCCAGTATTGTTGTTTATTGTCGATCCTATCAATGACGTCACTAACAAGCCTTGCTTTATATCGCCAATGATTTCATGGGCTGAGTGTTGACCTGGTGACAGTTCTAGATTTCCAATTCCGGGCATCGGTGGTGATGATAAAGACCGGTAAGCGTTGCCGGAAGAATTTAATTTTAACTTTCGGGAAGATCTAAGATCTGAGATATATTGTTTTAGTATACCATTTTCTATGAAATTTTTTCGACTTGTGGGCAGGCCCTCACCATCAAACGGCCTAGATCCTGCAATTTTAGGTCTGGTAGGGTCTTCAGATAGTGTTAAGTCGTCTGATAGAATTTGTTTATTAAGAGAATCTAGTAACCAGCTTGATCCGCGACAGACAGCCGCTCCATTTATTGCAGAGGTCAGATGCCCAATTAAAGAGCTTGAAACTCGGTGATCAAATAAAACTGGATATGAACCAGTTGGAGGCTTTCGGGGATTCAATCTCTTTGCCGCTCGGGTTGCTGCAAGTCTACCTATTGAAGCGGGATTGGGTAAATCATTAAAAAAGACTCGTCCCTCAAAAGCAAAATCTCTTTCCATTGAAGAGCCACTACCTGCTATTGCACTACAAAACAACTGATTGGAAGTTTTTTTGTATCCGCCAGAGAAACCATTTGAAGTTCTAAGGTAAAAATTAGATAGATTTGAGCTAAAACCAGTACTTTCGCATTGAGAAATGTCTTTAATCTGAAGAGCAGCATCCTCTACTTCTTGGGTTAAATGTTCTAATTTTTTAAAATTTTGGTTAAGATGATTATCATCATAGAGTTCAAACGCGTCTTCATTCCAATCACTTAAAATTTCATTGCTTTCTGCAGGAAGGCTAAGTTCGTCCGGTGTAGATTCTCTTGCCATAGCAACGGCTCGCATAGCCATTTCATCAACAGCCATTTCATTAACGCTTGATATTGATACACATGCGGATTGAGAATTAATAAAGACCCTCAAACCTAAATCTAGAGTATCTGAGGTTTCTATTTTCTCAAGATTTTGATTTTTTACTTCAAGAGATAGGGATTTGTTTTCAACTATCATCGCCTCTGCGGCTGTCGCACCCAGAGCGGTAGCTTTTTCAATTAAATTTTCTGAAAGTTGTTTTAAGCTTTGAAACATTTTTTGTGCATTCAAATTATAATAGTTACATTTTTTCCTATGATCAGATTGCAAATCTACCTACAAGACTTAATATCGTTTTGATTATAAATTACAAGTAATTATAATTGTAAAAGTTTGTTTGGTTAGAAATGAAAAGGCAGTCTATAAATCAAAGAGTTGATATTCTAATAATTGGTGGAGGACCTGCGGGTTTACTTGCTGCCTCAGAGTTGAGCAATTATGATTGCAAAATTTGTGTTGTCGAGTCCATGCCTACTTTGGGACGAAAATTTTTGATGGCTGGAAAATCAGGCCTTAATATTACAACGTCAAAAACTAATTTTTTAAACGACTACGGTGAATCAAAAGAGTGGATTGCTCCATTAATAAAAAATTATGGTCCAAGCGAAATAATTGAGTTTTGTGAATCTTTGGGGCAAGGTGTTTTTTTTGGAAGTTCTAACAAAGTATTTCCAATTTCTATGAAGACTTCACCGTTACTCCGCGCTTGGGTTGCTCGTTTAAGGCGATCTGGGGTGGATATTCAAACTTCAATGAAATGGATAGATTTTAATAATAATATTAACTCTCACCCTAAAATTGGCAGGTTATCTCATGTCGTCAAGTCAGGTGACAAGGACTATTGTATAATTTCGAACGCAACAGTTCTTGCTTTGGGAGGAGCAAGTTGGCCAAGGCTTGGATCAGATGGAAAGTGGTTTAATATTTTACAAAAATATCTCGGCAACTCAAAAAAAATGCTGGTTCCTTTTAGCAGTGCAAATATGGGACTGAAGATAAATTGGTCTAGACAAATGTTGAAGTTTGAAGGACTACCTGTGAAGTCTATTGCTTTAAAAGTGAATGGTGAATTTAAAAAAGGTGAGTTTATAGTAAGTAAATCCGGCGTTGAGGGAGGGCTGATATATTTCCTTTCTACAATGCAACTGGAAAAAGTAACTTCCTTTGAAGTAGATCTGTTACCAAATTTTTCAATAACTGCTGTATATAAGAAGTTGTGTCAACCTCGCGGAAAATCAACTATGACAAATTTTTTGAGAAAGTCATTAGGAGTGACAGGTGTCAAATTTGGGCTTCTCAGAGAATTTGGTTATCCTTTTCCCAAGACTCCTCTAGAATTAGCCAAGATTATAAAAAATTTGGAAGTGAAAATAGATGGTTATTATTCAATGGATTATGCGATATCAACAAGAGGAGGAGTCTCTAAAGAGGCAGTTAATGCTGAATTAATGCTTTATAATTTGCCTGGTGTATTTTGTGCTGGTGAAATGTTGGATTGGACAGCTCCAACAGGAGGAGGCCTTCTCACTGGTTGTTTTTCTACTGGTTCACACGTAGGAAAATCAATTGCCAAATATTTAAATTTAAAATTACTGAATTAGGTGATAGGTTTGATGAGGGACAAAATTCTTAAAAAGGATCTTTCTAAGGATGTAGTTAAGCTTAACTTTGATGATGATCGCATTTCTTTTTCAACTTCATTAATTATATTTAGAGCTCGCTCAATAAGGTTGGTAGACCAGACCTGAGATTGCCCGATTATTTGCTGTCTCCGCTGACCAAATATAGGAGGGTAGTTTTTGTTTAACACAAAGTCTGGATTGCCCAAATTTAATGACAGTTTATGCAGTAAAGAGAAGTGTTTATGTACCGCATTTATAATTTGATTTGTATTAAATCCGGTGTTAGATATTCGTTTTAGTGAAAAAAATAATTCCTTAGTATCACCATTAGATAAAAAATTTATTATCTCATAAATTGATGGGTTGTCAGAATCTGATAGAAATAGCTCTATTTCGTTAAAGGTCACTGGTGTCGGGTCATCAAATTTATAAAGTTCTAATTTTTCTATTAAGGATAAAAATGAATTGTAAGACGAAAAATTATGAGGATTTTTTAAAAATCTAACGATATTTTTATCAGTTATTGTGAGTTCTGAATTATCAATTATTTTTTCAATGTTTTTGATATCTCGTTGCTCTTCATAAATGGGAACACAGATAGCACTTGCATGTTGTTCAGCCAGTTTCCTTAATGAAGAGGTCTTTTTAAGGGTGTTAGCTATTAGTATAAGTGTCGCATCTTCTTTTGACCAATTATCGAGTGCTTCTGAAAGAAGCTTGCTTATTTTATCAGTGGATCCCTCTATTATTAGCACTTGTTTTCCTGAAAAAAACCCTATTGTCTTGAGTCTCTCATAGAGAACCTGCGGGTCTTTTAATAATGCCGTTTCGGTCAATTTACTAACACGCATTTCGTCTAGTCCCGTCGGTCCGCATAATAATTCAGTTACTTCATTGCTCTTTACTTTTATTGCGGATTGATTAGGCCCGTAAAATAAAATTAAGGGTAAAATAGGAAGATTTTTTTTTACAGCAGCGTTAACGCCTTGAAGTTGGACTTTCATTGCAACCATTTTTCCGATAAAATTAAAAGTCGTGTACTTATTTCCCCAGCAATTTTTATAGCCAGTCGTTTTTTGGCAGCTTCTTCTGCGATTTGTGTAGTGTAGCCCGTAGAATTGCTGGCAGAACTAAAACCAGTTCTCATTATTGATTTTTGCATTGGTAAAACAGTAGATCCGTCTTTATTTTTAATACTATATT
>JAQWUC010000074.1 GCA_029242355.1 Paracoccaceae bacterium | reverse complement strand
ACAAGGCAGATGCTCACCGAATTTCTCAACCAACGCGTCATAACACTGTGGCAGAGTACTATTTGGATGCAGCGTTTGACGCGACACCTAATGAAAATTTCAATCCAGCTGCACATGTGATGCCAGCTTCAGAACCAACTCGGCTACTATCCGATGGTGACAAAATTGATCTAGGTGACCGCATTTTTGAGGTGGTGCATTTACCTGGCGTTACGGATGGTGCAAGCGGGCTGTTTGAGCGGACAAGTGGTCTATTATTTACTGGCGAAGCTTTCATATGGTCAGACGAATACATTTATGAAGGTGAACCCGCAGATCGCAGCAAAGATGCCGATCTGAAAGCTTTCCGAAATTCAATCAAGCGCTTGATCAGTTTGCCTGTAACGACAGTTTATCGTGGTCACTATGGACGAAGCAATGCAGAAACAATGAAGGCTGTAGGGGTTGCGTATTTAGCTGGATGGAATAGTGCTGTTCAAAAGCCATATGAGTGACCATGCCACCCTCCTATAGGTATATATAGTCAGTGACCTACACAGATTAGGTATTACAGATTGGTAACCACCATACGTATACAGTTAAATGTTATCTTAGGTTGGGTAGGCAAAGTGATAGAGTTAATACCCTTTTAAAACGTGCTCTGTATGACTCTAGGAGACTCGCTGAGAGTCACTAGCGTGTGTCCATGTAGGATAGATTCAGACAGGGGTGTTACAGGGGCTGTGTGAAAGCTATTCCGCGATACTACTAATCAATTACATCCCCATTGGTACTGTTAATGACGTAGTCAGAAGACTTGATGCAGATAAGATAAACAGAGCTAGGACAATCTCAAATTGAACAGAAGACTTAAATTGTTTCAATCCCTGCAATGGGTTTTTTTCCAATGCGGGCACGGCCTTAAACTTATTAAACGCAGCCAAACACAACAATGAAATTACAAGCACAATTTTTACCAGAAGCGCATTACCGTAACTTGTCGTAAAAATGTGAGATAGCTTGCCAAGAAGCGTGTAGGCGTAAGTTATACCTGTAATTAAAAGTAAACCAACATAAACCATGGCAATAACTCCAAAGCGGTGAGCTAGGCTACTTAAATTAGATACATCAGATTGTAAACATATCCAACGAAATGGGAGGAGAGCACCGAGCCAGAAGGCAATGCCTAACAAGTGTAAAATCAATAATAATTGGGTGAACACTCCACTTAATTGGGCATGTCCAGCCAATGTGAAAGAAAACAGTACGGTAACCGAGCCAATTAAAAGTGTTTTTTTCTGAGCTTTCGCTTTCATTTTATGCGCTAATAGCATTATAATAAAGCCTGCAAAAACTGTAAGGTAACTAATACCAGATTTAGACTGAATAGCGAGTTGCAACATTAAAATGTCAATTACACTTACAAAGTCTCCACCCAGATTTCCTGCAACAGAAAAAATTAATAATACTGAAGTAATTATGCCAATTAATGCGCTTTTGCGAGAAAGCTGAACGCAATAGAACTGCTGCTCCTCCGTAAGCTTTAATCGAAAATGAAGACTAAATATAAAACTCCCTATACTCCCAAAGCTTGCCAGATATAGTACAGTTTTAAGGATAGGGTTGATAATAATCCAAACATCCATGTCAACCACCTGCTGTGGTAAAGGTAAGCTCTCCCTTTATCACATGGCCGTCTTCACCCAGTGCACGCCAAGAAACTGTGTAGTTACCAATCTCCAAAGTCGGCAGGGGAATCACATGACGTTTCCCAAGCTTCAAGAGAAAGCTTGTACCTAACAATACTGGCTCACCATCATGATTACCAAAGAGTCCTCCCAACAGGCTTTTTCTCTGTTTATCAGATGTCTTCTCCATATCTACTTTAATGAGCTTAGCTGGTGATTTAAAAACCATGATGATTTCAGCTAGCGGCATATAAAGCTTTTCACCATTTTGAGGAGAGGATGAAGCCAGTGGGGAGTGAGCAATTGCGGTCATAGGCAAAAGTAATAAAATAGCTAAGAAACAATTTTTAAACATCGTGTTAACCTCTCTACTGTGTATTGGCGTAAGCGCTTATTTCGTCATGTTGTCGCTGTATAGGTTTAGGCCAAGTGCTTTTTATGTAAGATAAAACGGCAATGATTTCGTTGTCCGTTAATTTATTTTCATAAGCAGGCATATTATTGGGATATTTTTCTCCTATCATTTTTTCAATACCATATTTGGTCATTAAAAAGAGATAAGAGCTCGGATGGTGCCAGGTATGTCCAGATTCATCATGGGGTGGAGCTGGCAAATAACCGTCAGAGTTTCTTTGTTGCCAATTCGCCTGACCCTCCAATGCCACGCCATGACATGACGCACACTTTTCAGTATAAACAGAATTCCCTAACTTTGTTATGGAAAGGTCTTCAGGCATCAAGGTAATGCCTGCCTCAGCTTTCTTAAATGGTGGTGAAAGATAAAAGATTACTGCACCCAATGAGATAATTGCTAATCCAGTAAGTAATACAGGCATCAATTTAAACTTATTTTTTTTAGACATTTTGTTCCTCAATGACAGGCTTTAGCAAGCGCTTTCAAGCGCCAGTAGTTATATGGAAGCGGTGTAATGAAACCTGCCGCAAGCATTAACGGTATTACCCACCAAGTCAGAACAGCACCACCAGTGAGACTAACGTCAATGACATTCATTGCAGCTTCCATAGCAATCATAGATATTAACGACATCCCGATTGCTGTTTTAAAGGCGATTCTAAGCATCATCTGTCTTGCAAGGATAATCGTTTCAAGCATAATCGAGGTCATAAGACCGTTAAAAATCGCAAGTGTCATGATCGCCCAGACAGGCCAAGCAATACCTGTGAATTGAAAGTACGCTATGGTACCCAAATCGCCTATGGCACAACCAAGCAAGCACCAGGATGTATTATAAGATGCTATCTTCCAAGTAATTCTGCAACGCCAATTTATGGCTAGATTTAACGATATCGCCAATATATTTGACCTCCACTGAAAAGCACTATAAACTCTCCTCTTACTGGAGACACAAGAGAAAAAATGAATATTGGTAAAGTTGCAAACTTATCAGGCCTAACCGTGAAAACAGTAAGGTATTACAGTGATATAGGTATTATTAAGCCTCAAGTTGATATGAACACTGGCTACAGAGACTTTTCAAAAATTGATGTGGCTAAACTTCAATTTGTAGCCAAAGCACGTAAATTTGATTTTAACTTGGACGACTGTAGAGAACTACTTGCGCTTTATGAAAATACTGAACGGTCTAGCAAAGAAGTTAAAGCGTTGACCCTAGAAAAAATTGCAGAAATAGATGCTAAGTTGTCAGAGCTGCAAATGTTAAAAGACCAACTCAGTACATTGGTGTCTGCTTGCAAAGGTGATGATAGGCCTAATTGTCCAATTATAGATGCTTTGTCAGATAGAACTTACCAGTAGTTGAAGAAGGCTAGTCAGTATGAGACCTCATAGGCAGTTCAACAATCGCTTCTTAGTCAGACCCACACTTTTATATAACAAACTGTTTTGCAACCACACGACACTTTACTCCCGTTCTTTAAAACATGCTCTGTACTAGGAACAGTTATTTCACTGTGAAAGAAACTGTGAAAGATATTGTGCCTGTTGACACGGACTCTGTAATACCTAAGTTGTTGATATTGCTTATGTACAGTTGGTAAGTGGTGCATTTATAGAGCAATAAGACATTGTGGGGACACCATCTAATCCATGATCCGCGGACAAAGTATATGATTTATTAAGAACTTTATTCTTTGCAACAATTAGGGTGTACCACATGGGTTAAAAAAATCCACATTATATTAATACAAAACGGGACTTTTATTATTAAACCAGAAGCGTTCCACAGACTAAAATACAAGTGGATCACTTTGGGCTGACAGCAGTGGAAACATCAGTCCAAATAACTCAGCTTGAGAAGACACATCACATCTTTTGTACAGTTGTTTGCGAAATACCTTTATTGTTTGGGCGGAAATGCCCAAGCGCAACCCGATCGATGTTGTGGAATGGCCCTTAAGAATCAAAAGTGCCACTTCAGCCTGTCGTTTGGTCAAATATATTTTTTGGGTTTCAGCGACTAAACGGATCATTCGTTCAATTGTACTTTCTTTGCGATCTTCACGGTTAAACCGTAAGTTCTCCCAATGGCTGCACACTAGTGTCTTAACTATAGGAAGTACTTGTTTTGCTGCAGATCTTTCGCGTATCGAAAACTTTCGATCTGATCTTTTATCGCGACCCAGACAGACATGAACACTAATCTGAGTTGTAGGCCAAATGACGTAAGCAATTTCGTCAACTATAGTCGTACGATGATAGTATTCGATAGAGTATTGATTTCGATTAAATTGATCTGGTGCAATGTCCCAAATCCAATAAAGATCTGCGTCAGCGCCCGAAATGTGAACTTCGTAAAATGGGTCCAGCAAGTAGGCACCACTAAGATACACTGTTTTCATGTCTTGGTGTACTTCTGGAGTAACTGAGTCTATCATTAGCAAGCGAGGGGTTTCATCGCGGAAGTAAGCCAAGATTGTTGTGTTGTCATGGTGTGCGAGGGTATGCAACCATTGGTTTAGGTCTTGCGCAAATCTATCTTTGTTCAATGACTTGATGGTTCGCGCCAACAAAGTCTCAGGACTTTTAACAGATGTCATTTTTACCTCTTTGGGGGTATATACCCCCAAACTACCGCAAAGTACACTTTTAAGTTAATATTTGGGGGTATAACCATATTTGGTTATTAGAATAAAGATGTCTAGAGATAACAACATAGCCGTTGATATTCAGAATGTGACTAAAATGTACGGTGATGTCACCGCCTTAAAAGGGGTGAGCCTTGATATCCGTGACAACGAGTTTTTCACGCTTCTCGGACCATCTGGATGTGGAAAAACCACTTTGCTTAGGGTAATTGCAGGTTTCGAAGAAATCTCAAATGGCGCGATTATTCTTTATGGCCAGAACATTGCCAACCTCATGCCCAATGAACGGCCGGTCAATACAGTGTTCCAACAATATGCTTTATTTCCCCATATGAATGTGACTGAGAACGTTATGTTTGGGTTGCTACGATTAGGTCAAGACAGGGCTAACGCCAAAACGCGAGTTGGGGAGGTCCTTGAACTTGTTCAGCTTTCAGATTTTGCAGATCGAATGCCTAGTCAGTTGTCTGGTGGTCAACAACAACGTGTTGCACTTGCACGTGCACTTGCTCCAAGCCCAAAGGTGCTTCTACTAGACGAACCGCTTTCAGCACTAGATTTAAAACTCCGCCAAGCGGTACGCCTCGAGCTCCAACAAATTCAGAACCAAACCGGCATCACATTCATCTTCGTCACCCACGACCAAGAAGAAGCACTAACCATGTCTGACCGTATTGCTGTAATTGAAAGCGGGCAAGTACAACAGGTTGGAAGTGCGCGCGAAATTTACGAAGCACCTAAGAATAAATTTGTTGCCGATTTCATCGGTAAAACCAACTTGCTTGATGTAAGCGTTACGGATCTTGCTAGAGGAAAAGGTTCGTGCATCCTTCCCGGTGGTGTGCAGATCACGTGTCCCGCTGCTGAGGGGGCACATGCTGGTTCTGGACATCTGTCCGTGCGCCCAGAACGTATTACAATCACAGCGCTCGGTAAAGGTCTTGTTCAAGGTACTGTGGCACGCCACATTTATCTTGGAACAGATCTCCATGTGGAAGTTAACTTGGTAGAAGGAGGACATGTCACGGTCCGTATGCAAAACTCTACCCAGATTCAAATCCCCAAAGTGGGTCAATTAGTTTGTCTAGACTTTGAGCCAAATTTTGCACGCTTATTGGTGGATTGATGGCAGCTTCACCTCAACAAAACTCGAGAGCAATGAACAACAACTATGATGGTTTTGGTGTACCATTAATCTTACCGTCGTGGATTATTATCGGCTTCTTCCTCGTTGTGCCGGTAGCGATGATGTTGATGTATTCTTTCTTAACGAAGGAATTTCGCGGTGGCGTTATATGGGAATTTTCGCTTGCTGCTTATGACCAATTCTTTTTTGATCGTGGACTTTTTGGAGACAGCCCGCCGGTAATTGAATGGACCTACATAAGTATTTTTTGGCGCTCGATCTGGCAGGCAGGGGTTGCCACTTTTTTCTGTCTGCTAATTGGTTTTCCTACTGCATGGTTCATCGCCACCCGCACTGGGCGAAACAGTACAATTTGGTTATTTTTAATCACAATTCCTTATTGGGTAAACTTATTGATCCGCACAATTTCAATGAAGTTTCTCATTCGGGACAATGGCCCGTTAAATGAGTTCTTAATCTCCTTTGGTGTAATATCGGAGCCATTTCACATAATTAACACGAATTTAGCAGTGCAACTTGGTCTGTTTTATTCATATCTGCCATTCATGGTGTTGCCGATTTACGCCGCAGTCGAACGCTATAACTTTGCACTAAGTGAGGCAGCAGCAGACCTATATGCCTCCCGTACCGTGACGTTGACCAAAGTTATCCTGCCGGCCGTCAAGCCCGGTATAGTTGCAGGCTGTATACTTGTGTTTGTGCCCAGTCTAGGTGCGTTTCTGGCACCTGACCTGTTAGGAGGGGCCAAAAACTTCATGATTGGCTCACTTATAGAGGAGCAATTCAAAGGTAATGCCGGTAATTGGCCTTTCGGTGCCGCTGCATCGATGATCTTGTTATCCTTGGTGTTGATCGTCCTCACCTTATATGCACGGCATCAAGCAAGGGGTCAAAGATGATGTCTGAAAAAAACCTTGATCTGCGTTACTTTACAGGATTCCTTCCGTTAACACTTTTGTGCTTGTTCTTGCTATACGCACCTCTGATTGTGGTGATGGTTTATTCCTTCAATGACAGTAATTCGATCACCCGTTGGGACACAGTTTCGTTACGCTGGTACTATGACGTTTTTTATGGACTTGAAGCCCCAAAATTCAAAGCTGCAGCAATAAATTCAATATCTATCGCAATAATGGCTGCAACATCGGCAACCATAATTGCGACGCTGGCGGCTACAGCCATGTTGCGGGCGGGACGGTTCAAAGGTAAGTCTTTTAGTTTCGCATTGATAAATCTACCTTTGATGGTGCCTGAAATCGTCACTGCCGTTGCCACATTAATCTTTTTTTCAGCTATCGGATTTACAACCGGTTATCTGACGATCTTAATCGCTCATATTGTCTTTTGTATTCCTTTTGCTTACTTGCCAATAGCGGCACGCATGGAGGGTATCGAGGGTGTTTATGAGCAAGTTGCACAGGATTTATATGCGACACGCCTGCAAGCCTTTCGCTTGATTCTTATGCCATTGATGGCTCCCGGAATTTTGTCAGGTTTTTTGCTGGCATTTATTATATCGCTAGATGATTTTATCATAACAAACTTTGTCAAAGGAGCTGGCATCGAAACTTTGCCCACAGCAATTTTTGGCGCTGTCAAACAAGGTATTAAACCCAACATAATGGCAATTTCCACACTATTATTAGTTGTATCTGTGGGATTTGTCGCCCTGTCCTATTTCGTCGGGCAGATGGGGGAAAAAGCAAACCCGACGACAAAACCGAAAGGAGACTAGAATGAAGAAACTAATCAAACTTACCGCCTCTGCGTTGGCCCTGCTATTTGCAGTAAATGCAGCTAATGCTGGAGGAAAACTTTCGATCTACCACTGGTTCGAATACATACCACAAGAGTTATTGGATCAATTCTCAGCAGAGCACGATGTTGAAGTAACGATGGACACTTTTGATTCCAACGAAGCTATGCTTGCATCTCTCAAAGCTGGGAAACTTGGTAGTTATGATGTTGCTGTTCCTGGCGACTACATGGTAGAAATCATGGCTGGCGAAGGCATGCTCGATACGTTTAGCAAGGCCGAGTTGCCAAATCATAGTAACATCATGGATCAATGGATAAACGTCGGGTTTGACATGGGGCGTAAGTCTTCGATACCTTACCAGTGGGGCTCGACTAGCTTTTCTGTAAATCGTGATGATTACAAAGGTGATATCAACACTCTCGCAATGGTGTTTGATCCGCCGGCCGAATTGCAAGGGAAAATCAACGTTCTAGATAGCCAAGGCGAACTTCTTGCGCTTGCCTCTATGTACCTAGGTATTCCTCAATGTACCACGGATCGTGATCAGCTTAAGGCGCTAAATGATTTGGTCCAAAAGGCTAAACCTCATTGGGCAAGCTTCGGTTCTGATACAGCAAAAGACGTCCTTGTGTCTGGCGATGCATCGGTTGGTATGATTTGGTCCGGATTCAGTGCTAAAGCGCGAGAAGAAGGTGCAAATATCGAATATGCTTTCCCTAAAGAAGGTTACGTTGTGTGGATGGACAATGTTGTATTGCTCAAGGATGCACCAAATCGTGAAAACGCACTGAAGTTCATGAACTTTTTACTAGAACCAGAGAACGCTGCAGCCGTTACTAACTACGCAGCTTATACTGCAGGCGTCAAAGGCACGGAACCTCATCTATCTGACACAGTGGCAAACTCACCTGAATCAAACCCTCCGGCGTCACCCGTTGGTGAATTTGTGCAAGCGTGCTCGCAAGAAGTGCAAGAGGTTTATGATACGATCTGGACCAACCTAAAGAAATAATTTGTTCGAAGTCTTCTCAAATAGGAGGGGTAATGATTATCGCAGTATACCAAGGTCCTTCTCCAGAGGGGAATATAAAAAACGCCTTGGCCAGAGTGAATACAACACTGGCCAAAGCGGCAAGTAAAGATGTAGACATGGTTGTATTTCCGGAGCTGTTTTTTCCAGGTTACAATCAGATGCAAAGACATGCCGCCATGGCCCAAGAACAAGGGGGCTCTTGGGAAACTCAGTTTGCCGAATTGGCTAAAGAACATGGATGTGGCCTAACAATCGGTTGGGCAGAGCGAGATGACGAGAGTATCTACAATAGCGCTTCTGCATTTGACCGGACTGGTAAAAAATTAGCCCATTATCGCAAAATTCAGCTTTGGGGGACGACAGAGAGAACGACATTTGAATTTGGAAACCATTATTCCACTTTCAGTCTGGTAGGGGTAAAGACTGGTCTTCTGATTTGTTATGATGTTGAATTCCCCCAGCACGTTCGTGCGCTGGCCCAAATGGGGGTTCAGCTTATTCTTGTACCAACGGCGAATCCTGAGAAATTTGGCCATGTGTGCACCACGCTTGTCCCTGCTCGGGCTTCAGAAAATGCTCTTACCATTGCGTATGCAAACTACTGCGGTAACGATAATGGCTTATCATTTTGTGGTCAATCTACTATTGTTGGCCCTGATGCCCAATCGCTTGTATCCGCTTCTCCAGACGAAGAAAAACTTCTCATCGCGGATCTCACCTCCATTAATAATATCAACACAGCCTTGCTTTCAACGCAACTTGCTGACTTTAGAAAGGTTTTTACTAAATGACACTGGATATCCCTATTAGTACCGATGACGTTCTTACCTCCGATACTCACTTGATCCAATCCTTTGCCGATCTGCATGGATTAAAGCAACAAGACGCTCGAACTGCAATTGTCAGTGCAGATATGGCCTATGTTATCGACAGCGAAGGCAACAAGCTGATCGACGGGATTGGTGGGTTATGGTGTGTAAATGTTGGTCACCGCCGCAAAGAAATTATTGATGCAATTACAAACCAGCTAAACACGCTGGATTACTACTCAACTTTTTATAACTTTACACACCCGACGGCTGCGGCTTTGGCTAAAAAGATTGCGGATCTCGCGCCAGGACATTTGAATTCTGTGCATTTTGGAAACTCTGGGTCGGTCGCTAACGATAGCGCCATTCGCATTCTACACCACTATTTTAATCGACTCGGCAAACCAAGAAAGAAGCTGGTTTTGAGTCGGCAAGGTGCCTACCACGGGTCCACCTACCTTGCGATGGCCATGACCACACCGGACTATTCGATCGAATGGGACGTTGCAAATAACCTAGTACACCACTTGCGCTGTCCGCATCATTGGCGCGAGGGCGACGGTATGACGGAGGCAGAGTTTCTCGAGGCACTACTTGCAGATGCTAAAGCACGTATTGAACAGCTGGGTGCCGAGAACATCGCCTGTTTCATCGCCGAGCCTATCCAGGGCGCCGGTGGCCTAATCGTGCCGCCTGAGGGGTATCACTCGAAAATGGGCGTGTTATGCCGCGACTACGACATCAAATACATTACGGACGAAGTTGTAACTGCCTTTGGTCGTTTGGGACACTACTTTGCTTCCAAAGAAGTATTCGGCGTTCAGCCTGACATTATCACCACAGCCAAAGGTTTAACATCTGGCTATCAACCGCTGTCTGCAACAATAATAAGTGACGAAATCCACGAGGTTATTTCAAGTGAAGGCGCGATGTTTTTGCACGGTATGACTTATTCTGGTCATCCGGTCGCTTCCGCGGCAGCTCTTGCTAATATCGCACTAATGGAACGTGACCAAATCCCCCAGCGTGTACGCCTTACTGGTAAGAGGTTTGAAAATAATCTACGTGGTCTTGAAGATCTCGATCTCGTTGGCGAAGTCCGTGGTAGCCACTTTATGATGGGCATTGAGTTTGTTAAAGACAAAGAAAAGAAAACACCGTTCAAGCCTGAGGATCAGATCGGCCTGAAGGTCTCGCGCGCGGCCCAGAACCGCGGTCTGATTGCTCGCCCTTTGGGTAATATCCTGATTCTTTCCCCGACACTGATTATGACGGAAGAGCAGATCGATCGAACTTCGGATATTCTTCGCGAGAGCATTATAGAGGTGCAAACCGCTTCTTAGAGGCGGCATCTTATAAATTTTCCCATGGTATCTTTTTATGCCGTCCTTGGGATTAAAAAAAGGAGACAAACTCATATGACGACTGAACATATTGACACGCTAATTGTTGGGGGTGGTCAGGCTGGATTAGCTCTAAGTGAACATCTAAGAAATTTGGATGTACCTCATTTAATTATAGAGAAAAACAGAATAGCTGAACGTTGGCGTACCGCTAGATGGGACTCTCTAGTTACTAATGGTCCTGTTTGGCATGATCGATTTCCTACTCTTGAATTTTCAGGCATGTCACCAGAAGGCTTTGCAACAAAGGAAAGAGTAGTTGCTTACTTAGAAGAGGTTGCAAAAAAAATAAATGCACCTATTCGCTGCGGTGTTGCTGCCGAAAAACTATATAAAGAGCCTAAAACACATTCTTGGGTAGTAAAAACCTCGGCAGGCACCATTGGAGCCACTAATGTAGTGGCAGCAACCGGACCTTTCCAATCTCCCGTTATACCCCCTGTAATTCCTCAAACGGAGAGGATTACTCAAATACATTCTTACGATTATCGGAATCCTGAACAATTACCGCCTGGTTCGGTTCTTGTTGTAGGCTCTGGTTCTTCTGGAGCGCAAATAGCAGAAGAGCTTCTTTTGGACAAACGAACAGTTTATCTTTCAATAGGACCACATGACAGGCCTCCTCGAAGTTATAGAGGGCATGACTATTGCTGGTGGCTAGGCGTTCTAGGTAAATGGGAAGCGAAAACACCTCCACCAGGTGCGGAACACGTAACGATATCTGTCAGTGGCGCCTATGGCGGGAAAACAGTTGATTTTCGGCGTTTTGCTTCTAATGGGATGAACCTTCTGGGTATGACTAAAGGATTCAAAGACGGGCATTTATATTTTGAGCCAGATTTAAAGGAAAATCTTGATAGAGGCGATACCAATTACCTATCTTTGTTGGATGAGGCTGATGAGTATATTATGAAAAACAATATGGATCTTCCGCTTGAAGATGAAGCTCGGATTATGTATCCTGAGCCAGTCTGTGTAACAAATCCCATTTTGGATCTAGATTTGGGCAAGTCGGGAATAACCTCAATAGTTTGGGCTACCGGATACAAACAAGATTTCAGCTGGATGCACACTAATGTTTTTAAAGGTGACGGACAACCAAGCCACGAACGCGGTGTGTCTAATGTGCCTGGAATTTACTTTTTAGGATTACCGTGGCTTTCGATGCGCGGGTCATCTTTTATCTGGGGGGTATGGCAAGATGCCAAATACATTGCGGAGCATATAGTAGAAAGGCATAAAACAAGATGAGAACAATAGTTTTTGTCTCAAAAAATTATTTGCGTCAAAAACTTTAAAGTAGTTTACTTGAGAACAAATTTTTAAGTTGCATTTACTTGAACCGGAGTTTGAAAGAAAAAGAAATTTTAATATAAATTCACAAAACAACTGGTGGAGTTTTAAATGGCCCACAAACGAATTAGAAAATTTAATACGAAGGATACCTATCCGGAACAAAATTTGGCTAATGACTTATGTCAAGCAGTCGTAACAGAGGGTGGTCGAACCATATGGCTTCGTGGCCAATGCCCCCAAAATTTAGATGATGCTAAGAATATTGAAAGCCATGATCCTGCAGAGCAAACCCGAAAGGTTATGGAAAATATACAACAATTGATCGAAGAGGCAGGCGGGGAAATGGAGCATCTAGTAAAAATCGTAGTATACATCACCGATGTTAGACATAGAGACTCAATTTATAAAATGATAGGAAAATTCACAAAAGATATTCATCCAGTATCAACTGGGCTTGTTGTTCAAGCTCTAGCACGACCCGAATGGCTTGTAGAAATTGATGCAACAGCGGTAATCCCATCATGACTTTCTCACTTGTGGCTAGATGTGCTGAGACCGGGATGTTTGGGACGGCAGTTTCTTCATCATCGCCAGCCGTCGCTGCTCGATGTTCACATACCCGCGCGAATATAGGAGCTGTTTCCAGTCAGAACATTACTGATCCTTCTTTGGGGCCTCGAACTTTGGACTTAATAGAAAAAGGCTTATCGGCAAATGAGGCTATTAAGGAAATACAAAAAAGAACCAATTATCTGGAATATAGGCAGATTTTAGTAATAGATTCTAAGGGTGAAACTTCTCATCATTCAGGTAGTAATTCATTGGGGATCTGGTCAGATGCTTCAGGATTAGATGTTTTGTCGGCAGGCAACCTTTTGGCTAACAAATCAGTACCAGATGCTATAGTCTCTAATTTTGAAAGTTCAAAAGGGCATCTCGGTGACCGGCTCATATCAGCCTTGATGGCTGGCTTACAAGAGGGTGGAGAAGCTGGACCCGTACATTCTGCTGGCATACAAATTAGCGATACTGTTTCATGGCCTATTGTTGATCTTCGATGCGATTGGTCAGATGGTTGCCCTATAGAGACTATTTCTGATGCGTGGAAAATTTACAAACCGCAGATGGATGCTTACGTGCAACGCGCATTAAACCCTTCCATGGCACCTTCTTATGGTGTGCCTGGAGATTTGTAGGAGAAAAAATAAGATGACGCATTTTAGCTTTCAAGAATGGCAAGACCATGCTTCAAAATTAAACTTTCGCAGCAAGGCATTTATTGATGGTAAATTTGTTAACTCGGTATCTGGAAAAACAATGAATTCTATTAATCCTGCAACGGGCGAAATACTGACGGAAGTTGCTGCGTGCGACCAGATTGATATCAATAATGCTGTTGTTTCCGCACGCCGTTCGTTTGAGAGTGGAAATTGGTCCTGTATGGCTCCAACGGATAGAAAAGGAATTTTACTTAAACTGTCGAACCTAATTAGAGAAAATCTAGTGGAATTCGCTCTTCTTGATAGCTTAGATATGGGAAAATTAGTTGCTGACGCTGCTACTGTTGATGTTCCAGGTTCAGCTATGTTTTTTCAATGGTATGCAGAATCAATTGATAAAATATATGACGAAATAGCTCCGACAGGCGTAGGAGATCTTGCAATGATTTCAAGAGAACCTCTAGGCGTTGTTGGTGCAGTTGTACCCTGGAATTTTCCGCTAGATATGGCGACTTGGAAAGCGGCGGCGGCTTTAGCAGCAGGAAATTCGGTAGTACTCAAACCTGCCGAACAATCACCTCTGTCGGCACTCCGCTTGGCTGAACTAGCTATGGAAGCTGGCGTCCCTCAAGGTGTCTTTAATGTAGTGCCTGGGTATGGCGAAACTGCTGGGAAAGCGCTTGGTTTACATAATGATGTAGATTGCCTCGCATTTACGGGTTCAACCGCCGTAGGCAAGTTGTTTCAGCAATATGCCGGACAATCAAATATGAAACAAGTTTGGCTTGAAACTGGTGGTAAGAGCCCTAACTTGGTTTTTGCTGATTGCAACAATATAGAAAAAGCAGCAGAAATGGCAGCATTTGGTATTTTCTTTAATCAGGGAGAAGTATGCTCTGCGAATTCGCGGTTATTGGTGGAGCGTTCTATAAAAGATGAATTTTTAGACAAACTAAAAAAAATAGCCCAAAACATGCAGCCCGGAAACCCACTTGATCCAGATTCAAAAATGGGAGCGATGGTCAGTGAAGAACAAACAAATCAGGTAATGGAATTTATAGATAATGGAAAAAAGGAAGCTATTTTGATTACTGGGGGAGAGCAAGTAACAGTAAATGGAAAAGGATATTATATTCAACCGACCATTTTTGACAATGTAACACCTAGCCAATCTATAGCTCGCGAAGAAATTTTTGGTCCAGTTCTTTCTGTGATCGAGTTTGATACAGAGGAAGAAGCATTAAAAATTGCAAACGATAGTCAGTATGGATTAGCAGCATCTGTTTGGACAGACGATTTATCTCGTGCGCTTCGTGTTACAAAAAAGCTAAATGCAGGAACTGTATCGGTAAATACCGTTGATGCTTTAAGCGCAATGACACCATTTGGAGGCGTAAAGCAATCAGGCTATGGCAGAGATTTATCATTGCACTCTTTTGACAAATATACGTCATTAAAGACCACATGGATTAAATACAATGCGTAAAAATCGAACATGATAGAGTATAATTAAATGGATTTAAATTTAAGGAGAGAACCAGCCTAGATTAGATTTTTGAAAATCAAAAAAGGTAAACAAGAAACCTCCTAATGCTGACTAAATAAATCAAAAACCTAACTCTAACTTTTTTAAAAGATTTGACAACATTGAGTCACATTTTTTTAGTTCTTTTAAACTTATGAATTCGTCTGCTTGATGACCCTGAGACATAGATCCTGGCCCACAAACCACTGTTGGTATTCCTAATTGATTAAAAAGACCTCCCTCGGTACCAAATGCCACTTTTATAATATCATTCGTTTCAATCAAAGACCCTACAAAACTAACAACCTCAGAACTATTAGATGTATCAAGTGATGGGTAGTTGTTGATTATTTCAAACTTTGCATCTGCCTCAGGAAACTCTTTTTGTATTTTTGACAAAGCATCTTTTGAATTTACTTTTAAACCTTCCAACAAATCATTAGGGTTATCTTCTGGACTATTTCGTATTTCAAAAATGAGGCTAGAATGATTTGGAACAATATTTAAGGCCGTTCCTCCCTCGATGCTACCAACGTGTATCGTAGTATACGGAATATCATAGTCAGATTTTATCAATGAATGTTTAATAATATCCGCTTGCTTCTTTCGAATAGATTGAATTACGTCAGTGGCAAGATAAATCGCATTTAGCCCTTTCGGAGCTTCAGAAGAATGTATTCCTTTTCCAGTTAATGATACTCGGCAAACGGTTTTACCTTTATGCTTGGTTGCTATTTTCATAAGCGTAGGTTCTCCTACTATACAAAACCTAGGTTGGAGTGAATGATTGTCTAACATTTCTATTAAAGAGCGCACGCCAACACACCCAATCTCTTCATCAAATGACAAAGCTAATTTTAACGGTTCTTTTAATTCTATATTTTTTGTATTTAGTGCGCACTGTAATGCACAAGCGACGAAACCCTTCATGTCCGCCGTTCCCCTTCCATAAAGATTGCCATTATGCTCGGTCATGCTAAATGGAGGAAAACTCCAATCCTGTTCGTTTACAGGTACTACATCTGTATGTCCGGATAACAATACGCCGGATTTATCTTTAGGTCCGATTGAAGCGTAAAGGTTTGCTTTATTTTTTGCTGTATCTTCAATTATTTTAATATCAGAAGTGACTTCACGTAAGAGTTTAAAACAATAATCAATAAGCGCAAGATTAGACTCTGAACTTACCGTTGGAAACGAGATTAAATCTTGAAGTATTTTCTTTGAGTCCATTTGTTTCTCATATACATTATTGTAATAATTTAATCTCATAGAAAGACAATTGATTAATTAGACTGCATTCAAGGACCCGTTTAAAATTTTTCTTTACCGCGAATACAAATGACGTGAGTATAACATTCTATAAAACGTTTTAATATGCAATACGTAAGGAAAAATTTTATGAGTCGTGTTAGTCGATATGATGCTTTGATGACGAAACTTTCATTTCGTAAAGAAATTAAAGAGCTGGTGATCAATTAATGACAGAAAAAGAAAGACCATTTTTATTTGAAATAAACCCATCTTCGTTGGAGACTATGCTTTCATGGACAAAAATGAGAATTGTCTCTGGACCTGATCCAATAAGTGGCGCAAAGCCGGCCAGTTTTTTTGATAAGGAATTGGGAAACTCAATAAATAAGGATGGCTTGGGTTGGGAAAAGGCATTTAAGTTGTTCTCCAACATCATTGTACCTTCTGCCCGGCCTTTTGATCATCCAACGAGCCTTTCTTTTGTCGCTGCTGCACCTACACCGGCTGCGCTAAGTTTTGATGCGGTTCTTGGTGCAGCAGAAATCTTTGCCGGAAATTGGGATGGAGGTTCTGGAGCTATTCACGCTGAAAATCAAGCACTTGCCTGGTTAGCTTCGCTTGCGGGATGGCCTTTGAAAAACGCTGGCGGTGTTTTCGTCTCTGGTGGAACATTGGGGAACTTGTCCGCATTACATGCTGCGCGGACTGTCTACAAAACGAAGAACCCTAATTTTCCTAAAAAGTTAGCTATTTTGTGCAGTACAGAAGCACATAGTTCTGTAGATGCAATTGCAAGAGTTATGGATTTCGAAATTATTCGAGTGTCCTCTGATGAGTTTGGTAGAATAAATATCAATGAAGCAGCTTCTTCTTTAAATAAAGCAAGTGAAATTTTTGCGATTGTGGCAAATGCAGGTGCTACTAATAGTGGTGCTATCGATGATATTAGCGGTCTAGCAGATTTAGCCAAGATACATGATATTTGGTTGCATGTAGACGGAGCTTACGGGCTTGCCGCGCTAGCTGATCCCGAAAGTTCAAATTTATTCAAAGGCTTGGAACATGCTGATAGTTTAATAGTAGACCCACATAAATGGTTGTTTGCTCCCTACGATAGTTGTGCGCTATTATATAAAAATGCAATTTTTGGTGCACAAGCTCACGGCCAGAAAGGTCATTACTTAGATATTGTCGATAAGAATGCATGGAATCCTTCGGACTTTGCCCTACACCTAACGCGGAGGCCCAGAGGATTACCCTTGTGGTTTTCGTTAGCAGTATATGGTTCTCGAACTTATGCAAAAGCTATCAAGCAGACTCTTAAAATAGCTAGACAAATCGCCGATGGAATAACTAAAATAGAAAGCCTTGAATTGATTCTCGGTCCTCAACTTACGGTTATATTATTTCGTTCCCTTAAGCTTTCAAAATCAGAACTTTATGATTGGTCAGAAAGACATCGACGAGATGGATCGTTGTTGTGCCTTCCTACAATGTGGAAAGGGGAAACTGTTTTGAGAATATGCGTGGTTAATCCAGATACCGAAGCCAAAAAGATAATTGACGTTTTAAAGACTTTAGCATGATAAATGTCTCTCAATTAGTTGTACCTCATAATTCTAACTTCAGTCATATGTTTTCCTGTCTTTTTAGAAGGGGAAACACAAGGATTATCTCCAACAACCTTTTGTTGCTTTTCTAAGATCCAATAGATTTATGAAGACAAAGGAACAGAATGGTCTTTGCCATTTTTCGTATCAGTTAATGAAATATTTTCTTATTCTAATTTACATTAGAGCAAGACATACATTTTGAGTTGCTGAACTATTATATGTGTTGACAAATTTAACATGTGATCACATAATGTGGTCATGGTATTGTATCGAGCAATGGTATTAGTACATATAACTTGGCAGCATAACCGCCAGTAAGAGAGGAAAAGGTGCCATTCAATTTTAAGGAAGGAGGAACACTATGAGCTTAACAGTGTTAAATCTACAAAAAAAATTCTTTATAGGGGTCACATTATTACTGGGTTTAATTTGTTATCCGTTAACCGTGACTGCTGACGAAGTAAACGTCAGATTCAGCTGGAAGATGAAAGGGGAATATGCACCGCTTTACCATACTGAGGCTATAGGAGAGTTTAAATCAAAGGGACTTTCAGTCAATCTTGGTGAAGGAGCAGGATCGCAAGCTGCTTTGGGCGCTTTAATTCAAGGACAAGAAGATGTTGTGATTATGCCCGCAATATTTGCCATGACTGCAATCCAGAAAGGGATGCCAGTCAAGATTGCTGCTGTGTATCATCGTAGCGCGCCAGTAGTCTTTATTTCACATCCTGAAGCTCCAATCTTAAAACCTTCGGATTTAGAGGGTAAAAAACTTGCCTCCGCAGTGGGTGAAACGGGTACAAGTTACCTAAGCACATTTTGCGCTATCAACAATATTGATTGTGACAAAATCAAATTGATTCAAATGGATCGCGGTGCCCGAGTTCCACAGTTTTTACAAAAGCAAGTCGATGGAGTTAGTGCGTATTTGTCAAATGATTTGCCCATCTTAGAGAATAAAACGGGTATCAAATTTGCAGTACTTAATCTAGGAGAATTTGGACTAGAAATTCCGGGGATGTCAGCAGTTGTAAGCGATAAAGGTATCAAGGAAAACTCTGGTACTTTAAGTAAATTTCTTGAAGCATTGGGAGTTGGCATGATGGCGACTAAGAATGATCCATCTGCCGCTACAGCCTCTCTTCGAAATTCTTGGGATGGAGCTCCAAGTTCAGCTATAGTTGAAGCTCAGGTTCAAGCAACTATTGATGCTGTGAATTTCCCAAATGGCAAACCTGTTGGTTGGATTGACGAAGGTTATATTCAAGCTACGCTTGATATGTTAACAGAAGCTGGTACTCTAAAAGATGCAAGAGCAGCAACTGACTTTTTTACAAATGAGCTCAATAACTGAATCGAGTTTTAAGGTTTCGTAATGTCGGATACACAAAACAGCCAACAAAGGAGAATAGTAGCAGCGGCTATTAAGGGAGGCAAACGGCCTCCGTTGCTTAGACAGCTTTTCGAAAAGTTTTCTGCCCTACTTTTAGCCTCTGCTATCATTCTTTTCTGGCAAATATATGTGAAAGTATCCGGTATTACGGAATTTGTCCTTCCAGCTCCAACAGCAATTGCCGAACGTCTTATAGCGGACTTCCCTCTACTCATTTCTCATGCAGTAATTACTTTTTCAGAAGTGATTGCTGGATTTGGATCAGCAGTGATAATTGGATTACCTATAGCTCTAATTATATTTTATTCCCCTATATTCGAGCGATCCATTTACCCAATCCTGATAGCGCTGCAAACAGTTCCTAAAATAGTTCTAGCGCCGTTGCTGGTCCTATACTTAGGTTATGGCTGGGCACCAAAAATAGTTCTTGCATTTTTGATTTCATTTTTCCCTATATTAATTTCTACTGTGATTGGTCTTCAATCCTTAGACAAAGATCTCGTAAATATGGTCCGCTCAATGGGTGCTAAGGAATATCAAATTTTTCACAAACTGAGACTTCCAGCTGCCTTACCAAATGTATTTGGTGGTTTTAAAGTAGCAATCTATTTAGCTGTTATCGGGGCAGTGATTGGGGAATATGTTGCGGCTGAACAGGGACTAGGTTACCTCCAACTTCAGGCTAATTCTCAATTTGATACGACATTAAATTTTGCAACTGTTATAATGATATCAGCTATTGGCGTGTGCCTTTATCTAATATTGAATGCATTAGAGAAAAGAATGTCTTTTCGGCGAGACTCAGCCGTATAGGGTGCTGCCCAACTAATTAAATTAACCTGAGGAAAATATGTCAAAGGATGATCTTTCTAAGAAAGTTGAAGCAGGTGCACGAGTAGCACTAAAAAACATTTCAAAAGTTTACACAACTAGAGAAGGCAAAGGAGTTCATGCCCTTGATGACATTAATCTCGATTTTGAACCAGGTAGTTTCGTCGCCTGCGTAGGTCCGTCTGGCTGTGGTAAAAGCACATTACTTTCACTACTGGCAGGAATCACACCTCCAACTTGTGGAGAGCTCTACATAGACAACAAATTAATTGAAAAACCTCATCCAAAAGTAGGGGTGGTATTTCAGTCAGACCTCTTATTATATTGGCGAACAATTTTAGATAATATATTGTTACCTATTGAAATTAAAAAACTTAATGTCAAAAATTACTCAATAAAAGCTAAAGACCTACTTAAGCAAGTTGGATTAGACGGCTTTGGGAACAAGTTGCCGACAGAGTTATCTGGAGGCATGCGTCAGCGTGCTGCAATTTGCAGAGCACTTATTCAGGAACCTGATCTGCTATTAATGGACGAACCCTTCGGCGCTCTTGATGCCCTTACACGCGAACAAATGATTTTGGATTTACAAAAGATGTGGATGACACTTGGTAATACTATTCTATTTATAACCCACGGAATTGAAGAAGCCGTCTTCCTTGCAGATAGGGTGCTTGTCATGTCCCCCAGACCGGGCAAGATAGAGCTAGATTTGAAAATTGAATTGCAAAGGCCTAGACCATGGAGTGATACACATGAAGACCCTAAATTTTCCAAATACGTTAGAAAAGTTAGAGAGATATTCGAGTCTCAAGGTATTTTGGTAGATCATTAGAGAAGCTAGATAGATGGTTGATTTTTCATGAGTTGTAAAGGTATCAATTTATTTTTCTCTCAGGATTAAATCCAAATATTTTTGTATAAATTCGTGTCATTTGTTAAAATTGATACCGCATCCTTTCAAGACCAAATTGGTTACTTCTTGGGTAAAGTGTTCAAAATCAAATCGAGAGTTTTCATCACTACCTGTTAAAAATCTAACTTGAGTTGCATGCAAACCATAAAACTCTGTGATTCCTAAAACAGTTAGTTGGAGTAACTGGGGGTCAACTGGGTCCATCAAACCCCGTTCGATCCATTCATTAATTTTTTTTATTCCAATCTCGAATTGGGTTTTAGAAAGATGCCAGTGGTTTCTTAAAAATGGGGCCCCTTGTGCTATTTCGTTAGAATATAGTTGGGCAATTTCTGGATGTTCAAAAGATAGACGCATCTTGCGCTTGATATATGACCGCAGAAATTTTTCGGGGCCATCATCAGTATTATCAATTTTAAATAAATCCTGCCAAATATGAATGTTGTGGATTAACGTTTGTTCATACAAATTTTCTTTATCAGAAAAATAATAATATAATTGCGCCTTTGATACCCCCGATCGATGAGCTATTGTATTAACTGAAGTTCCTTTTAATCCGTTCTTCGCAAATTCAGTTACCGCGTTATCCAATATGTGTAATTTTATTCTGGTGCTTTTCTTAATGAAACTGGTCATATTTTTTATGGTCTCCAAATGACCGCTTAAATTTGATGAAATAACTATAGTTTGAAATGAAAAGTACTGGGGCGGTCAATTTTCTCATCAATCATAACCATTAGTTTCAATAGCCTTACCATTACGATATACCTTCCTACTCGATCCTGCTCGACCAAGAACATTAAGTAAATTTTTACCTTCAAATAAAATGAAATCAGCTATTTGCCCGGTTTGTAATTCACCGCTATATAGCCCCATCCATTTCCTGGGGAGACTAGTTATAGACCCTATCCATTCGTTTGGGTCTAGGTGGGCGACCATTACTCCTGTTCGGAAAATGTCCATTGGATCATAATTACCGTAGGGATAAAATGGATCTTGGCAATTGTCACTGGCAAGCATTGTTTTAACTCCAAGACTATAAGCTTCTTTTATAGGTGCTAGTCCTCGCATTATTGGAGTTCGATCTAATTCTCGATCTTGCAAATACAAATTTGTAGATGGTAAGGCAACCAACCCCAAATCTACCTCCGCCGCACGTTCTAATAGGTCAACCATAATTTTATTTGGCCTTTGTGAAAGCGAGCAGCAATGGCTGCATAGGACTCGGCCTTTGATTTGACGTTTTTCAGCCTCAGTTATTATCGAATCTAATCCACATGCTCTAGGGTCTAAGGATTCGTCTACATGAAAATCCAAAGGCAAGTCATATTTCTCTGCTAAATCAAAGACATATTTAATTTTGGTATCAATGTTATCATTACGAAGAACAAATGCGCCTAGTACTTGCTGATCTTTAGCTACACGTTCTGCTATTTGTTCTCCTATCTCTTCAAACAAATCTAATGGGGTAAAAGATGCAAGCTGCAGTTCAACATTTCCTTTCCATTGATCGGCTAATTCTTGTAATGCTATCCAAGCCTTTGGAGGGTTTGACTCATGCCAATTTACATGCGATCTCATTGCGCAGACCCCATGAAAAAAACTCTCGCGTAAAGCCCTAGCTGCCCTAATTTTTATATCCTCGAAAGTAGAATCAACCATTGCTTGGGAGCAAATCCTAATCGCATCCCCTAGATTGTTAACTCGCTCGGAGCAACGGTCAATTAAATAAGTTTTGTCTAAATGTACATGGATATCACCAAAAGTAGGTACTAATACCTGCTTTGCTAAGCCCTCAACCTTGACAAGATTATTAATTAACCCAGCTTTTACTTCAATATCATAAACACCAGGCCGCCCAATAATATTTACCGATTTAATTTGCATAATTAGCCTATTCTCCTATTAAACAAACTCTAAACAAACAATTTCCACTCGGCATAACTAAATTTTGGATAGGTATAATAGTTTGGGTCTAGGTTTTAACTTTATACTCTTTGAATTGCATAATATACAGAAACATACCAATTGGTCAATTTTAGTTTTCCAGTGAATGTTTAAAATCTGAAATAAAATTGAAACATTCCTTTAATATGGTTAATATCAGAAATAAGAATAAAATCATGGTATTAATAACAAATTTTTGCTAAAATTCCTTTTGAGATTTAAATAAATGGATAAGAAAAATAGCACAAAATAGTTGCATTTCTTAATGTAACCTCATAAAGTGATCACAAATTGGGAGGATCATAGTTATGCCAGTAGTACAAATTCAAGTGTGGAAAGGCCGATCAGTTGAACAAAAAAGAGCTGTATCGAAAGCTATTACTAAAGCCATGGTAGAGCATATGGATGTAAATCCGGATGGTTTGCATATTATTATACAGGATTATGAATTAGAAAATTGGGCGCGCGCCGGTGTGCTTGGGGTTGATAGAACTGATATATCTAAATCAGATCTCAAGAAACATTTGTAGGGTGCCATAGAATGTTAAACTTAATTGATCATAAAAAATCAGCATTGCTGGTTATTGATCCACAGAACGCCTTTGCCCATGCTAAGGGCACTCTTGGGATTTCGGGTGTTAATATTGAACCGGCAGTAAAAATTATACCTACTATTAAAAAATTGGCAAAAGCTTTCACAAAGGCTAACGTCCCTGTCTTCTGGACAAAGCAGGAGCATACCCAAATTGATAAACGTAGGGAGCGCAAAAAATTACCCTCACACACCTCAAAGCGTAAAAAAATTGCAGCTCTCGCAGGTACCTGGGATGCAGAGTTCCTTGAGGAAATTTCGGAACTTGCCTATAGCGTTCCAGAAAACGTCATTAGGAAGCATAGATTTGGTGCTTTTTATGAAACTAGGTTAAATACTATGTTAGAATTACATGGTGTGGAAGCCGTATTTGTTGTTGGGGCAACCACAAATGCATGTGTCGAGACATCCATTCGAGAAGCTTATCTAAGGGATTATGATGTAATCGCTATAGAAGATGCAATAGCAGGTGTAAGAGCTGATTGGGAAAATTCTGCTAAAGAAGTCTGGAAGCATTATCTTGCCACATTGTCGCACTCTACCGCAGTAGAAAACTGGTTAAATTCTGCCACAAGTCCTAAGGTCCTTAAATTTGGTCATTTTCTCCTGAAATGCAAAGACATGGAAAAAACTGCCGCCTTTTATATTGATAACTTAGGATTCACACGTAAAGAGAATGCAAAACCACTACCTGATGGTCGCCCTCTAATTGTAACAAATCAGGGTTTAGGACTAACTATAGGTGGCTCTGGTAGTCAAGAACAAATGGATCATTTTGCGTTCGAAGTTCAAGATGTGGTTGGACTAAACGAAAGATTGAAAAACAAAGAAACCGTCTTTGTCCGAGAACTTGGGCCAGGTCCTTACGGTTTGACAATTTATGTTAATGATCCAGAGGGTAATATACTTGAATTGTATGAATCAGAAAGTTAGCCGTTCCAGATTCATTAGATAAAACCTTGTCATAAATTGAATGGAAAAAAAATGAAATTATCTGACTGCACTACTTTTAAAATTTCTGTGCCAAACAGACGACATCATACGTGGGCATCGAAAATGTCTACCCCGATTGGTCATCATGCAGTTGTTAGACTGGAAACAAATGATGGAATTGTTGGTTGGGGTGAAAGTCCAGCGGGTGAAACCTGGGGCGGCAGCGATATGCGTTATTATGGAGAAACCCCCGAAACAGTTTGTCATATGATCAACGATCACCTTTTTCCTGCAATCAAAGGAATGGACCCAGTACAAATTAGCACTTTACATAATCGGATGGATAAAGTCGTAAAGGGAAATCCCTATGCAAAAGCGGCATTAGATATGGCCATTTATGATATAATGGGCAAAGCCCTAGACAGACCAGTCTGTGATCTTTTAGGAGGTGACTTTAGAGATGGTATCGAAGTTGCTCATTCTTTGGGGATAATGCCCGTCGATAAATGCATTGAAGAAGCTAAAATCGCTGTGGATGAAGGAGTGTTAACAATAAAATGTAAGACTGGTCTTGATGCTAATCGTGATGTGGAACTAGTGCGAAGATTAAGAGAGGAAGTTAGTGAAACTATAAAAATTCGTGTCGATGGTAATGAAGGTTATTCTAGCGTAAGTGAAGCTGTCAGGGTCACCAAAGCTCAGGAGGAATATGGTATAATGTTCTGCGAGCAACCTCTGATGGGCGCCCGTGATCTAGCCCGCGTTGCGGATCGAATCGATTCACCCATTATGGCTGATGAATCTGCATGGACTATGCAGGATATAATAGAGCTGGATGGGTTAAATGCTGCCCAGTATATATCTTGCTATGTTACAAAACCGGGTGGCTTGTATAGAGCAAAACAGCAAGCTGATCTAGCAGGAGCTCTTCATATGTCTGTAGACATTGGTGGCTCGATTGAACTAGGGATTGGAAATGCAGCTAATCTTCATCTTGGATCTGCGCTCCCAAATGCTATTCTGCCAAGTGTGTGCCCAGTTACCAAACCTAAAGGATGTAAGGGCCCAGAAATTGCAGGAATTTACTATCTTGATGATGTAGTATCCGAGGCGTTTGATTTTGTTGGTGGTCGAGTTCTGCGTCCCAAAGGAGCTGGTTTGGGTATAGAAGTCGACATACAAAAGATTAAAGAATATTCCCTGTGACTAGAGTTGCAATACTTGGTGCTGGCGCAGGAGGCCTTTCAGCAACCGTAGAATTGACAAAGGCAGGTTTTGAATGCGCCCTCTGGAATCGAGGTAGGCCGACTATTAATGAAATTATAAAAGTGGGAAAAATTCGTTATGAAGGTCTATTAGGGCAAGGTGAAATTAAGCCGTCATTAGCGACTACAGATTTGAAGATAGCGCTAAAAAGTGCGGATGTGGTTTTAGTGGTTTTGCCAACAATTGCGCATTCAATCGTGGCAAAGGATCTCTGCGAGTCTGGGTGGTCTGGGCCTATAATTCTAAATCCTGGTCATACTGGTGGGGCTCTGGAATTCAATGCCATATTCAAAAGATTTCAGAAGCCAGTTCCGCCCTTGGTTGAATTTTCAACCCTGACATACGTAGCACGTAAATTAGATACTGACTACGTAAATATTACTGGTAAAGCAAAGTCAGTTAGAGCCGCCGCACTACCTGGTGGAGAATCAGCTATAAAAATGGCTCAAAAATTATATCCAAACATCAATTTGGTTCCTGATGTTTTATATTCTAGCTTGAGCAATGTTAATCTCGTATTGCACCCGCCGGGTGCAATACTTGGTGCAAGTTGGGTAGAAGCAACTGGTGGAAAATTTACCTTTTATCGTGACGGATTAACTGAAGGGGTTTCGAAAATTATGGATCAGCTCGATCGGGAACGGGTTGATGTGGCGCTAAAATTTGGACATGAAGTGCCGTCGTTAGTTGAAGAAATGGCCCTTATAGGTACAGTTGAAGCATCTGATGCTAGAAAATCGTTACGCCAAGCAATTTCTAGCGGAAAAGCAAATGCTTTGATAATGGCTCCTAATAATTTACAGCATAGATATTACGTTGAAGATTTTGGTCATGGCTTATTACCATTTGTAGAATTAGCGAAATGCGCTGGTATTGAGGTTCCGACGGCACGTGCTTTATTAGAAATGGGGCGGTGTTTGATCGGTGATCAATTAGTTGCAAATGGACGAAATGCTACTTCGCTGGGTATTTTAGGTCTTGGACCAAAAGAGATTTTTACAATTGTAAGGGGAAGAAATGACTTATGAAATGCCAGAAATCTCGAGCATAGATTGGAGTAAATTAAAGATTGCAATTGTTGGTGGAGATGAACGAGAGCAAGAAATAGCAAGGCTAGTTATAGAGACTGGGGCAAACGTTTCCGTGTTTGGTTTTCCTATAGATAAAAACGGGCTCGATGGAGCGACAAGAACAAAAACTGCTGGTGAATCAATTAAAGATGCAGATTTCATTTTGTTTCCCATTCCTGGAATGTCGCAAGATGGGGCATTATTTTCTAATGAGAAAATCTACCCCGACGAAGCCATGTTGTCGGGTGCCAAAAATGATGCGCATTTAATAATGGGTTTACCGCACCCCAATTTAACGGAAGTTTGTCGAAAGCTTGGTTTTGGATTGCATGAATACGAAACTGATAAAGAATTAATGTTGCTAAGAATGCCTTCGATCGTTGAACTGGCATTAAAAATCATAATTGAAAACACAAAAGTATCTATCCATGGTTCTAGCATAGTGATGGTTGGCCAGGGAAATGTGGCCCATACACTCACTCGAGACCTTATATTATTGGGAGCTAATGTTACAGTAGCTGCACGAAATCCCGTACAAAGAGCTGAGGCAATCGTAATAGGGGCTAAAGCAATTACTCTTGATGGTTTGGGAGATGCTGTGGCAAATTGTGATATTTGTCTTTCAGCAGTACCAGCACCCTTGGTAACCAGAGCAATAATTGATCGAATGCCAGAATCTGTCTTTATAGCAGATTTTGCAGCTCCTCCTGGTGGTGTTGATTTTGATTACGCAAGATCAAGGCATATTAATTGTGTCTGGGGTAGAGGTTTGGGAAGGCGGGCTCCAATAACTGTTGGGCGGAGTCAATGGAAAGGAATTGCAGAACGTATCATTAGCATAGTGAAGGAACGGAAATGAAATATGATTTGGTAATTAAGAATGCACAATTAGTAGATGAGAATGTAAATATTTTTGGAAGTATCGGCATCAAGGATTCAAAAATTGCCGCAATTGCTGATACCAAGAATACCCTAGATGCCTCTAGGGTGATAGATGCGGAGGGTCGTACCATTATTCCTGGAGTATTTGATCCACATTGTCATCTGGGAGTTAATTATGATTATGATGAGGATATGCGAACTGAAATGGCTGCTGCTGCTAGAGGAGGCATTACCACTGCTTTCTTATATATTCGCAATAAAGAGCCTTCTTACATCCCGTTTTATAAAGACAGAAGAACAAGAGGAGAAGCCAATTCTATTATCGATTTTGGCTTGCACTTCGGCATACAACGCGAAGAACATATTCATGAGATCCCGACAATTGCAAAAGAAACAGGGGTACAGTCGTTTAAATTATATTTCGGATATGAGCCAGACAACCCTATAGGTATAATTCCTGCGAATGACGGTTGGGTTTATGCAACGATGCGTGAAGTAGCTAAACTTCCAAGAGGTGTTGTTAGTGTGCATTGTGAGAACACATCCATTGCTAGATGGGTAAAAGAAGAGTTACTGGAAACTGGACGCACTGATCTTGCAGCCTACTCTGAATCCAGACCAGTTTTATGTGAGATTGAAACGATAAAGAGAATGATTTTTCTTGCGAGTAAAACGGGAGCACGATTGCAAGTAGTCCATACTACCGCGGGTCAGGGCGCAGATCTTGCAGCAGCAGCAAGAGCAGAGGGTATCGACGTGCAAATTGAAACTTGTCCACATTATTTGGTTCGTACAGCCTATGATAAAGATATTGGGGTTGAAGCCAAAATTTCACCGCCTTTGCGCGATAATGAACAAAAAGAGTGGTTGTGGCGAGGAATGAAGAACGGCAGAATTTTTTCTTTAGGCAGTGACCATGTACCATTTTTTCCTAAAAAGAGTGAAAGCGTATGGACGGAAAAACCTGGTGTTGTTTCATTCCCATGGGAGTTAGCATTGATGCTGAATCATGGAGTGCATGAAAGAGGGTTGCCGCTTCAACGGCTAGTTCAGCTAAATTCAGCGAATCCTGCCCGACGTTTTGGAATTTATCCGAATAAAGGGTCTCTAAATGTAGGAACCGATGCTGATATTGTACTAGTTGATCTTGATCTAGAGAAAGAAGTTGTTCATGAGGGCAAAGGAACCTGTATCTATTCGGGGATGAAACTGAGAGGTTGGCCCGTTTTAACAATTAGCCGTGGAGAAGTTATTTTCGAAAACAATCAAGTTAATGAAAGTCTCTACGGCCGGGGCAGGTGTCTAATATTCCCTGGAATGGACAAATAAGGTATATTGACGCAAGAAAACAGCGATTTAATAAAACGAATATAATTAGCCAAACTCGGAAATATTTTTATGTATAATTTATTTAGAAAAGTTAAATTGATAAAAGTCAAACCTAGACAGTACCTTCTAACTTTACTATATCCTTGGGATTAAGAGCCAAAGATATAAAGGTAACGTAAGGGTTAATTAAAATGAAATTTCCACCCATACCAGAAGACGATGACTTTATTTGGCCCAAGGCTACGGGGAAGGAAACAGTTCAAGACAAGGTTTATCGTCAGGTAGCATATTTATTAATTTGTGGATTTTTTAGACCCGGAGAAACCATTTCCCTCCGGCAATTGTCATCTGAATTGGATGTATCAGAAACTCCTGTTCGAAATGCTCTAAATCGTCTTGTAGCAGAGGCCGCGATGGATGTTTTGCCAAACAGACATGTCAGCATTCCCGCTCTTTCCCGTGCACAATTTGACGAGTTAATGGAATTACGCACTCAGTTGGAAACAAATATAACTATGCATGCCTACAGGCGAGTGACGAGAGCGGATATTGAAAACCTTGAGAAAATAAATGAAGAACTCCTAACAGCAATGGCTGAACACAAACTTCATAAATGCATTGAACAAAACCAAAAATTTCACTTGACATTTTACGAACTCGCTAAGCGTCCTTTAACATTTGCGTCGATTACTAATTTGTGGTTGCGTGCTGGTACTTTCATGTCAGTTGCATTGCGTTCAGACGGAGTTCAGTGGCGTGCAGAAGAACATATAAATTTAATTAATGGACTAAAGAGTAAAAATTCAGATGCATGCGTGGAGTCAATTGCCAGGGATATTGACGAAACCTATCAGAGCATTGTCAAACTAAAAAATTGGAATGATTTTCAATAATGACAATTAAATTATAGGGGTTTCTTGATATGAAAGATACGGTTACAAAAAAAAAACTCCTAAACATCTGTTTACTTACTGGTGCGCTTGGTAGCGGAAAAACTACCTTACTAAATAAACTTTTGAGTAGTACCAAACTCCGGGGTTCTATGGTTCTTATCAACGAGTTTGGGGACATTGGATTGGATCATGAAATTGTACGCGAGGTCACAGAAGACGTCCTTTTGCTATCGTCAGGGTGCCTATGCTGTTCGCTTAAAGGCGATTTGCGGGATGAACTGACAGGTATTGTAGAAGACCTAAATTCAGGAAAACTGCCACCAGTATCAGGCCCAATAATCATTGAAACTACAGGCCTTGCAGATCCCATCCCAATACTAAAACTCATAAATTCCGATGAAGTCCTTCAACACCATATGGGTATTACGAACCTAATAACTGTTGTAGATGCAATTAATATCCAAACTCAGGTAGAAGAATTTCCTGAAGTAGCAAATCAGGTGGCTTTTGCAGATATACTCGCAATTAGCAAAACAGACCTGGCTAGCATAGTAGATCAATCAAGTAGCAATACAATTATAGATCAAATGAATCCGTTGGCGAAACGTTTGGAACTAAAAAATGAAGACTCAATAGGAGATTTGATTAGTTCAATCACCAGTTTAAAAAAAAGGTCAAATACAATACCAACTCCCAAGAGAAAAATTAATTTGAATCACGGAGAAGAAATATCAAGTTTTGTATTTGAAATAGAAAGAACTGTTAAAGCAGATGATTTTTTTCTATGGATTCAATTGTTAGTGCAGTCACAAGGAGAACGATTACTCCGGATGAAAGGAATAATTTCCTTTGAAGATGGAACATATTATGTTCACTCTACAGGGTATCTTTTTTATCCTCGAGAACCAGTTGGTGAAATTTATAAAAGAAATCCAGGTAAATTGATTTTCATTTCACGAGGATTGACCAAGGAGTCCATTGAGAAAGGCTTTAGAGCCATATGTGAGCATCAGACTTTAACAACTGAGACGGTAATAAGGCCTGAAAAAGAATTAATGCCTGCTCGGTTTAAATATCTAGATATTAAACCTGCATTGAGAAAGAAACTAAATAGAATTTTTTCTGAAAAACAAATTGATTATTTGTCCCCTTATCTATTCTGGGGAGTTCACAATCCATGGTCATTGTCTTCAAATTACTTTGACTCTTGGGCTATATTAGAAATTTGTGAAGATGAAGATATTCTGTTAGAAGTTCGTAAAGTTCTTGGTAACAATGTTAACTTGATTGGTAGTGAAATTGTTACAGAAAAAACTCCCTGGCTAGACCACCAGGGTGATATTTCAATAGCGCAAGAGGCTTCATATATTCCAGTTGAAGCTGAAAGGTCAGTAGCATGTAGAATACCTTTGTTTGAGTTTTCTGCTTTTTCGTCTGATTCAAAAATAATTTTACACAATCTTTCGCAAACCTGGTCCTGCAACAAAAACTTGAGAAAGTGGGCACATCTAGTCTTGTATTTTTCTGATAGTAATATGCTTTTTAATCGATCAAAATTGCACCCTGCTAATATTAATGGCGTTATCCAACGCCCTTTAGCCAATATTGCTGCGATGCCAATATGGCTAGTAAGCGGTCAAGATGGATCAAAGAATAATTATGTAACTGGTTATGATAGACCAAAGGCTGAATGGTTGTCTAATTCATCCAAGTAGGCTAGCACAACTTTGAAGGATTTCTTTCATATATTGGTTGCTATCCCTCTTCCAAAGACTTTCACCGATTAATTCAACCTCAAATACACCATTGTATTTAAGTTCATTTAACGCAGAGACAAAAGCCTTTAAATCACAAGCTCCTTTACCCATTATTACACGCTCTTGAGAGCCATCTTTAGATACGTCACTTAATTGAACCCCACTAATCAGGTTCTTATTTGCAGCTAACCTTATATTCTTATATAAATGCGGGTCCCACCAGATATTGTTGACATCCAATTCAATACCAACCCCAGATCCTAGATTTTCGCACCATTCAATAGCCTGACTCAAAGTATTCAGACATGAAACCGAATTCAGGGATTTAGGATGAACAGGTTCTATTACAAGCTTTACTTGGTTTTTTCTTGCAGTATCCAATAGCGATTCTAATTCTTCTAAACTCGCCTTGCGACAATCCTCAAGGGATCCTTTGAAACCATCCATCCCTGGCACTAAAATAGTTACAGTCGGGGCACTCAATTCAGCAGCAATTTCTATACTTCGCCGCTTTTCCTGAATAGTTATGGACGATTTCGGTCGATTGAACCAACCACAGATTCCGTTAACGGTAATACCATAATTCTCCAATAAACGCTTAGTATTGCTAATGCCAATTGGATCTATCTTTTCACGCCATAATGTTACATGAGAGACTCCAAAATTGTGATAAAGTTTTAAGACAGACTCCATGTCTAAGTGATAATTTGTGATTGTATTGAAGCAAATTTCACGCATTTCTTAACCTAAATATATCCATTTTTATACAATTTCTGAACAAGATCAGCATTTATTTTTGCTCAAAATTTAAAGTGTAAAACTGGTAAAGCACCATAAAATCCTTGACATGATCATAATATGTGATCACAATATTTTGTACAAAAGTGACTATTCCGTTGAGTAAACAAAGGTACATTCAGATGAACCAGGACATTGTTAACAAAGTAATAACTACTTTGAAAGAGAAAAATTTAGATGCGTTCGTAGTCGCTAGCCCGGAAAACTTCGCATACCTTGCTGGTTTTGTTGTTCCTTCACATCATGTTCTACGATGGCGACACAGTATGTTAATATTGACCGCGGACGCACGTGTTTTCGCTTTTACAGTGGATATGGAAGAAAGCACTGTGAGACGAAATCTACCTGATATTTCATTAAGATGCTGGCGAGAATTTGCGGATAATCCAATGCAATTATTGGCGGATTATTTATTAGAGATTGGCCTAAAAAACGCAAGCATAGGTATTGAATTGGATTATCTTCCAGCTGGAGATTTTAAACGACTTGAACATTATCTCCCAAATGTATCATTTACTTGTTCCGCCAGTAATTTTAACCAAATGCGATGCCTAAAAACACCAGCCGAAATAGCACTACTTCGGCAACTATCGCGCATAGCAGATCAGAGTATTTACGAAGCCTACCAATCTGTGGCGCCTGGCTCAACAGAAATGGATATAGCGGGTGCATTGACAAGAAAAATTTATGAACAGGGAGCGCAAGATTTCAAATTTATGATTGTTGCTACGGGTGATAGAAGTCAGCTACCAAACGTGGGCCCAAGCCTTCGTAAGCTTGAATCTGGTGACATTTGTCGTGTGGAGATCTTTCCTATCATCAATGGGTATCATGCTGGAGTATGCAGAACTGCAAGCGTTGGCAAACCAACAAGTAAGGCCTCTGAAATATGGTCTGTTTTATCCAATGCAACAAAGGAGCTCCTAGAATTAATTAAACCAGGCGTTGCTGTAAATGAAATTTATAAATCCTATCTAAAAATGGTTGAACCTCTTAATATGCCACCAATTGATTTTGTAGGCCACGGTATTGGTCTCCATTTGCATGAGGATCCTTACTTGGCACAAGATGACCAGACGTTAATTCAAGAGGGCATGGTATTTGGTATAGAACCTCTTATCTACAAAACGGGTTACGGATTTGGTATGCAAAATAAAGACATGATACTGGTAACTAAGGAGGGGTCCGAATTACTTTCAGATTATACGGATACAACAAGTTTGATAAACATTTCTTAGTCTTTTCTTCAGGAAAAAAGTACAATGAGTAAAAAAGTTATTATTGAGAATTTGCAATTCCTTTTCACAGTAGACGATAATGACAATGTAATGCGGGATGCTAGCATAGTAATTGAAGATTCATTCATTACTGATATAGGCCCTGCCATCGAAGTTCGCGCTCGTCACGAACGATCATCGTTCGATTTGATAAAAGATGGGAGTATGCTTGGGATGTGTCCTGGCTTCATTGATAGCCATGTGCATTTATCTGAAACTCTCTCACGCGGTGTTTTCCCAGATAACTTAAATACTAGGGCTTGGGTGTTTCATTGGGCTAAACCATTTTATGCCTTCATAACTCCAGAGGACGAATATTATGGTGCACTGTTGGGTACCACAGAAATGCTTCGCGGAGGTACGACTTGCTTTCTTGATATGGGATCGCAATACGACCCTGGCATAACGGTTAAAGCTATGAAAAAAACTGGTATCCGAGGAATAACCGGGCGTCATGCAGCAGACAACAAACCTGAGAAGATTCCTCGTGGCTGGTCTCAAGAAATGGTTGAGCATCATTTTTACCCAAACGCCGATATCGCGCTAGCAGAACTGGAAAAATGTGTAAGTAAATACAATGGAGCATTGGATGGGCGAGTACGTTGCTGGGTTAATATTGAGGGGAAAGAACCGTGTTCATTAGATCTGCATGTTGGCGCACGTGCGTTAGCAGAAAAATTAGGAGTCGGTACTACCTATCATTTAGCAACTTCGATAGAGGAAGCCAAGGTTTGCGAAAGCAAGCATAATTGCTGGCCTATATCTCGAATAGACAATGCTGGGGGACTTGGCTCCAACCTTGTTATCGCTCATTGTGCAGCAGCAACAGATGAAGAAATTTCTATCATGTCAGCAAAGGAGGTTAAAGTAGCGTTCTGTCCTTCGTCTTCTTTTAAGTTAGGTAAAGGCGCCACATCAATCGGGAAATATCCTCAGATGGTTGAAGCGGGAGTAACGGTTGGTTTAGGTACAGATGGAGTCTCGGCAGCAGGAAACCTTAATTTAATGCGACAAATGTTTCTTGTTGCTGGAATGTTTAAAGACTCTCATTTGGACCCTACAGTTTTTGACGCAAGACGAGCTCTCCGAGCAGCTACTATAGAAGGAGCCAAGACATTGCAATGGGATGATCAAATTGGCTCACTTGAAATAGGAAAAAAGGCTGACTTTATTTTGTTCGATCTTAATCATATTGAGTGGTCCCCCTATTATGATCCTCTTCAAACACTGGTTTTTTCCGCATCTACGTCAACTATTGCAGAAACTTGGGTAGACGGAGTCCCATGCTTCACAAAAGGGAAAGTTATGGGAGTAAATGAAAAACAGCTTAGAGCCAAAGCACGTATGCTCGCCGCAAAGGCAGTAATTCGTGCGGGCTTACATGAAACGGATGTTCCCACAGAATCAACGCTATATGATGAAGGAAATTAAATCCCTAGTTAATCTCTAACTCTTTCAGACCACGTCTTGTTGATATATAAAATGCCTGCAAAACAATTAGTGAGTGGTGAATTCAAATAGCATCAAGACAATTGTAGGGACTTAAATTTTCAATACTTAGCAGATATATCAAGGCCTATGGTCTTTTTGGGCTACACAGGTAAGCATTTCTTTTGTGACCCAATAAAAAGGTATTTTCCCATTCTCTAATGACAAGGGTGGGGTGAAAAACTGGAGCTTTCTTCTTTGAAATAGAGTTACCCTCACAATTTTTTAAAAAAGTAAGAAATCAACTCTTTTCATTGCTAAATTTAGAGAGTACAAAGTTTGGCGACCAGCTTAAAAAGAGTGACTTAGCGAGAATATTTTAAGCATGATACCGCCTTTACACGGGTACTGGTGAAACCAGTAATCTCAAAATAGTAATAACGCCGGGTTAGGATAATGAAAATGAACCGTCGCCATTTTATGATTGGAGCCGTTACATCAGGGGCCGCGCTAGCAGGGTTGATGAAGATGGGCATGGCACAAGCAATCTTACGCCCACTTCCCATTCTCCCAATGACTAATCTCATTGAAGGATTTGATAACAGGGTCTCTCTGAACTTGTCTGCGTCAACGCATGATTTCGGCACTGGAGTGGCTAGTGCAACCTTTGGTATTAATAATTCATACCTTGGGCCCGTATTGCGAGTGAAACAGGGACAAACCCTTCCGTTTGATGTGTCCAATAATTTAGAGGAGATGAGTACAATCCACTGGCACGGGCTTCATGTCCCAGGGGACGTCGATGGTGGACCCCACCAACAGATCCAGCCTGGTGCAACTTGGTCACCAGATGTACCAATCTCTCAGCACGCTTCTATGAATTGGTTCCATTCGCATGCTCACGGCAAAACGGCAAAGCAAGTGTACAAGGGTTTGACAGGGGTGATGTTGATTGAAGACGATGCTAGTCTTTCAGCAGATCT
>JAQWUC010000073.1 GCA_029242355.1 Paracoccaceae bacterium | reverse complement strand
GACAAAAGTATCCCGAATTAAAGATTGTGTTTGAACACATCACAACATTAGACGGCGTCAATTTTGTTCTTGAAGCTACCTCAAATTTATCTGCCACGATAACTCCTCATCATCTCGTGTTAAATCGAACTGATATATTCAAAGGAGGTATTAATCCGCACAACTTTTGCTTACCCATATTAAAAAAAGAACATCACAGGTTAGCATTAGTTGACGCGGCAACTTCTGGAGACAATCGGTTTTTTCTTGGAACAGATTCAGCACCACACTTAAACATCTTTAAAGAGAATTCTTGCGGTTGTGCAGGTATTTTCAATGCTCCAAATTCTATTGGTATTTTGGCAACTGTGTTCGAACAACAGGGGCTGCTGAAAAATCTAGAGGCGTTTACATCAATAAATGGATGTAATTTTTATAATTTGGAAGTAAGTAAAGATAAAATTTTGTTAGTTAAAGAATCTTTTCCAGTGGATTTAACCAAAACGGTGATTATCGGAGAAAATGAGATAAAAGTGTTTGATCCTGGCTTTGAAATTTTTTGGCACATGACTGATTTAAAGTCGAAAGTATAAAGGTTAAGAGGAGTTAAAATGTATTCATCAAATTTTATGAGTAAGGACAGAATAAGTGAATTGACAGCAAAAATGCTCGTGGAAATTGATGCTGTAAATTTTAATTCTAATAATCCTTACAAACTAACTTCAGGGTTAATGAGCCCAGTTTACATTGACTGCCGTAAATTGATTTCCTATCCAAGGATTAGAAATACACTGATGGATTTCTCCGTGACAACATTATTTAGAGATGTTGGATTTGAATCTTTCGATTCTGTTGCTGGAGGCGAAACGGCAGGGATTCCTTTTGCAGCCTGGATTGCGGATAAAATGGGTCTTCCAATGCAATATGTGCGTAAAAAAGCGAAGGGTTTCGGACGCAATGCGCAAATCGAAGGCGAACTGTTACCGGAGCAAAGAGTATTATTAGTTGAGGATTTAACGACGGATGGTGGTAGTAAAATTAACTTTTGCAAAATTTTGCGTGATGCCGGTGCGGTTGTTAATCACACTATCGTCATTTTTTATTACGATATATTTCCTGGAACTAGGGATGTGCTTCACTCTCATGGTATAACCTTGCATAACTTAGCGACTTGGTATGATATTCTCGCAATTTGTAAAAAACATAATTATTTTAATGTTGAAGTACTTAATGAGGTTGAGTTGTTTTTAGAAAGCCCTCTTGACTGGTCGGGTGAACACGGTGGTGTTACCGAGATTGTAAAATAGTTTACAGTCTGTCTTAGAGAGCATTAAGCTTCTCTACCATAATTCTTGAGTGCTTTGTGAATTCGTGTTGCGCAATTTAACCCTTCCTCAAGAGCAAAAATGTAAGCATGTGTTAAAAAGAAACACCCCGCGTCAATATTATTTTTCTCAAGCTGAGACCGACCATAAAGTTCATATATTAGAGCGAGATACTTTCGGTCTTTTTGTTGGTGAGCGTTGAGTATGTGCTTATTGATTGCTTTGGATAGTTTCAAATCTCCATCTCGCCATTTTTTTTGAGGTTAGATGCTACCCAATGATGAAAAATATGAGTTGGAGAGTCCATAATTGGTGAGAATTTTCCACCATCAAAAAAGATTCCTTGTCGGCCTTTTTGCATTCCCTCAACAACAAAGATATCCTCTTTAAAAACATCGTTCCAGAGGGTTCTATTCTTTTTTCTCATACTTTTGTACTTATTTGATGCTGAGTTCGACGAAGCATAATGTATTTCGATGCGTTCAAGAGTTTTATCAGTTGATAGAGGTTGTAACACAATGGCTATTGTATGATCTCTGTGTACTCCAAGCAAAACATTTGGAAATAGAGATATGTATTCGGCTCCAGTTTTCCATTTCTCGCTTAAATTTTCGAAGTCTTTAAAGGTCATATTATTTTTTCCTTTTAATTGATTATAGAAGTGCGATCCTTGACCTGAAAAGTGACCTTTCTCCTCAATATGGTAATGATCTTCTAATTTTGAATAACTGTTTAGGCCTGGGTGCACCCATGGAAGGTGATAACTTTCACAAAAATTTTCTACTGCAAGCTTCCAATTACAATTCACTTCGAGTTCTATTGAACTATCAACACCACTATGGTTAAGGGGTTGGTTAAATTCTATCCACCGATCAATTAACTTAGCGTGGACTTTGTTAAAGCTCGGGGCTTCTCCCGAAATATTCAAGAATACAACATCATGCCAAAGATGACTTTTAAATTCATAGAGACCAAGCTGTGACCGTTTTATGCTTTTATGAATATTCTTACCAGGACCTCCGACGTGAGGGGTAGCTCTCAATTCTCCGTTTAATTCGTAGCACCATGAGTGATAAGGACATCGGATGGTCCCTCTTATGTTACATTTTTTTTCAATAAGGATCATTCCTCGATGACGACATGTATTTTGGAAAATCCTTACTTTTCTTTTTTCATCGCGTACTAACAAAAGCGGTAGGTCTAAAAATGTTAGTGGAGCAACATCACCGATTTCGGGTACATCTTTTCCAAAGCCAACTCCACACCATTTGTTAAATAGCAAATGTTCTTTTTCTAAGTTAAAGATTTTCTGATTTGTATAGTGTTTGTTTGAAAGCCCAGTCGCTTCATTTACTGATTTTAAAACCTCAGAAAGTTCACTAGTTGAGGATTGTTTCATTTTTATTTGCTCCTAAGAAAATATTTATTAAAAGGATAGTTAGTGAAGTTTTCAAAACTTGTTACCGGTTCATTTGATTTGTCACCTGCCGTAAAGCAGAAAATTGAATCTCTAGATCTGATATCTTTAACAAGTGGTAAGTTCTTATAATCTCAAATAACCTTATATCCATTTTCAATAACGAGGCAGGTTCTAAAGGAATATTCCATAACTACAAATTTGTCTTATTAATTGTATACCGTATATTAAAAGGACTAAATAGCAAAATTCCATCGACGTTCGCTTTAACGCGTCTTTGACTAAGTCGTCTCGCGCGTATCGTCTCATGTTTTTTGAGTTTGGCAGTTTTAAGATATGTTTCGTGCCAAGTGGGAAATTTCAGTTGGTTAAGCCCAATCTCAACTTTATCATCAGTGAGACGCGAGAGTCTGATAGGTAGAATTTTTCTTTTGTTCGAGAAGTGCTTATTCATTTGGACACCCGTTTATTTCATATTTGCGCATTTTTTTTTATTTACATTTCTATTTTCGACAAAAAGATGTCGTTTTATGTTTGAATTATATTTTTTAAAAGAATAGTAGGTGATGAGGTGGCACGGGTTACTATGATTAGGTTGTAAAAAAAATACAAATGGTTTGATAACTAGGAACAAAATTATGATCGTAAATAGCTGGAACGAATGGGATCCTCTTAGACATGTGATAGTAGGTAAGGCAGATAATTGCCATATACCGCCCCCTGAACCAGCGCTTGATGCTAAAGTTCCAGAAGACAGTGATATGAAAGGGAGTTGGGGCAAGCGATCCCCAGAAACTATAAGCCGAGCAAATGAACTTTTAGATAATTTCACTAAGCAGTTAGAAGGCCTGGGAGTAAAGGTAGATAGACCAATTCCAATTGATTTTTCTGAACCAGTAAAAACACCTGACTTCCAGACTCAAAGTCAATTTGGCTGTATGCCACCAAGAGATGTCCTTCTTACTTTGGGATCTGAAATTCTTGAAGCTACAATGTCTTACAGGTGTCGTTGGTTTGAATATTTATGCTATCGGCCACTTCTTCAAAAGTATTGGGAGCTGGACAAAAATTTTCGACATGAAGCAGCTCCAAAACCTAGGTTAACAGACGATGATTATCATCCTGATTATCTATCAGAAAAAATAGGAGAGAGTAAGCGTTTGGAGTGGGCTGCAGAAAAATTTTTTGTTACAACTGAGGAAGAACCGTTATTTGATGCTGCCGATATACTTCGATTTGGAAAAGACTTGGTTGTTCAGCATGGTTTCACCACTAATTTGAAAGGGATTGAATGGCTCAGAAGGCATTTCCGCGATCATCGGATTCATACGGTAAATTTTCCCGGAGATCCTTATCCCATTCATATTGACGCAACTTTTACTCCATTACGTCCAGGTTTAGTTCTGAACAACCCTAATCGGCGCTTGCCAGACGAGCAACGAAAATTATTTAATAATAATGATTGGGAAATTGTTGATGCTGCGCAACCAGCACATAATGCGCCACCGCCACTTTGTTATTCATCAACTTGGCTAAGTATGAATGTTTTAGTTTTGGATCCTAAAACCGTTTGTGTAGAGAAATCTGAAGTTTATCAAGCAGAGCAAATGGATAAACTCGGTATGAATGTTATAGAGGTGGATTTGCGTGCTGCGTATGCCTTTGGAGGAGGATTGCATTGTTGTACGGCTGATGTCTTTAGAGAAGGCGGGTGCCAGGATTATTTTCCGAACCAGTAATGAGTTAGTCGTAAAAGATTTCTTGTCTTTTTATTTGTGTAGAATAACTTTCTCTAAAGTAGGTAAATATTCCGGCAGCAATAACGATTAATAAACCTAAGACCGTAAATTTATCGGGAATTTCGTCAAAGAAAAAAAACCCGAACGCAACGGCCCAAATCATTAATGTAAAGCGAAATGGTGATACAAAAGAGATTTCTCCAAATTGCATGGCTGGTATCGAAAAATAATAAGCAATAAATATGAAGACTGAGGCGGCTAATAGGCCCACAATCGTAGTAAAAGGTACAACCACCCAATTTTGTGTAAAAAGACCGCCAATACCTCCAATAAATGCAACGGATATGGCTGTAATTAGGCTGATAAGTAAGGTTGAAGATCTTGATGTGATTTGACGAGTGATAATTTCTCTTAAAGTTATAAATAAGACGGCAGCAATAGCAAAGAGCGAGAAGTTATTGAAACCAGAAGAACCAGGTTTAATTATCATAAGTACTCCAACAAAGCCGAAAAAAATAGCAAAAGCACGATAAACCCCAAATCGCTCACCAAGAATAACCGCTCCTAAAAGTGTAACTGTTAACGGCAGGGTTTGTAATATTGCACTTGCATTAGCAAGAGGCATATTAAAGAGTGCTGTAAGAAATAATGATGTGGCGCATACATCGGCTAGACTTCTTAATAGAACTAATGGCCAATCCTGTCTATCGATCGATTGGTTGAAGGCACCTTTTTTCCAACAGAAAAATGTAATAAGAATTATTACAAATAGTCCACGAATAAAAATAACTTGCGCAATTGGCAAGTCGCTAGCAAAATATTTTATAATTGTATCGTTTGAAACGTAGCCGAACATGGCTAGACTCATAAATATAGCGCCAAAAATATTTTGTTTTTTTTTATCAATAGAATTTTTCAAAGTAAATCTTTCACCTTGTCCTCTTTGGCACACTTCATGCTCTAATAATAAATGTCAAAAAACTGTCTCGTGTGTTAGAAATAAACAGGTGCACAAAATGTTAAAACGATATCAAATCGAATTAGATAGGAATGAAAGAGATTTTGCAACGTTTTTGAGAAGTCGAGAAGTTACCCTAAGTAAGAACGACCTTCGTGTTTTAATCGCTACACAAGCGGTTGAAAATCAAGTGTCATTGTATGAGGGTTTCAACGATTTGTCAAAATTTGAGGGAAGAAAAAATACTCTTCAAAAGAGAAATGCACGCAATACAAGGCTTATAGAAGTATAGAAAACTATTTACTGAAATCTAACATCTCCAAATTTAAAAAAGGCTTAACTAACGGATTGTTATTCTAGGAGAGAACGTTGCAAAGTAGCAAAGTTTATTTTTTAGCGGCACTTTTTATTTTAAAAGGAAATGATGAAGGTTAGTTTATTCAAAAGTAGGGTTAAATTAACCTGTTAGGTTGGTCCCTTGTCTTTTAATTAGTTTGTGTGTACCTTGTCTTATTTATTTCGGTATTTTGCAGTGGCGGAGTATTAGCATACATGCAAGCAAAGTTAAATATTGTACTTAAATTAGCAAATGAACTTGGTTTAACCGCGATACCCGACAGTCCATTTTCTTTCATAGAGACTTTAGCTGAGACAGATAGGCTCAGACTAGGTGTAGAGAAATTATTTGATGAATACGGTATTAACGAAGAACTTTGCGATCAACATATTCAGAGCCTCAATGAGATTAAAAAGAAACGGTTTGAACTTAAAATTTTAAGCGGTGGAACAAGTATTAGCTCGCTAATGGAACTTAAGGATTTAAAGGGTAGGGGGGTATCAAGTTTGATTGATATCCCAATAGAGGTTCGTCAACAGGTAAGCGCGTTAGAAAGTCAAATTCTTTTAGAGCAAGAAAATTTGCGTACGGAGCGTAAAAAATCAAAAGAAACAATAGTAGAAGAAAATAATTTGTTACCAAACCTCAATTTTCGAGTAGGAGTAAGTTTTGTGCTAACATTATTTGCTAGCATTTTTGTTGTTCTTGGTTTTATAGCGTCAACAGATGAGCGTTTTTATGATAAAGATTTTGGATATTGGTCAATGTTGCTTGGTGGACTAGCGTGTTTAATTACGGTAAATATTTTAGTGATCCGAATTATTCAGGCAATCAGGTTTCAAATGAACAAGAGTAAAGCGATTAATGATTTAGCATTTAAATTTATCAGCAAGCTAGAAACCGAATTTGAGAACAACGAGAGCACTTTACGTCAGAGAATATTTGGCCTTGAAAGTGCTGTTTATGCAATCGCTTGTAAAAATAAGCTCGTTGAGCATAGACATGATATAAAAAAGTTACTTAGTGGTCTCTTAGATCACTTTCGATAATTTAATTTTTTTTCTGATATGCTGCGGTTTTTAACGAAGTAGTTAAAAGGAGGTGCTCTAATGCCTAGTGCTTTTGTAAAAAAACTAAATTAGAAGACTGTAACAGTTAATTCATTTTTTTATATGTTTAAGACCTTTTTAATTTACTTCTAAATTATTTCCTTACAAAGGATTTATGCCATCTTTTTTATTAAACAGGTATTATAAAGCAGGTATCCATATTAACGTTGCAAACATTGACAAAATTATACAAATTGAAACAGCTTCAGCTCTAACCGCTATTTATTTTTTGTAAATATTCGCAAAAATAAAGGCATTTATGCCTGGTCTCATTTCGCTGGTAATGATGGCACTTTGTAAATTTTCCGTTGGTAGTTTAAGACTAAGTGATCCTATCATTGAAATACCTTAAATGTTAACCCGTCATAAGCAGGGGTAACGTTTTCGGCTGTCTCGGATTGCAATGTCTGATAGTCAAGATCATTATGCATATTAGTAAGGATTGTTTGCCTGGGTTTAAATTCATTCACCCAGGCAAGAGTTTTTTCAACATGGGCGTGAGACGGATGAGGTCGATACCTAAGTGCGTCAATAATTAAGTATTGTAAATTTGAGATAAGAGATTTTGAATTTTTATAAATTTCTAAAACATCTGGTATATATGCTATGCTACCTATTTTGAAACCAAGTGCATCTATACTACCATGACTTACTCTTATTGCTTCAAAGCAAATTGATCCTCCTGGTCCTTGAATTTTAGTTTTTTGTTTAATTGAGTTCATTTCGAGTATGGGTGGATAGACACTTTCGCTTGTCTGTTCAAAAATATAATCGAAGCATTTCAGTAAACGTTTTTGAGTGCCACTATCAGCCCAAATAGGAAGTCTTTTTTTTCGATTTAAAACAATCATTCTTAAATCGTCGATACCATTAACATGGTCTGCGTGATAATGTGTATAAATTACTCCATCCAATATTCCAACAGATGTCGAAATGAGCTGTTGTCGCATATCAGGGGTTGTATCAACAAGTACGTTTGTTACTCCAGATTTCCCAAATTTTTGAACTAAAAGTGAGCACCTTAACCTAGAGTTTTTTGGTTCTAGAGGATCGCAGTTCCCCCATAAGTCGCCGAGTCGTGGCACCCCACCCGAAGAACCACAACCAAGAATGGTAAATTTAAAGTATGATTTCACGTTCTTATCTTCTTAAATAATTCTTCAAAGTTTGTTGATGTTGTTTGCCTGAACAAGGATTCTGATACACCATAATGCTCTGCCATCACTTTAGCAGTAAATGCGACGTAACTTGGTTCGTTCCGTTTTCCTCGAAAAGGTGGTGGTGCTAAGTAGGGACTATCTGTTTCAATTAAAAGACGGTTTAAAGGTGTCTTACTAAATATTTCTCTTAACTCGATACTTTTAGGAAAAACTGCAATTCCAGATATTGACAAATAAAAACCAAGTTCAAGAGCAATCTTGGCGAGGTCAGGCCCTGACGAAAAGCAATGCAATACACAATCAAAATGGCCATTTTTATATTCCTCTTTTAAAATGTTAGCCATGTCTAGGTCTGCAGATCTTGAATGCACTATTAAGGGAAGCGAACACTCTCGCGCTATAGCTATATGCAATCGGAAATGCCTTTTTTGTTCACTAGCATTATCAGATGAATAAAAATAATCTAGGCCGGTTTCCCCTATACCAATCATTTTTGGGTTTAAAGTTAACTTTAAAAGCTGATCCTTGCTAAACATATCCTTTTTGTTCTTATTTAGTGGATGCGAACCTGCAGCGAAATAAATATCTGAGTGGGATGTAACAATCGTCAATACTTTTTTGAGATTATCAGGTTTCGTGCAAATTGTTAAAAGCTTTGATACTCCCGCGCTACGAGCTCTTTCTAATACTTGATCAAGGTCGTCATCAAAGTCTGGGAAATCCATATGACAGTGACTGTCGATGATAGGAGGTAAAAAATTATTATTCATATCTTTTATTAACCATCTTATTTTCTATTTTGATAAACGCATCTATAATCTGGTTTGAAACATCAAGATTTAACTCCTGACATGATAAAAACGATTTTGATAACTCTGAATGAAGTTTAGCTAAATTTTGCGTAACGTGGTAATTGTTTTGTATTTTGTTAACTAACAATTTTTCTTGTTCTAACGGAGTAATATATTTCACTTTCATAGTTAAAAGTGTAATTCTTGATATTACAATCAAGATAATTGAGGACATAAATTTAAACTTATCGGTGTTTCCTTTCATTATTTCTGTTAATTTTAATATCTTTGTTCGATTAAAGTTAGGAAATTCTATTAAAATATCCAAACAACTTTTGAAAATGGTCGCACCATCATTATTTATGGTGTTTATTGCCATTCCAGCAGATCCTTCAGCAATTATTGAAAGTATATGTCGATCGATTTCATTTAAATTATTAATGTCGTAATTTGAAATTTTTAGGATTTGTTCAATCTCACTATTGGTTAATTTGTTTAATGCTAATATCCGACAGCGTGAACGAATAGTTGCTGGAATTCTTCCTTCGTGATTCGTGACTAGAAAAAAGATGCTTTGAGAAGGAGGTTCTTCTAAAATTTTCAATAAAGCATTTGAAGCAGATTTATTTAACTCATCAATAGAGTCGATGATGGCTATTCGCCATTGATTGTCTGTTGCTGTCATTTGAAAAAAAGATTTTAATTTTCTAATTTCGTCAATTGTTATAAATTTTCTTAATCGTTTGTTCTTGTCATCGTATGGTCGTCGACATAAAAAAATATTGGAAAGCAAACTAGGTTTTATTTTCTTTGCGCTTGCAAAATCCTGAAGATCAGTAGATTGATTGAGAAGCATTTGAGATAATTTCCAAGAAAATGTTGCTTTCCCAATTCCCTTTGGGCCTGATACAATCCATGCATGATGAATTTTTCCCTTTAATTTACAATTTAAGAAAGTTTTAAGAGCTTTTTTGTGTCCGATAAGTTTAGGCGCTAAACTTGGATTTTTAGTTCCTTCCAAGGTGTCCGATTCTAATGTGGTTAATATCTTATCCATTAGAGTGATCTGAATATATTTGAAATATTTCTTTAGATATTTTTTGTGGGTCATTATCTCCATTAATTAG
>JAQWUC010000072.1 GCA_029242355.1 Paracoccaceae bacterium | reverse complement strand
CCACCCTCAGGTCCAATAAGAATCCCTGCTACTTTATTTTTATGAATAGCTGGAAAGCTATTACTCCGATCTTTTTTTGATAATGACTCATCACAAAAAATAAGTTGCCTATCAGATGGCCATGAATTAAGACAATTAGCTAATGTTATAGGTTCGGTTAACTCTGGTAAAAACGTCCCTCCACATTGCTCAAGAGCCTCAATCATAATTGATTTTAGCCTTTTCATCCGAATACTGGAAACACTAGTGCGAGACGTAATAACGGGTACTATTCTTCGCACACCCAACTCTGTTGCTTTCTCAATAACCCACTCTGTTCTATTCTTTCTCAACGGAGAAAATAATAGCCACAGGTCCAGCGGTTTATCTACATCTGACTTTTTTGTTTCTACACGAATTTTTCCAGTCCGAATACTTTTTTGAATAATTTTCGCTAGATACTCCCCGGTCTTTCCGTCAATGATAGTCACAAATTGACCAACATTTAATCTCATAACCTTAAAAAGATACTTTGCTTGGTCACCACTTAAAGCTATATCTAAGTGTAGTAAGATTTCTTCATTGACAAATAATCTTACTCTTTCAGATCGGTCTATCATTATACTTCCAAAGTGTGAAAAAATTGAAGAAAAAAGTACATCAGTCACAACGAATTTTAGATGCTTCTGATTCTAATTGGGTTGACCGATTTTGTCCATTCTGGAGTAAACCGTTCTTAAAACTGAGTAGGTTGGATCGTCCAATAGGAACGTGGTTATTATTACTCCCCTGCTGGTGGGGCTCCTCTTTGGCAATTTGGTCTTCAAACAAGCTACCAAATTTTCACGATTATTGGATAATTGTTGGTTGCATTATTGGCGCAATCTTAATGCGCGGGGCCGGTTGTACTTGGAATGATATTAATGATCAGCATTTCGACTCAAGAGTAGCTCGAACAAAATTGAGACCAATTCCCTCTGGGCAAGTCACAACAAAAAAGGCAATTATTTGGATGCTAATGCAAATAATATTATCATTCTTTATTTTACTTACTTTTAATCAATTTGCCGTCCTGATCGGAGTAGTGTCTATTTTACCTGTTGCGATCTACCCATTCGCCAAAAGATTTACATGGTGGCCACAATTTTTTCTTGGCATTTGTTTTAATTGGGGAATTTTGTTGAGTTTCGTTGCTCACAATAATGCATTAGAACAAAGTACCGTAATCTTATACTTTGCTGGTATTTTCTGGACATTATTTTATGATACAATTTACGCATTTCAAGATACTGAGGATGACGCCTTAATTGGTTTAAAATCAACAGCGTTGCTATTTGGAAATAATGCCAAGTATTGGTTAATATTTTTCGCATCAATGATTTTCCTCTTGATGAATATTTCATTTAGTCAAATACCAACCTCCAATTTTATTTCTGAAGTATTAATGAAACTTGGAGCACTTATATTTTATATGCATTTAATTCTGCAGTTATGGAAATTTAATATTAACGATAGCAACCTTTGTTTAAAATTATTTCAATCCAATAAAACAGCTGGTCTAGTGATAGTACTCTTTGCAATTTTTGCTATTGGTTCAAATCAACTTTAACTTTATTGCCATCGTAATAATTTCTGTTTATCAACTTGATTCTCTTCAACCCAAATCGATCCCGTTATAGTAGTTTCTTTCTTCCAAAAAGGTGCCTCTGACTTAAGAAAATCCATTAAGAACAACGACGCATCAAAGGCCTCTTCTCTATGAACTGAAGCAATAACGAGTAGAACTATGTTTTCTCCCGGATAAAGTTTTCCAATCCGATGAATCAGTGAAATCCCCTGCAGTTCCCAACGTAATGTCGCCTTCTTACAAAGATCGCGCAAAACTTTTTCACTCATCTCAGGATAATGTTCAATTTCCATAAATTTCAATTTACTATTTTTGCTCAGATCCCTAACCTTACCCACAAATGAAACTACTGCCCCAACCTTAAGATTAACGTCCGTTAAATACTTCATTTCCAAATTAATATCAAAATTTTCCTTCCGGATATCAATCTTAAATTTTGGTACGTGATCACTTGTCATGGTTAACCGCCCGTCATAGGCGGAAAAAACGCTATTTCACTAACCCCAACAATACTTGTTTCCAAATCCGCAATTAACTCATGATCAATAGCGACTTTTATCATTGGTAAATTCTTAAAGGCTTTCTCGTATCTAGGTTCTCGCTTAACCAGTTCGTCAATGAGACCAGAAATGGTTTTTTGATCTGTAATGTAGTTCTCAGATGAAACACCAATACATTCTCGCAACGATGCAAAGTACAATAAATTCATATTTCTTAACCTTTTAAATCAATGAGAAACTTTTTAAAATAATCGATACCCGTTATTACAGTTACCAGTGCAGCAAACCATAAAATAAAAAGTCCAATGTGCGTCAAAGGCAAAAATTCGAAATAACCAACATTACTAGCCAAGAGAACTCCGATAGCGATCATTTGTAACGCAGTCTTCCATTTTGACAATCGTGTTACTACAAGCAAATCCGATTTTGTTCCAACATATTCTCGTATTCCTGAAACAAAAATTTCTCTGAAAATTATTACTATTGCTGGAATACCCAAAAAAAACTTTGTTATATCATCATCTAAGCTAAAATGTAAAAAACATATAGTGATTATAACCATCGCTTTGTCAGCTATTGGATCAAGTACTTTTCCTAATGAGGAAGATTGGTTTAAAACTCGAGCTAGGTATCCATCCACATAATCTGTAACTGCTGCAAGAAAAAAAATAGATAGAGTAATGGTCGCGCTCAAATTCAGTAGTAAAAAAATTGCAACACAAGGTGCCGCTGTCAATCTAAAAAATGTGAGGAGATTAGGTATAGTAAAGCGCATCTTCTATTTCCACTATTGATGTTACAACACTATTAATAAACTATCTATCAAAATCATTAAAGTAATTATAAATGACTTCTGCTAATGCGCTTGAAACTCCCTCAACTTTCTTTAAGTCCTCTAACGCCGCATTACTCACACCTTTTGTAGAACCAAAATGTGCTAAAAGAGCTCTCTTTCTTTTAATACCAATTCCATTTATTTCATCTAACCTATTTGATTGAATAGCAGCTGAGCGCTTTTTACGGTGAGCTCCAATTACATATCTGTGAGCTTCATCTCTTAATCTCTGAATAAAAAACAAAATGGGATCATTATGCTTAAGCATCAAGCTTGATCGGTCAGGAAAATAAAGCTTTTCTTTTCCTGCATTCCTTTCAACGCCTTTAGCCACACCAATTACAGGTATATTTTTTAAATTCATCTCAATTAAGACCTTCGCAGCCGATTTAACTTGAGTTGATCCACCATCTATGAGAATTAAATCTGGATATGTAGTTGAAAATTTGGTGTCATTACAATTTTTTAACCTTGCAAACCGGCGACTCAAAACGTGGTGCATCATATGCACATCATCGCCTGGTGAAATCGAGTCATCTTTAATATTAAATTTTCTATATTGCGATCGAATAAAACCCTCTGGTCCTGTAACAATCATTGCTCCAACTGCGTGTGAGCCTTGTAAATGAGAATTATCATACACCTCTATTCGCTCTGGCATTTTTTTTAAATGAAATTTTTCCATTAAAGCTGAAAGTAATCTCGTTTGGTTCTCAAAACTTGAAATTTTGCGCGCAAGCTCTTCTGAAGCGTTCCTCATAGCACTAAAAAGTAACTTAATTTTCTCTCCTTTTGAAGGCTTCACTATTTTTACTGCTTTATTATGATTCTTCTTTAGTGCCGAAGACACTAAATCACGATTCTTCACATTATGAGAAACTAATATTAATGACGGGGGCAAACGTTCTCTATAAAATTGCATAATAAATGCTTCTAATATTTCTCCGGCTTCTGCTCCGACGCCGGATTGGGGGAAAAATGCTTTATTTCCCCAGTTCTGGTTTGACCTGAAAAAAAATATTTGAATACACACCTGAGTTCCCTCAAGAGCCATTGCTATCAAGTCAGCATCCTCTACCTCATTAGGGTTAATTCCCTGGGTTCCCTGAATATGAGTAAGAGATTGTATACGGTCCCTTAGGACTGCAGCCCTTTCAAAATTTAACTCTGAACTTGCATCTGACATCTGAATAGCTAGACTTTTTTTTATTTCTAATGTTTTTCCTGCTAGAAACTTTTCGGCATCTTTTACTGATTTTTCATAGTCCTCTTGCTTTATTTTTCCCACACAAGGACCAGAGCACCTCTTAATTTGATATTGTAAACAAGGACGCGTGCGTGATTTATAAATAGAATCACTACAATTTCTTAAAAGAAAAATTTTCTGCAAATAGTTCAATGTCTGATTTACAGCCTTAGCTGATGCAAACGGACCAAAATACTTGTTGTCAGGAAGTCGACGGCCTCTACTTTTTACCACTTGAGGAAACGGATGTGATTTAAAAATTACTATGTCTGGAAAACTCTTATCATCTCGCAATAGTACATTAAATTTTGGCTTAAGTTGTTTTATTAAGTTTTGCTCTAACAAAAGTGCTTCTATTTCAGTTTCAGTTGTCAAAAACATCATAGATACGGTAGAACTGATCATCCTAACTATTCTAGCTGAATGCCCTGTTAATCTTGTATAGTTGACCACTCTATTTTTTAAACTTTTTGCTTTTCCGACATATAGTACTTGACCATCCGCATCAATCATTCGGTAAACACCGGGTGAATAAGTCAAATCAGGCAGATATGCTCTAATTGCTTTTGTACCTGAATTATTTTTAGAATTTCTTATCATCTACAAAATATCACACACTTAACTTTCTGCGAAAGATATTAGAGGCTTCTATGCTTTAAACCGATTCCTTTTGTCGTCTGCACCTAATAAAACTAAATTACAAGAGAAAAAGTGTCCACGACTTCTGTGGATAAGTCTGTGCGTAATTCAATTTCGTTAACTCCTTTCCCTTAAAAAATTGATGCAATCACATTGTGCCTATTTTTTAAGCATTTTTTTAAACCATTGAATCTAAATGATAAAAAAAACATTATTGGTAAATTACTGAAAAAATTGGGTTTTTTTAACCAATTTATTATTTTCATATTTTTTAGTGGACAATTCACTTTAAGCGTTTGTTAAATTTTTACGTTTAAATACAGTAGCTTTTCAAAGCTACTTACTCTAATCCTAATATATCTGCAGTTTTCCATGTCAAGTGCTGGCCTCCATCTATGCAAATTAACTGCCCTGTGAGACTCGGCGTATTTAAAATAAATTTTAGCGCTTCTAATATTTCCTCAGGTGCAGAACCTCGTTTAAGAACCGTGTTTTTTCTTTGTGTCTTAAAGTGATCTTCGTCTTGTCGATGACCTTTTAAAGTTGGTCCAGGTCCAATTGCATTTACCCTAATATTTGGCGCAAGAGCCTGTGCTGCAATTTGGGTCAAAGACCATAATCCCATTTTTGCTAATGAATAAGTGAAGAACTCAGGCGTTTTCTTTAGTACTCTCTGGTCAACAATATTAACGATATTACCCTGAGGTATATTTTCACCGTTCAGGTCCTTATCCCCGTCAGCAACCTGTTTGGAGAACTCTTGCATTAAAAATAAAGGAGCCTTCAAATTTGAACCAATGTGACGATCCCAACTTGCTATTGAAGCGGTTTTAATATTATCATATTCGAATATCGACGCATTATTAACCAGAATATTTAGAGGGTTTCCAAGAAGAGAAGAAGCTCTAGAAATCAACCCTTTAACTTCAGCATCATCCAGTAAATCTGCTTTTATACATTCTGCACGAACTCCAAATGAGTTCGCTTCATGCACAACTTGCTCTGCCTCTTTTCTAGAATTCATATAATGAACTACAACGTCAACGCCTTGAGCCGCAAGGCCAAGAGCCATTTCTTTTCCTATCCGAGTCGCTGCACCTGTTATTAAGGCGGATCCATTCATCTTAAAACCTGTATTTAAAATATAAGTATAATATATGTTAAGTAAACCACTAAGAATAGAAGTCCAATACCTCTTTTAATTGATTTTTGATAAATTATAAATGGCGAAAGAATTAAACTGGAAGCCAATAGAGAAGCTAAAGAAGTAACTCCAACTTTATCAGTTAATTGCAAGGGACCAATTAACGCCGCCGCTCCAGCAATCCCTAATATATTGAACATATTAGAACCAATAACATTTCCTAATAGAAGATTTATCTGCCGCCGGCATGCAGCTGCCACTGAAGTGGCAAGCTCTGGTAGTGAAGTGCCAATCGCTACAACTGTTAACCCAATAACTTCATGTGAAACCCCAATACTCTCAGCAAGTTTGACGGCACTTGTTATCACAATATGTGCTCCTAGAGGTAGCCCTATAAATCCAAAAATCCAAAATGCTATTAGCGTCCAAGAATTTAAATCATTTCGCTCCTTTTCTATTTCCGTTGCAATCAAATTTTCTTCTGAGTGTTTGTTATAAAAAAGTGCCTGTAAGATAAATAAAATTAGAAGAAAAACAAGAAAGATACCTTGCCAAAAATTTATCTCACCAAAAAATAAAAAAACACTAAATAATAGTGTCGCTGACAACATATAAAAGTAATTTTGTATTAGTCCCTTATCACTACTTTTTACTGCCACAATGAGAGAAGGCACTCCCAAAATAAGCAATACATTAGTTACGTTCGAACCAATAATATTGCCAAGTGCCAATCCTCCAAACCCATTCCAAGTCGCTTGCACCCCAACTAATAATTCTGGGGCAGAGGTTCCAAAAGCAATAACTGTCAAACCCACTATCATTGGAGATATTGCCATCTTAAGGCTTAAATCGACTGCTGCTCTGACCAGCAAGTCTCCACTGAACACTAAAATTGCCGTTCCAAAGATAAAAAAGATTAAATCCATTCACATCTTCCGTTATTAATAAAACTTAAGAAGCTTCACTATTCAAATAACCGCACGAACCCAATTATTTTCTAAGACTAACTATAATGTCTAGTTGGTACTTTAATCAAACGTGCTCTTTTAAATCACTTTTTATTTGCCCAGAAATATTGCTGAGCTAATTAAGAACGATCAACTATTATAAATTAAACCGTCCAAAATATAATTTGTTAATGACGGCACCGTGTATGCTATTTATCATTGATTTACTTAATCTCGCAAAAAGAGGTTTCTTTCGGCTTACAACCTTAAATTCAATTTTATCTCCAAAACGCATCTTTAACAATGGCTCTAAATGATCAATACCGTCAATCAAACCAAGATCAAAGGCCTTTCTTGCATCCCAGAACTCACCATTACAAACCAATTTAGTATCAATTTTTGTACCTCGGCTTTCTTCAACATATCCCTTAAAGTTAGCATGAATAGCACTTTGAATCTTTTTAATTTTTTCAATATCGCCTTTTTTTTCTGGTCGAAATGGATCTAAAACACTTTTATCTTCACCAGCGGTATAAACTCGACGTTCAATACCCTGGCGATTTATGAATTCATGAAAACCAAAACTGGCTGAGATTACCCCAATTGAGCCAATAATTGAGTTTTCATCAGCAAAAATCTCATCGGCCGAACACGCCAACCAATATCCTCCGGAGGCTGCAACATCTTCACAAAAAGCAATGACTTGGACCTTGTTTTCTTTAGCAAGTCTTTTAATGCGCGCCGCTATGAGAGAAGATTGTGTTGGAGATCCTCCAGGTGAATTAATCACTAGAGCCACGGCTTTCACTCTAGGCATTTCGAACGCTTTTTCTAACACTGGGGCAAGATTAGAGTCTGTTAAACCACCCCCCCCGAATTGGCCTGAAGATCCTATAACTCCATCAAGACGAACGACAGGCACAATCCACGGCCGTTTAAAAATTCTTTTCCACCAAATCATTTTACCTATCCATTTTATTGAATTAGAACCTACTCTAAAACTAAGTTATGTTTTAATGCTCGATCATTGTATATTTTTGTTATGATGTTACATATATAGTCCACTATCCCATAAACGTCCACGTTAGAATATAACATCGATTGAAAGTAACATTATCGTGAAAAAAAAATTGCCCCTGAGAGGTATAAAAGTCCTGGAGCTTGCAAGAGTTTTAGCTGGCCCATGGGCTGGACAGCTTTTAGCCGACTTAGGAGCAGACGTCATAAAAATCGAGTCACCCATTGGTGATGAAACTCGAACCTGGGGTCCTCCATTTCACGACGACGACTCGTCAGCCTATTTTCAAAGCACTAACAGAGGGAAAAGGTCCGTTGTAGCTAACTTTAAAAATAAAGACGATTGTCAGATGGTCAGACAGTTAGCTAAAAGAGCAGACATTATGATCGAGAACTTTAAAGTAGGTGGGCTTACAAAATATGGTTTAGATTACACCAACATAAAGAAAGAAAATCCTTCTATTATTTATTGTTCAGTTACAGGCTTTGGCCAAAATGGACCATATGCGAGCAGACCTGGTTACGATTTTATTATCCAAGCAATGGGCGGTATTATGGATCTAACTGGAGAAGCACAAGGGGAACCTCAAAAACCTGGAGTCGCCTACGCAGATATTTTTACTGGATTATATAGCGTAGTAGCAATTCAATCTGCACTGTTAGCAAGACAAACAATTGGACAAGGCACCCATATTGATATGTCTCTGTTTGATACTCAACTTGGAGTATTAGCTAATCAAGGGGCATCGTATCTCAAAACTAGAGTGTCTCCAAAACGAATGGGCAATACTCATCCTGTTATCGTTCCTTATCAAAAATTCGACACTCATGATGGTTCTATTATAATTGCCTGTGGAAATGACAATCAATTTGAAAAGCTTTGCATTGCTCTTGGATGGGAGTTGCACTCTCAAAAAAAATATAGAACAAACAAAAATCGCGTTCTTAACCGACATACTTTAATTAGTTTGATGCAAAAGCGTATCTTATTGTTTTCAAAAACTGAAATTTTATCAAAACTCCACGCAGTTAGTGTTCCAAGTGGACCAATAAATTCAGTTGAAGAAGCGCTAAACGACGAACAAGCATTACATAGACAAATAGTATACGAAATTAATGGTATTTCAGCTATAAGAAGTCCCATATTATTTGACACTTTCTCATTAAACTATAACCATTTATCTCCAAAATTAGGCCAACACACTTCAGAAATAAAAGAAAAACTTAATAATAATATGTTATGGGAAAATAAAAGTTGAAATATAATACGCTTGGAAACTCAAACTTAAAAGTAAGCGAATATTGTTTAGGATCAATGACCTGGGGAGAAGCTTCTTCGGAATCAGTTGGTCATTGGCAGCTTGATGCAGCCATAGAACATGGCATCAATTTTGTGGATACAGCTGAAATGTATCCAACCAATCCAATGCGCCGAGAAACTGCTGGTCAAACTGAACAGATTATCGGTAACTGGATAAAGAAAAGAAAGCACCATGATGACTTGTTCCTCGCTACAAAAATTACTGGAGAAGGCAGTGCGACCATAAGAGATGGAAGTCCCATAACCAAAACTCAAATGATCAAATCCTTAGATGAAAGCTTGAAAAAACTAAATGCGGAGTATATCGACCTATATCAACTTCACTGGCCGAATCGGGGTTCCTATCATTTCAGAAAATATTGGCAGTTTGATGCATCAGCCCAATTAACCAAAGCCATGGATGATCATGTGCAAGAAATACTATCAATTTCGACAGATCTCATTACAAAAGGAAAGATTAGAGCGCTTGGTCTTTCCAATGAAAGTGCCTGGGGAACTATGAAATTTCTTCAGCACGCAAAACAAAATAATAAAACTAAAATTGTATCAATCCAGAATGAGTATAGTTTGCTATGTAGGCTGTTTGATACAGATCTAGCAGAAGTTTGCCATCATGAAAATATTCAACTCCTATCCTTTTCACCTTTAGCCGCCGGGCTTTTAACAGGAAAATATCAAAATAATAAAATTCCAAAAGGGTCAAGATTAGAAATTACGGCAGATTCTTCTCCAAATCTATCAGGTAGAATCGGATCAAACACCTTTAATGCAGTAGAAAAATATCTTAACCTAGCACAAAAATTTAATATTGATCCAACTCATATGGCGTTAGCGTTCTGTGCTTCAAGACCATTTATGGGTTCAGTTATTTTCGGTGCAACTACAAACAAGCAACTAAGCCACATACTTAAAGGATTAGATATTAAACTTTCAAGTGAGATACTTACCGAAATAGATCAAGTAAATCGGCTAAAGCCAATGCCAATCTAAATGGATACACTTCTTTCAATACATAAAGTCTCCAAGACATATAAAAATGGTTACAAGGCTTTAAACAAAATTTCTCTTCAGATTCCAAAGGGGGAAATATTCGCACTCCTTGGACCAAATGGTGCAGGAAAAACTACTCTCATCTCATCAATTTGTGGAATCGTCAGACAAGACGAAGGACACATTAAAGTAAAAACTTTTGATACAATTTTTGATTGGAGACAAACGAGAGAATTGATAGGGCTTGTTCCCCAGGAACTAACGCTTGATAACTTTGAAACTGTCTGGGATGCATTATCATTTAGCCGCGGTCTTTTTGGAAAACCGCCTGATACTGCTTATTTAAAATGGATTTTAAATGCACTTTCTTTATATGATAAAAGAAATGAATCTATCATACGCCTATCGGGTGGTATGAAAAGAAGAGTTTTAGTCGCCAAGGCTCTAGCTCACAACCCAGAGTTAATATTTTTAGACGAACCTACTGCTGGAGTAGACGTCGCCCTGAGAAAACGAATGTGGGAATTAGTTCAAGAACTTCGGCGAGGTGGAGCAACTGTCATTCTAACAACCCATTATATTGAAGAAGCTGAAGAAATCGCAGATAGAATTGGTATAATAGATAAAGGAATACTACTTCTAGTTGAAGATAAAATAAAGTTAATGAATAAAATGAGCAAAAGACAATTAATTGTCTTTGTAAAAAATAAAATACAAACAATACCTAAATCACTAAATCAATTTGACTTGCAGCTCCACGAGACTGGAGCTGCTGTTATCTATACCTATAATAAAAATGCAAGTCGAACAGGTATCACACGAATGTTATCAGCGTTGTCCGAAAATAAGATCATCGTAAAAGATTTACAAACCCACCAGAGTTCTCTTGAGGAAGTATTTTTATCATTTATAAATAAGGATCAGAAATGAACTTCTACGCTGTATGGTCAATTTATAAATTTGAAATGGCAAGAGCAATGAGAACTTTATTTCAGAGTTTTTTAGCCCCTGTTATATCTACATCGCTTTATTTTATTGTGTTTGGCACCGCGATTGGTTCCAAGATACCCGATATCGAAGGTATCAACTACGGAGCATTTATTGTCCCCGGTCTAATAATGTTATCAGTAATAACTCAAAGCTTGTCTAACGCTGCATTCGGAATTTTTATGCCAAAATACAATGGGACCATTTACGAAATACTATCAGCGCCTATATCACCACTCGAAACTATTATTGGTTATGTAGGAGCTGCAGCTACCAAGTCTATCTTTATTGGTCTTATAATATTGATTACGGCTACACTATTTATTTCCTTTAATATAAAGCACCTGGGCTGGATGTTAGTATTTTTATTTTTAACATCAGTGAGCTTCTCTTTATTTGGATTCATCATCGGAATATGGGCCACTAATTGGGAGAAATTAAACCTTATTCCACTAATTTTAGTAACTCCTCTAGTTTTCTTAGGAGGTACTTTCTATAGTATCTCAATGTTACCAGCACTTTGGCAAATTATATCAAAATTCAACCCAGTTTTGTACCTAGTAAGTGGTTTCCGATGGAGTTTTTTTGGAACATCTGACGTACCTATTTTCATGTCAGTCATGTCAATTTTTATATTTATTGCCCTTTGTCTTTTTATTATTTTTTTGATTTTTAAAACTGGGTATAGATTAAGAGAGTGAATTTCAAAACTTTAGTTGATTTTCTACTATAAAAAATAAGACCCGCGAATTGAAATACTACTTCGATTAATGCCTAATATGTATTGAAAATTTTGCTCTAATCTTATCATCAATTTCTCTTGAAAAAGAAGCCGTTGAACTATTTGACAATAGATGATTTTTTCTTTCGATAGCTTTAGTCAATAGATCCTGTCTACCATTTTCGGCCCACTCCTTTGGACTGGTTCTATCGCCTAAGGTAGGATAGATATACTCTTTTTGCATCAAATCAAGTGTTTGAGAATGACCCAAATAATGTCCTGGTCCATCTAAACACACCGAACGCATTACCTCCATATTTACATTATCTTCAGTAACCTCTATTCCTCTTACACACCTTTGAACTTGCCCAAGAAGATCATCTCCAAGCACTAAGCTTTCCAGACAAAACCCTAAAAGAGACGCATGCATACCGGCTGCCTCATAAACCATATTTAATCCCGAAAGTCCGGCCAGAACATTGGATGTAGCTTGCTCCCAGCCAGCTTGCATATCTGGAAGCTTTGAGTCAGCAATTCCAGCCGCAGCTCCCCCTGGTAAACCATAATGACGATGCATCTGAGCGCATCCAGCTGTTAGAAGAGCCTGCTCACCAGATCCTCCAGACATTGCTCCAGTTCGCAAATCAGAAACAAATGGCCAAGTGCCAAATATAGTAGGATAACCGGGCTTAATTGCATTTACGTACACAACACCAGCTAAACACTCAGCAACAGCTTGAACTATTGCACCCGCAATTGAGGGAGGTGCAGTTGCCCCTGCTTGACCAGCTGATAGTAATAAAACGGGCATTCCTTGACGAATACAGGCTTCCATAACCAAACAACTTTCTGTCGCAAATTTCATAGGTGGGACCACAAAACAGTTAGAATTTGAGATAAATGGTCGAGCCCTCCATTTATTTTCACCACCTGCCATTATGTGTACCATTTCCATAATAGGATCTACATATGACTCTTCTGTAAACGATACACCTATATGCTTTTGTGTGCCAGAACAGCATGCGTAAACCGTATTCAAGTCCATACTAAAGTTATCAGATATATCCCTACAAACCATAGGACGTTGTAAAAAATGTATATTATCGAGCTGATCAACTATATGTGCTGCATTATAAAGGTCTTG
>JAQWUC010000071.1 GCA_029242355.1 Paracoccaceae bacterium | reverse complement strand
CCAGCAATGGATAACGACGATTTAAGAAGAGGAAAACCAACAGTACATAAAAAATGGGATGATGCCACTGCTATTCTTGTTGGTGATGGTTTGCAATCTTTAGCGTTCGAAATTTTAACACATGATACTACACACCATAATGCACAAATTAAATTAGATTTGATTAGAAGCTTAGCAGTCGCTAGCGGTGTGCGTGGTATGGTTGGAGGTCAAGCCATGGATATTGAAGCTGAAACCTCATTTAAACATTTAGATCTAGAAACCGTAATTGAATTGCAAAATTTAAAGACTGGTGCATTAATTACTTGGGCTTCAGAAGTTGGTGCCAGACTTACAGGGAAATCTTTAGAGCCATTCACTAAATATGCTGAGTCTGTTGGCTTAGCTTTTCAAATCCAAGACGATATTCTTGACATTGTTGGAAACCCTAAGGAAACAGGAAAAGCTCTTAGAAAAGACTCAAAAGCAGGAAAAGCTACATTCGTATCACTATTGGGATTAGATGGTGCAAGAATCAAAGCAGACCAATTAATTACTCAAGCATGCGACGCAATGAATGAATTTGGCGAAAAGGCTGATCAGCTTCGTGAATTAGCAAAATTCGTAATAAATCGATCTTTTTAATTTACTCTGGTTAAAAAATTCAGTGCTTATTCAACCGTAACTCTAATGCAGCACAAAGTGCTCTAACTCCCTGCATTAAACCCCCAACAGATCTCCCAGGCTCGGCATTGACACTCCAGGAAAAAATATCACAATGAACAAAAGTATCTGAATTTTCAACAAATCTCTTTAAAAACAAGGCCGCTGTTATTGAGCCCGCCATTCCAGATTTTGGTGCATTATCCAAATCCGCTACGATTGATTCAATCATATGTTCGTACTCTGAATAAAAAGGAAGCCTCCAAACTGGATCACAGGTTGCTTCTGCGCAATCCACTAGAGTCCTTGAAAAATCCTCATCATTACTGTAAAATGGTACAATATCTGGACCTAAAGCAACTCGAGCGGCACCTGTAAGAGTTGCCATACACACAAGTAAATTTGGATTTTTTTCATCGGCATAGTGCAGTGCATCTGCTAAAATCAATCGCCCTTCAGCATCAGTATTATTAACTTCAACACTTAATCCTTTACGACTTACTAAAACATCCCCAGGCCGAAAAGATTGAGACGAAATTGAATTTTCTACAATTGGAATCAATACCGTTAACGATATTTTCAGCTTCAGTTTAACAATGTATTCTGTTAAGCCCAGAACAGACGCGGCGCCTCCCATGTCTTTCTTCATCGCACCCATTGATGTACTAGGTTTAATATTTAAACCACCTGTATCAAAACAAACCCCTTTGCCAACAAGGGTAACCTTATAATGATCAGGACTACCCCAGTTCAACTCTACTAATCTTGGCGATTCAGCTCCAGCTTTTCCCACCGCATGAATCATTGGAAAGTTTTTTGTTAGAAGATCATCACCGATTATGGTTTTAAAAGAAACACCCTTTTCTTTGGCAAAAGATCTTATAATGTTTTCTAAATTATCGGGTCCAAGATGTGAGGCTGGCATATTAATTAAATTTCGCGCAAAAAACTCAGCTTGCGAAAAGGTAGTTATTTTCTTTTCATCTGCGTTCTCCGGTAGACATAGCACAACATCACAATTTTCCTTATTTTTTCGGAATTGTTGAAACCTATAAGACGAAAGACAAAACCCTAAAGTAACTTCAAATGCCAAATCTTTAGACAACTCACTTTTAATTTTGTACTTTCCACTTGGTAAACGAGCTATTCGATCACCAATCAAAAATCGTTTTTTTCTAGACGGCTTTATTAAAATTAACTTTAAACTTCCGTCCACATCTGGCACCAACAGTGTATTTACTTTTGATGTAAAATATCCCGCTGAGATCGCATATTTTTTTTCAGTTTTATTTAGATAACGAGACAAATATATCTCGTCATCAGATAACAATATTGGAACTGCATTAGAAATATCTTTACTCAAGGGTATAACATTACCATAGACTTGAAATTGAGCCTTAACAGTTATTGCTCGCTTCACTATCAATTGTCCTTTTTTAAGCATCGTCTTCCAAGAAGCTCCGCTATTTGAACTGCATTTAGCGCAGCACCCTTTCGCAAATTATCAGAAACACACCATAGGTTTATACCATTTTCAATAGTTGTATCCTGTCTTATTCTACTAACAAAAGTTGCATAATCACCCACACATTCGATAGGAGTCGTATATCCGCCCGGTTCTCTTTTATCTATCACTAGAACACCAGGGGCCTCACGAAGTATCGTTCGCACTTCATCATCATCCACAAAATCATCAAACTCAACATTGACTGACTCTGCATGGCCAACAAACACAGGAACTCTTACACAAGTGGCAGTTAGCTTGATGTTTTTATCTAATATTTTTTTTGTTTCGACGACCATTTTCCATTCTTCTTTTGTTTGACCATCATCCATAAATTTATCAATTTGTGGTATAACATTAAATGCTATCTGTTTTGGGTACTCCTGTGGTTTAACTTCTTCCCCATAAACAAAAATACCTTTTGTTTGATCCCAAAGCTCATCCATAGCCGCTTTTCCAGATCCAGATACCGATTGATATGTCGACACAACCACTCTCTTAATTTTTGCTCTATCATGAAGTGGTTTTAACACAACAACAAGCTGAGCTGTTGAGCAATTAGGGTTAGCAATAATATTTGTTTCTTTGTAATTTAAAATTGCATCTGGATTAACTTCAGGAACTATTAATGGTACCCGCGGATCATTTCTAAAAAGAGAAGAATTGTCGATAACTACACAGCCCGATTTAGCAGCTATGCGAGCATACTTTTGAGTTGCCTCAGAACCAACAGCGAAGAGAGCTATATCCCAACCAAAGAAATCAAACGTTTCTAAATCCTGAGTTTTTAATGTTTTGTCACCAAAACTACAATCTGTGCCTAACGATTTTCTGCTCGCAAGAGCTGCAATGTCATCGATGGGAAATAATCGTTCAGCAAGAATATTTAAAATCTCTCGCCCAACATTACCAGTTGCTCCCGCTACTACCACACGGTAACCCATTCTACTCTCCTATACTCTGCATATTTTTTGATAAAATTTATTTAAATGTCATCTCATTTTTTCAAGATTATTAATAATAGCGTCGCCCATCTCAGACGTTGAAACCTCTTTGCCTTTAGATGCTTGTATTAAATCTTTTGTTCTAAAACCTTCAGAAAGTACATTCTGAACTGCCTGCTCCAAGTATGTTGCCTCATTGCCTTTATCAAATGAATATCGAAGTGCCATCGCAAAACTAAGTATGCATGCGCAAGGATTCGCTTGTCCTAAACCTGCAATATCAGGTGCCGATCCGTGAACTGGTTCATAGAGTGCCTTCGGCAGTCCTGAATCCATTAGGGTTCCTAAGCTCGCTGACGGCAACATTCCCAAACTCCCTGTAAGCATGGCAGCGCAATCAGATAAAATATCACCAAATAAATTATCCGTGACTATTACATCAAATTGCTTTGGCCATCTCACGAGCTGCATAGCACCTGCATCCGCATACATATGTGATAGCTCTACATCAGGATACTCGTTTTCGTGCACATACTTTAGTTCTTCACGCCATAATACACCACTTTCCATAACATTCGCTTTTTCCATTGAACATAGCCTGTTGTCCCGTTTTCTTGCTAACTCAAAGGCGGACCGAGCAACGCGACGAATTTCGTTCGTCGTATATCGCGTTGTGTTAATTCCTACCCTATTGTCACCATGACCTTCTATCCCTCTAGGTTCTCCAAAATAAATTCCAGAAGTTAATTCCCTTACAATCATAATATCTAAACCAGATACAATATCCTTTTTTAAAGATGAGAAGTCTGCTAGAGCGTCAAAACACTGCGCCGGTCTCAAGTTTGCATACAAATCCATTTCTTTTCTTAATCTTAAAAGACCACGCTCGGGTTGTTTATCAAAGTGTAACTTCTCATAAATCGGGCCACCAACAGCTCCCAATAAAACAGCATCAACCTTATGAGCTTTATTCATAGTCGAATCTGAAAGCGGTGTGCCATATTTGTCGTAGGCACATCCTCCTACAAGATCCTCTTCAACATTAAATATAATTTTGCGCCTTTGTTCGAACCAATCAATTACTCTCTTAACTTCAGTCATGACCTCTGGTCCGATACCGTCACCAGGAAGAATTAAAAGTGAAAATTTGCCCATGCGTCTCCCATCTAAAACTTAATAGCTTAATTACAGCCAAGGGAATTTCTGAAAGGTATTACTTTCAAAAATATCAATTTTTTCTCTATTGTCTAATGTAACAGCTATATCATCTAAGCCTTCTATTAAACAATGCTTCTTATACTCATCAATTTCAAATGGAACTTTTGAACCATCTGGACGGGTAATTTCTTGATCTTCTAAATTTACTGTAAGCCGAGCATTAGAACCATTTTCAGCATCTTTTAAAAGATCATCTCTGGTATCGTTATCCACTATGATTGGTAAAATACCATTCTTGAAGCAGTTATTGTAAAAAATATCGGCAAAACTGGACGATATGATTATCTTAATCCCAAAATCTAGCAAAGCCCAAGGTGCATGCTCTCGACTAGAACCACAACCAAAATTATCACCAGCCACCAGTATTTCTGCGTCTCTGTAGGAAGACTTATTTAATACAAAGTCTTTAACTTCTTCACCAATTTCGTCGTATCGCATCTCACTAAATAAATGAACACCAAGACCAGTTCTCTTGATAGTTTTCAAAAATTGTTTTGGAATTAACATATCGGTATCAATGTTAATTAATGGAAGTGGTGCCGCAACGCCTGTTAAAGTTTTAAATTTGTTCACTTTTGTCCCTCTTATTAAAACTGTCGAACGTCAGTCAAACGACCCGTTATAGCCGCCGCCGCTGCCATTGCCGGACTCATTAAATGAGTGCGTCCCCCGCGTCCTTGCCGACCCTCAAAATTTCTATTTGACGTAGCCGCACACCTTTCACCAGGCGATAACTGATCAGGATTCATAGCTAGACACATGGAACAACCAGCCATTCGCCATTCGAAACCAGCTTCAATAAGCTTCTGCGCCAAACCTTCTTCTTCCGCTTGTTTTTTTACTAGTCCAGATCCTGGAACAATCATAGCCCTTATACCATCTTTAACCGAATGGCCTTTCATAATATCTACTACTTGTCTTAAATCTTCAATTCGTCCATTGGTACACGACCCAATAAAAACAGTATCAATGGCAACGTCCTGTAAGTTATCACCAGGCTTAAGTCCCATATATTCCAACGATCTTCTTACCGCATCCACTTTTCCACCGTCAAAATCTTCAGGTTGGGGGATTCTAGCGGTAATCGGCAGCACATCTTCTGGACTAGTCCCCCAAGTAACAACAGGCTCTATATCAGAACCATTAATATGAACTATCTGATCAAATACAGCCCCTTCATCAGTTTTTAACGTATTCCAGTGGTCAATTGCTAATTTCCAATTTTTTCCTACCGGTGCATGTGGCCTACCTTTGACATATTCAAAAGTTTTATCGTCTGGCGCAATTAAACCAGCCCTAGCACCACCTTCTATAGCCATATTACAAACAGTCATTCGTCCTTCAATCGACAAGTTTTTTATAACATCTCCACAATATTCTATCACATGTCCAGTCCCACCAGCAGTTCCAGTTCTTCCAATCACTGAAAGTGTTACATCTTTTGCCGTAACGCCAGCACCCAATACCCCTGTAATTTCTACCTTCATATTTTTCGATTTTTTTTGAATTAAGGTTTGTGTTGCAAGTACATGCTCTACTTCAGAAGTCCCTATGCCGTGAGCAAGGGCACCAAATGCACCATGCGTTGCGGTATGACTATCACCGCACACAACTGTCATCCCTGGTAACGTCCAACCTTGCTCTGGCCCCACAATATGAACTATACCCTGTCTAACATCATCTACCGGATAATAGTTAATTCCAAAATCTTTAGCATTTTTATCTAAAGCTTCAACTTGAATCCTGCTCTCTTCATTATCAATTCCCTTTGTGCGGTCAATCGTTGTGGGCACATTATGATCTGGAACAGCTATTGTCTTGTGAGGCGCTCTTACCTTCCTACCAGACATTCTCAAACCTTCAAATGCTTGAGGACTGGTTACCTCATGCACTAAGTGTCGATCAATGTATAACAAACAAGTGCCATCACTTTGCCGACTAACAACATGATGGTCCCAAATTTTATCGTATAGAGTCGTCTTTATCTTCATATTATTTCTTTCAAATCTAATCTGCAAAGCAATGATTTCAATCTACTCACGAACTTATTAATACCTTAAAGGAATTCAATATATTATAGTGAGACGACGTTAACCTGTGACTACTTTTGTAAAACAAATTAATTAGTCTCGCAAGGTACTACAACTATTAATACTATTTTTAGATTAGTTTCTTTCCCAAGTCCCAAAACCTCTCAGTTGGACTAACATAGCCAGTAAGCTTCCCACTCCAATTTCTTATTTCACAGAATAATCTTTTGTTTACGACGGGATGGTCTCCCCTCAAAACACCTAATCTAACCAAAATTAGTGTTATCGCCGCTTCAGCAGCACGCATAGACCCATCCATAATTTTTAATGCTACTCCAATTCCCTTTTCAGGTAGTACAGCCACAAATACACCCTCCGCACCTGTTTTTACAATAACTGGAGAGATCATTGCCATCATAAGTTCAGAACAGGCTCGACCAGTTCCTGCCACAAGAAGAGGATAGCTTTGCATCGCTTGCAAAATCCCTTCTACAGATTTTGACCGTATCTTCCCTAATCTTCTTCTATCTGTTAGAGAATGCATGGCCGAAGCTAATCCTCTCAAAGAGCACATGAAATTTGGTGCAGAACAACCATCAATTCCATAATTTTCAATCTTCTCACCGGATAATTCCTCTAAAACCATCCTTATTTTCATCTGTAAAGGATGATCAACTTCATTATATTCAAAGCTTAAATTTTTATGCTTACTAAATGTCAAAAAACCAGCATGTTTTCCTGAACAATTATTATGAAGTTCTGATGGTTTTTCACCACTGTCCCTTAACTTCTGTCTTTCAAATCGATCGGATGGCGGTTGAATCCCACATTTTAAGTCCTTCTCAGAGAAACCAATACCCTTCAGCCAGTTTTTTATAATGGTCGTATGTATCGGCGAACCTTGGTGAGATGAGCAAACGATAGCTAATTGCTGAGCACCCAATCTATAAGTATCTACCGCACCTGACTCTATTAGTGGGATTGCTTGGATAATTTTCATTGCTGATCTTGGAAAGATCATTTTATCAACTTCGCCCCATTCAACTAAGGTCTTGTTACCAGCTCCAACAACCACTGCACTACCATAATGAACAGACTCAGGAAAATTGTTGCGCAAAAGCTGAATCATTGGGAAAGGGGTCGGATTATGACTCATCAGATCCACTCAACGGTTTAAGGTCTTCAGCGTTTCTAAGGGAATCATAAATTAAACGTAATCTTGACTTAATCGTACCAAGTGGTTTACCAAATTTAAATGCTAATTCTGAGTGAGATAAGCCTTCAAAAAAAGCCGCTGTTAGTAACTGTTTTTTTTCCAAACTTAAATTTCTCAAAACTTTTTTAACACGATTCTTTTTCTCGAGATTGATTAAAATTTGAACCGAGTTTAAAGGTGGGTCTGGAACAAATGTTGGATCATCGCTATCCAAAATTAAGCGACTGCCTTTCCTAAGAAAATCAATCCTATAATTGCGTGCTATCGTATATACCCAAGATGATACAGCTGATTTATTTGAGTCATACAAATAAGATTTTCGCCATAAGATCGCCATGACTTCTTGTGAAATTTCTTCTGCATCCAAATCTTTTGCACCCATCTTAAGCATCAAAAACTTTACCTTATTGGCATACCGCTTAAAAAACTCTTCAAACGCTCGATTATTTTTCTTCGTAATTTCAAAAATCAAGTCACTATCTTCGTAAGAAGTGTAACTTTGTTCCTGCTTTTCTTTAGATTTTTCTTTCTTTTCACTCATAAGATACTTTATAGAGTTTTATAAACTTAGCTTCAATTTGATTATTGGTAAAAAAGTAATTAATTTGAACTCTAAGAAACTGATCCTAAAATCTATTACGAGAGAGACGATAAGAATGCAAAAATTATTTTTACTACCTGCTAGTCTTATTTTGGTGCTAAGTCTATCAGGCGCTTACTCTGAAGAAAATAAACCTGTGGAGATATCAAATGCTTGGAGCACGTTTGTGTGTTATAATGCAACAAGCGCAATTAAAATGTTAGCTTTTAAGAATGGTGAAAAATTATCCAGTGTCTCTCGAGACAAAGGAAGAATTTATATTCAGATGGATAAAAAAAATCCAAATGATTTTGAAGTTGCCTACTTCGCTGGGTTTCCACTAAAAACAGCATCACAAGCTGTGCTAAGAATAGACGGTTTGCAAAAATTCCTTTTATATAGCCATCCGGAGCCGCAAAATTCGATAGAAAAAGCTTATGCATGGTCCCATCCAAATGATGACAAAAACCTAATAAGTGCCCTTAAAAAAGGAAGTGAAGCAATAGTTGAATCAAATTCCCATACTGGAAAAGTAATAAAAGATACTTTCGCTCTTTCAGGTTTCACGGCAGCGTTCAATTCTATGACAAGAAAATGCAAATAACCTTAACAAAAATTATATTTCTTAAGGAAAAATAGTGGAAGAAATCAAAACTGATATTGCACTTAAACCCGATTTGACCCCTTTAGAAAAATTAAAGGGCCCGCAAATTAATAATATTGTGGGTATGTCACGAAACGAATTGCAACGTTCCCTTAAAAATATTGAGCCAAGACCAAAAAGCCTAAAAATGCGAGAAAATCAAATATGGAGTTGGATTTATCAAAAAGGCATAAAAACCTTTGACCATATGACTAATATATCTAAAGAATACAGGGAAAATCTGAAAAAAACATTCGCTATCGAGAGATTGAAGATTGAAAAAAAGCAGATTAGCATTGATGGCACTCGTAAATACTTACTACAATTGAAAGATGGAAATCAAATTGAAGCTGTTTACATTCCAGAAAAAAATAGGGGAACCTTATGTATTTCTAGCCAAGTGGGTTGCACGTTAAATTGCTCTTTCTGTTTTACGGGCACTCAAAAGTTAGTTCGTAATCTCGACGCCGCAGATATTGTAGGCCAAATTTTAGTTGTCCGCGACGATCTAAATGAATGGCCATACAATGGCATGCCAAAAGATAGAAAAAGGAAAATTTCAAATATCGTAATGATGGGTATGGGTGAGCCATTATATAATTTCGATTCTGTTCGTAATGCTTTACATATTGTTATGGATAACGAAGGTATCGCACTGTCTAAAAAGCGCATAACTTTATCGACATCGGGTGTTGTGCCAGAAATAGAGAGAGCCGGTAACGAAATTGGGTGTCTTTTAGCGATAAGTTTTCACGCAACCACGGATGCTGTTCGAAACACTCTCGTTCCAATAAATAAAAAGTGGAATATTGATACTCTCCTAACTGCTCTAAGAACTTATCCCACTCTCAGCAATTCCCAAAGAATAACCTTCGAATACGTAATGCTGAAAGATGTTAACGACAGCGACGCTGATGCTAAAAGACTCGTAAAGTTAATCGCTGGTATTCCAGCCAAAATTAATCTTATTCCGTTCAACCCTTGGCCTGGCTCACCTTACGAAAGATCAACAAAAAAAAGAATTGCTTCCTTTGCTGAAATCGTCAACCGAGCTGGATATGCTAGTCCCGTGCGATCTCCAAGAGGTGAGGATATCATGGCAGCTTGTGGCCAATTAAAATCAGAATCATTTAAAATAAAAAACGCTCGTTGCAAAATATGAAAAATATAAAAGTATTGGACTGATAAATAAATTTACTAATTTGCAACCCTAATTCAAGGTTTTGCTATCGATGAAAAAACTGAACCGTAGAAATCTACTAAAGCGATCAATAGAACTATTTGTTTTCTCAGGGATGCTACAATCAATAAAAATTTCAGGTGCTCAATCAAGTAATCACACTCGCAACGCGAATATGATAATCATATGGAAAAGTAAGAGAAAGATGTCACTTTTCTATAACAGAGAACTTATAAAAACTTATAACATAAGGTTAGGCTTTAATCCAATTGGTCACAAGCAAAAGGAGGGAGATGGGAAAACCCCTGAAGGGAGATACTTTATCACACATCACAATCCCAATAGCGCTTATCACAAAAGTCTAGGAATCAGTTATCCGAATGCAAAGGATAAAGCTGATGCGCGCAAACGGAAAGAACCCCCAGGTAATAACATTTTCATTCATGGTGGACCCCAAAATATCATAACGCACTTTTTTAAGGATTGGACTGGTGGATGTATTGCCGTTCTGGATAAAGAAATTGAAGAAATATATCAATTAGTTCCCGATGGAACAGTGATTTACATTTACTCTTGATCTATTAAATCTTTTGCCCAATATCTTGGACCCACCAAATAGTCCCATTCTCCTCTTGAAACCAACCTAAGCCGATATGAGTTGCTTCAGGGTCAAAAATTATCTGTGAGGATAAATTGTTTTTAAGCCAGACCTGTAAAACTTCAAACTCGCCTTCAAACGTTTCCGAAATATTCTCGCCCCTTACAATCCCCTTAAAACCTGACAATTCTGCTCTTTCCTGAGGTGACGAATGATCAGATCCAAAATTCCACGCTCTCTTTTGATTTGAGATATCTATTGCATGAGTGCTAGCGCTTGCATTTAATTCCTTTGAGAAAGAGAGTGCTTCTAGAGAACGTTCATATCTTAATGCATTAACCACATCTAAATGCCGAAGTCGTACTTTTGCGGAATTATATGATTTTATCATTCCTGATTTACTATAACCTAGATAAAAATTAGAATTACTTCCTACACAAGATATCAAAATTAAACAGATAAGCAGAGAATTTAAAAATTTCAAACCAGAGCCTTTTCAAATTAATTCTATTCGTCACTAACTTTTTTTGCTTTTAAATACAACAAAATATCTCTAAAAGAAGAGTAAGATATAACGCTTTTAAAAGTGATTGCATTCCTATGAACCATAAAGTATCGAGACGAGATTTAATTGTAAAGAGTAGCGCGGCCGTCATTAGTGGGCATTTGTGTCTTTGTTTGGGAACAGCAAACGCTCAAATGGCTGTTAAGTTGAACACGAATGGAAAGCCTACCCATAATATTTTCTCTTATCGTTCTCAAAAATGGGAAGATCATTTTAAGAACCTTCGACATGGTGCAATCCTAGCTGACATTCAGTGCAGATGTTTACACTTCTGGCATAAAAACGGAGAAATTTATAAAATTTTCCCAACCTCTGTGCCTCTTACAGAAGAATTGACCAAAAGAGGAAGTACTCAAGTTACGCAAAAAATAGTTGGTCCTGTATGGCGACCAACTAAAGCGATGCGAAAACGGGATCCACAACTACCGGAATTTATGTCCGCAGGCCCAGATAATCCACTTGGATCACATGCCCTTTACCTTGGTTGGCCAAGCTATAGAATTCATGGGACAAGCGATACAAGAAAAATTGGAAGGCAGAGCTCCAGCGGTTGTATCGGACTATACAACGAGCAAATAAAACAACTTTTTGATTGGGTTCAAATAGGCACACAAGTTAAACTAATCTAAACTTGCAACTTTTAAATTATTAGTGACCTAAGGCCAGAAATATAGGTTGGGTATTTTAACGAATATCCCAATAAGTGATTTAACTTTTTATTAGATACTCTCTTGGACTCTAAGTAAAAACTTGTCGCCATTCTAGATAAATTAGAATCATTAAAACTAACTTCTGGCAAGCTAGGTAGTCTCAAGATTTTTGTAGCTTCATCTATTACATCAGCGCTAGATGCTGGCAAATCATCGCAAATATTATAAATTCCCGCTAGCTTTGGTTTCTGAAGGCTCATACAAACTGCACCTGCAAGATCATCTACATGAATCCTGCTAAAATATTGATTTTGTTTGGTAATTTTTTGAATTGTGCCTGATTTTATTCTCTCAAAAACATTGCGGCCTGGTCCATAAATTCCAGCAACACGAAAAATGAATAATGGTAAATTATGTTCGCAAGCTAATTTTGACCAGTTTTTTTCAGCCTCTACTCTAGCAATCCCTTGCTCAATAATCGTATCAACCTCACTTTCTTCACTCACCCATCCACCCATTCTATCTCCATAAACGCCAGTTGAAGAAAAATAACCAAGCCACTTTACCCTAGCTCTATCATGTTTCAGTAACGGAATAATCTTATTTAACCCTTGGTCGACCAAGCCAGATGGTGCAATAGTCGACAATATGGAGCATTCATGTGCCAACACATTAGTCAAAGTAGACATATCACCCCAAAAAATTGGCTCGATTTTTAAATCTTGGAATTTTCTAAAATTGTCCTTAGATCTAGTTGTTCCAAAAACCCTCCAGCCTTTCGATATTAACTTTTTGGAAATAAACTGTGCACTATAACCACAGCCAAGAATTAATAATCGTTTAGTCATTAAACCCATTCAGTTTTTTTAAAGCCCATGCGGCTGCATCTCTTACCCCTAAATCGGCATCGTGCAGTAACTCTTGCGCTGTCACTTTAAATTTAGATTTTGTAGAATTTCCAATAGCATAAAGAACATTTCTTACAAACCGATTTCTTCCAATTCTTTTAATTGGCGATCCTGAAAATTTTTGCCGAAATTGCTCCTCCGTAAGACTAGCAAGATTTTGTAGTGGCTGAAGATTAAGATGTTTTTTAGAATGATACTTTAATTCTGTTGCTGATTTAGCAAACTTATTCCAAGGACATACTGCAAGACAGTCATCGCAACCATAAATTCTATTACCGATTTGCCCTCTCAAATCCAAATCGATAGGACCCTTATGTTCAATTGTCAAATATGATATACATTTTCTAGCATCCAATTTATACGGTTCAACAAAAGCTGAAGTAGGACAGACGTCTAAACATCGTTTACAACTGCCACAATGATCAACCTCTCCTTTATCTGTCTGCATTTTTAAATCAGTAAAGATTACTCCTATAAAAAACCAATTGCCTAACTCGCGACTTACTAAATTGGTATGTTTGCCCTGCCAACCCACCCCCGCCGCTTGAGCAAGCGGTTTTTCCATAACAGGTGCCGTATCAACAAACACTTTTATATTAGCCTTTGTACGATTAACAAACCAACCACCATATCTTTTCAACCTCTTTTTCATAACATTGTGATAATCATATCCATGAGCATAGACGGAAATATTTCCACGGTCCCTTTTTGTTAACCCTCGTAATACATCATCCTCAGGTGTATAATTCTCGGTAAGCATTATTATTGATTGTACATCCGGCCATAAAATTTTTGGACGCGAACGCCAATTGCTTCTTTTCTCCAACCAATCCATCTGACCATGGAACCCACTTTGCAAGAAATTATTTAGTTGTTTTTTAGCTTTTGGAATAGAGCCAGGCCAAGTAATCATAGCTGATGAAAATCCATATTCTTTGGCTTTAGCCCTTACTGTCTCTTCCAAATTAGTAGTTAAAAAACTTGCCATGTTAAAAATCAAGGTCCTCATAGTGCTCTGGGGGAACGAAAGCTGGAAGATAATCCTTTAACAGCGAACGAAATGCTGGCCTGCTTTTTATTTTTACGTACCAATTTTTAATAGAGTCAAATTTTTCCCAATCAATATCACCAATATAATCCAAACTGGAAATATGCGCTGCACCAGCAAAATCAGCTATCGTCATCTTGTCTCCAGCCAACCAACGCCTTTTCTCTAATATTTCGCCAATGGATTGAAAATGCAATTTTAATGCTGTCATGCCTGATTTCATAATACCACTATCAACGTGATCGGTACCAGAAAGATTCTTATAAATCCTTTGATACAAGAGTTTAGCCGTAACTTCTCTGTGAAAGGTATCGTCAAACCAGCAAGAAAGCCTTCTTGCTTCCACTTTGTCAGCCATTATTTCAGGTAACAAAGGAGGATCTGGATAAATCTCTTCCAGATATTCAAATATTGCATTGCTTTCTGAAATAACTAAACCATTTATTTGCAAAACAGGTACCTTTGAAGACGGGCTGTGGGTAAAGAACTCAAATCGCTTTTCCAAAATAGGTTCTTCAATCAAATTAACTTCTAGTTTTTTTTCTGCCAGAATAAGACGCACTTTTCTGCAAAATGGAGATAGAGCTAGATGATATAAACAACACATAAACAGTACTCATATAATATTTTTTAAAATTTTTTCACTGTAAATTATATTTTTATTTACTTTAATTCTTAAAAGTAAGTGCTATACAAATACTCATAAAAAGTAAAATTATAACTTGTTTTCTCTACTTTTAAACGGACTAACTATTTACTATATCACTAACTATAGTTGAAATATAATTTATCTAATATTAAATTTTATGATCGATCAGGAGAGACCCATGTTTGGTGTAATAGCAGCAGTACCAACTCCAATTAATGATAAGGGTGAACCTATCATTGAGCTCTTTCTATCTCATTGCTCATGGGCTCTAAAAAGTGGGTGCGATGGAATAAATATTCTTGGCTCAACAGGAGAAGCTAATTCTTTTAACTCCCATCAACGAAAATTAATTATGAAAAGTGCTGCTGATGGCCTCGATAAGGATAAACTCATGGTTGGTACGGGGACGCCTTCAATCTCTGAAAGCATTCATTTGACCCAAATTGCAGATGAACTTGGCTTCAAGGTAGCTCTCGTCCTACCACCATTTTACTACAAACCACTTAAGAACGAAGATCTTTTTGTCTGGTATAAAGCTTTACATAAAAACCTTGGAACTCGTAAAATCAAAATTTATTTTTATAACTTTCCACAAATGACTGGGCTAACTATTCCAATAGAAGTAATAGAAAAACTACATAAGCAATGGCCCAATAGGTTTAGCGGTATTAAAGACTCATCCGGAGATCTGACCTATTGTCGAGTTCTTTCAAAAAATAAAACCTTTAAAGTTTTCCCTAGCTCTGAAGTATCAATATTGGAGGCTCATAAATCCAATTTTTCTGGCTGCATTTCTGCTACTGCAAATCAAACGTTATTTTTAAGCTCAGCGGCTTGGTCGAGCAGAAGTAAAAATATTGATGAATTAATTTCAAAAATATCATACATCCGCCAGACTATTTCAAAGGAATCTTTAATTCCCTCAATCAAGCACCTAATTTACACTAGAACAGGTGATGATGATTGGAGGAACCTTTTACCACCATTCAGAGAACCAACCTCAGAGAGACAGTTGGAGTTGCAATCACTTTTTGATAATTTTCTATCTTAACCAATCTTATTATATTTATTTTTTTCTATTTGGTTGACTCTCTAAAACTCTAACGATCGATGGTCTGGTTCTAATCATTTTATTCAAAGCTTTTAGTTTAGGTCTCTTATCGTATAAAGCATCCTTGTAAATATCCCATCGCATAAGCATGTATAAATAAAGATCTGCTGCTGTTAAAAGCTCACCACAAACATAAGGATCTAACTCCGTTTCGATATAATCGTATATTGCTGCCTGTTCTTTTCTAGCATTTTCTCTTAAACTCTCATAACATTCCACTTTGATATAATATTTTGAATGATGCTGTCTATGATAAGCGGGATAAATCGAAGTGGCCATAAGTGAAAGAAACTGCCAATATCTATCATAAATTGGTGTCAAGCGCATGGGCGCTAATTTACCAAACCGATCAGTTATATGATTAATAATAGCTAAAGTTTCAAAAATTGGGGTTTCATTAGGACAAATCATCGTAGGGATTTTTCCTTGAGGATGAGCTGAAAGCGGTTGACCAGTCTTAAAGTCTTTTGGATTAGTGAAGATAACTTCATAATCTACACCTATTTCGGTTAACAAAAATTCAGCAATCAAGGATCCAGCCCCAGACCGACCTATAATCTTATAACGAACAGAATTCATCAAAACTCCTTCTTTAATAAAATTTCGTCAATCACATCTATTAATAAATAGTTATAAATAATCCATTATGAGTGATAAACATAATGAAATTGAAAGGAATACTAATATTACACCAAAGAAAAATTCAACTGATTTTTTATATGACGATAAAAATGTTTGCATGATTGAGGTACTAATCAACGAAACCATAATTAAATAGGCACTTGTATCAATAAGCCCAGCTAAAACCGCCATACCCAAATGTGTTCCTACGATCTGTTCAGAATTTAGAAACTGGCTAAAAAGTGATAGAAAAAAAACTGCTATTTTTGGATTCAAAATAGCAATTAAAAATCCATCAACAAAACTATTCGCACTCTTCTTATTGGGAACAGCATCAGAAGCATTATTGAGTTTTGTTAAAAAAGACGAACGTATTATACGAATTCCTAAATAGCATAGAAAAATTGCTCCACAAACCTGAACAGTCTCAAATAATTGTCTATACACTGTCAAAATTAAACCCAAACTGCTCGCCGAAAAAAGCGCGTATAAAAAGATCCCCAAACCATGTCCCAAAGATGCTTTATATCCTGCGCCTCTACCATCTGAAGCAGTTAGTGTTAAAATTACCATCAGACTTGGGCCAGGAGAAAATGCTCCTAAAACACATATAACAGCCAAAGACCACCAATCATTAAACGGCAAAATTTTAAACTTTCAATTCTATTATTTAATTATCAACTAATTTTGAAAATGTGTTACTATCCTCATTGTAGGCCCACAACGCACCGTGTTCCATATCAAACCACCAACCATGGATTATTAGTTCATTAGAAACTTCAAGGGATCTTAGCCAAGGGAAAGTTCTCAAGTTTTTCATAGAATTAACTATTGAGTCTTTTTCTACTTGGTGAACGTCGTATTCTTCAGAAGATTTTATATTAAACTTATTCATAATTGGCATCGCAATTTTAATCCAGGACGTAATGAACTCACGATCACTTTTATCGTCACCAAATGTATGGGAACAGAGAGCTTTGATCCCTCCGCAAAAAGCATGTCCAAGAACCACAATTTCTCGAACACCTAGATCCCTAACTCCAAATTCGATGGCAGCACTAATTCCATGATAGTTCTCGTCAGGCTGATAAGGTGGAACTAGGTTAGCAACATTTCGAACCACAAATAAATCACCAGGTCGTGCGCCGAATAGTATTGCTGGATCAACTCTTGAATCAGAACACGATATAATGATTGTTTTTGGCTTCTGACCACGTTTTGCTAAGTTTTCATAAAAACTTTTATCATTACCAAAAAAATCCTTTTTAAAATCGGTAAATCCCGCTATTAAACTTTTGACCATTGAACCTCACTTGGCAATCTAACTGCACTAATTTTTTACACTTTAAACTCTACACTACATTCTTTAGAAACAGTTACTAAAGTCAATTAGAATAATCACCAAAGAATAGGACCCCCTGATATGAATAAAAGCTGTTGTGGGCCAGGTTACGCATCGCCAATGGATGCAATGCAAGCTCCTAGAGAAAAGCTACTTTACACAATTGCTATCTATGTTGGAACAGGAATTCAAGAGCCCGATTATTTAGCAACGGTTGACGCAGATCCTAAAAGTAAAACTTTTTCACAAGTTATAAACCGCTGTGAAATGCCTAGTGTCGGTGACGAATTACATCATATGGGCTGGAATGCTTGCTCATCTTGCTTTGATGATGAAAGTATGGAGAGAAAATACTTAATTGTTCCAGGTGTTCGGTCCTCCAACATACACATAATTGACTGTGCAACAAATCCGAGAGAACCAAGAATTTCTAAAGTTATTTCAGGAGAAGAAATCAAAAGAAAAACAAATTTATCAGCTCCACATACTGTCCATTGCTTAGGGTCTGAAATCATAATATCAATGCTTGGCGATGCAAAAGGAAACGCCCCGGGTGGCTTTCTTCACTTAAACAAAGATTTTGAAATACTAGGCCGATGGGAAAACGATCTTGGTGGGATGAAATTTAATTATGATTTTTGGTATCAGCCACGCCATAACGTTATGGTTTCAAGCGAATGGGCCGCTCCTAATACTTTTATGCCTGGCTTTGATTTGGAAGAGGTGGGGTTATTAAAATATGGAAGGGAAATACATTTTTGGAACTTTAAAGAAAAGAAAGTTATCAAAACACACTATTTAGGAGAAGATGGTCTTGTTCCTCTTGAGGTTCGATTTCACCATAATCCGGACTCAAGCCATGGTTTTGTTGGTGCAGCGATGTCATCAAACATTATTCATTGGTACAAAGAAGGAAATGAATGGATTGTAAAGAAAATAATTGATGTTGAAAATGAGCGACACCCTGAGTGGCCAATTCCTCTTCCAGGCCTAATCACAGTAATTCTTCTATCTATGGATGACAAATACCTTTACCTATCTAACTGGCTTCATGGCGACCTAAGGCAATACGATATTTCTGATCCTCATAATCCTGTTTTAACAGGACAAGTGTGGATGGGAGGAATGTTGGAAAAAGCGCCTATAGTTAATGGTGTTGAGATAGCTGGCGGACCTCAAATGATACAGTTGTCGCTCGATGGCAAACGCCTTTATGTCACAACATCACTTTTTTCAACTTGGGATAATCAATTTTACCCCGAGATACGACATAAGGGTGGCGTAATGATTATGGTTGACTGTAACACTGATATCGGCGGAATGAAAATAAATCCTGACTTTATAGTTGATTTTGGAAAAGAACCCAATGGTCCATCACGATGCCACGAAACTCGGTACCCAGGCGGTGATTGTACGTCTGATATTTGGATTTAGGAGAAAAATTATGAATCACAATCAACCATATCCGGAAAACTATTTATCTGAAATACTCGCCTCAGTGAAAAACATTGCAATGGTTGGAGCAAGTCCAGATCCTACAAAATTTAGCTATGGGGTCCTTCGCGTTTTACACGAGCAAGGTTTCAACATGATGCCTATAAATCCGCGACCCGGATTAGATGAAATAAGAGGTATTAAAGTTTTTTCATCAATCAAAAAGATTGATGGGCCAATTGATATGGTTCAAGTTTTTCGAAATTCAAATGCACTTTATAATATTGCGAACGACGCAATAAATGTAGGCGCAAAAGTTTTATGGGCACAGATTGGTGTGTTCGATGAAAAAGCAGCAAAATTAGCGGAAGATGCAGGCTTAAAGGTTGTTATGGACAGATGCCCAAAAATTGAATTATTTCGACCTTTTTGGAAACCTAAATTAAATTTAGGAATTTGATGCCTAAAATTAGTTCATACAAAGTAAAATTATTAAACAGCAATATTGAAATCGACGTTAAGTATAATCAATCAATTTATGAAGCTGCTCTCGAAAAGGGAATTCAATTGCCGATAGGCTGCAACTATGGAGGTTGTATCACGTGCGCTGCGAAACTAGTTTCAGGTAAAGTAAAGCAACCAGGAGCTACAGCTATAAATAAAAGACAATCACAAGAGGGTTACATACTTCTATGTGTAGCAAGACCAACCGAAGACTGTATCATTCAAGATGGAGTTGAGTCACATGGTCAGTTATACCAAAATCCATTTATCAGCGCTGGCTTTGGTCGATAAAAAGATGAGATGTCCTCTCAGACTTAATTACAAACGATTGGATAAATTTTGAAAAACAAGAACAAAAACGATTTTGGATTTGGCACTCAGATCAGAAAATCTCCATTTTTTAAAGCGACCGTCCAGTGGGGAGCTAAAGACTTTTCTGTTTACAATCACATGTATATCCCTCGTGATTTTGGAGACCCGGAGGAAAACTTTTGGAACCTTATCAATAAAGCAATACTTTGTGATGTTTCAGTAGAAAGACAGGTAGAAATAACAGGGCCAGACGCAGAAAAATTTGTACAATTTTTAACTCCGCGAGATATTTCCCAATGCGCCGTCGGTCAATGCAAATATATTATACTTACCGACAACAATGGCGGGATTTTAAACGATCCAGTTTTGTTAAGACTTGGCAAAAACCATTTTTGGCTATCCTTAGCTGACAGCGATATTCTTCTTTGGGTCAAAGGAATAGCTATAAATTCCAATATGAATATTAATATCTGTGAACCTGATGTTTCGCCATTACAACTCCAGGGCCCCAAATCAAGAGAGATAATAAATGCGCTATTTGGAGAAAGCGTATCACAGCTACGTTACTATTGGTTTATAGAATTGAACCATGAAGGAATACCATTGATAGTGTCTCGAACAGGATGGTCCAGTGAGTTAGGTTACGAAATATTCCTACGTGATGGCTCACAAGGCACAAAACTTTGGGAAATAATTATGAAAGCAGGCGAACCATTTGGTCTTAAACCCGGTCATACTTCAACCATCCGTCGAATTGAAGGAGGAATGTTATCTTATCATGCCGATATGAACTCTGAAAACAATCCATTTGAAATGAACCTTGAAAGACTTGTAAATCTAGATATGAAGACAAAGTTCATTGGAAAAATGGCATTAAGTAATATAAAACTGAATGGTATTTCCAAAAAGCAAATTGGTCTGATTATTGACACCAAACCACTAAATTCGCCAAATAAAGAATTTTGGTCAATTGAAATAGATGAACAAATTGTTGGGAAAGTCACGTCTGCAGTATACTCACCCCGCTTAAAAGAAAATATTGCCCTAGCAATGATTGACATCAATTTTGCGCATATAGGCACATCACTAAAAGTTCATATAGATGGTTCAAAAGAAAAGGCTAAAATTGTGCAGATACCATTCTATGATCCCAAAAAACAAAAAGCTAAAATATAGTATATCAAAAGAATTAATTTTATAATTATAACCAAAAAAATAGATTTCCTTATATAAAAACCTGATTCTAGAAAAGCCAGAAATTATGTCCTACAATATATCTCAAGAGAAAAATTCCCATAAAGAAAAAAACCAAGTTGTCGATTTTCGAAGCGACACTGTAACACAACCAACTGACGGTATGCGCGCTGCCATGGCAAATTCAAAAGTTGGTGATGATGTTTACGGTGACGATCCTACAGTTAACGAACTGCAAGAAAAAGTCGCTAACCTTTTGGGAAAAGAAGCTGGTTTATTTGTTACAAGTGGAACACAATCAAATTTATGCTCTATGTTGGCTCACTGCCAACGCGGAGAAGAAATTATCACTGGTGATAAATATCATATTTATATTGATGAAGCTGGGGGCGCATCAGTACTTGGATCTATAATGATGGCGCCAATAAAAACTTTATACGACGGTAGTATAAAAGCTGATGAAATAGAAAAAACAATCAAACCAGATGATCCTCATTGTCCAATCAGCAGACTTTTAAGTTTGGAAAATACTGTTGGAGGTAAAGTCCAAAACCAAAAAAATATAAACGAATGCGTATCTCGTGCAAAGCAATTCGGTTTATCAACCCATATGGATGGAGCCCGCCTAATGAATGCAGCCTTAAAACTTGGCGTGCCGGCTAAAATAATAGTAGAAAAAATTGACTCAGTTTCACTTTGCATTTCAAAAGGCCTAGGAGCCCCAGCTGGATCAATATTAGCTGGATCAAAAGATTTCATAAGAAAAGCATATAGAGTCCGTAAAATTGTTGGTGGAGGTATGCGGCAGGCAGGAATACTTGCTTCAGCTGGAATTTATGCTTTAGATAATAATGTCCACCGTTTAGATAATGATCATCAAAATGCCATTTTGTTGGCTAAAAAGCTAAATAAAATTGATAAAATTTCTGTTAATCCAGAACATGTTGAGACAAACATGGTTTTTATAAAAATTCCAATAGAAGCAAAGGATAAGATCCAGAAGTATTGTCACGACAACGAGATACTTATAAACGTAGAATCAGAAACAATAAGATTAGTAACACATTTAGATATTTCTATAGAAAAAATAGATTTCTTCGTTGAAAAATTCAGATCGTTTTTTTCTTAAAAATTACTAGGCTCATTGCACGTTGCAATAAAAAATATAATTGGAAAAATGACTTGTTAGCCAAAATGTAAAGTCTTAACTTCCTGAAAGTCCTCCAAACCCATTTTTCCACCTTCTCTACCATTTCCAGATTGCTTAAAACCACCAAAAGGCGATCCATAGTTAAAACCACCACCGTTAATATGAACTGCGCCAGCCCTTAGCCTACTGGCAACTCGTTCCGCGCGATCCATATCATCAGTTTGAAGATAAGCGGCCAAACCATAAGGTGTATCATTTGCAATATTTATGGCATCTGCCTCATCATCAAAAGCTATAATAGCTAAAACGGGGCCAAATATTTCCTCGTGAGCAATCCTCATTTCATTTGTCACATTTGAGAAAATAGTTGGCTTTACAAACCACCCTTTATCAAAACCAGATGGACGTCCTGTCCCTCCAACTAAAAGTTCTGCCCCTTCATCAATACCTACCTTAATCATATTTTGAACTCGGTCGAATTGGATCTTGTCAAATAGTGGTCCAATATGATCACCTTCTTCAGTTGGATCTGCTACTTTTTGAGACAAAGCAGCTCGCTTGGCTATTTCAAGAACCTCACCATAACAACTTTTTTCAACTAATAAGCGCGTCGGGGCATCACACGACTGACCTGAATTAAGAAAACACTCTTTAACAGATTCTGTAACCCGTTTTTCTAAATTACAATCGGAGAATACAATATTAGGAGATTTTCCACCAAGTTCTAAGGTTACCCGTTTAACTGTATCTGCAGCTCTTCGAGAAACATCAGTGCCTGCTCTTGTTGAACCAGTAAACGACATCATTTGAATATCTTTGTGGGCTGACATTGCAGCCCCGACTGTTGGTCCGTCCCCTTGAATAAGATTGAACACACCGGGAGGACACCCTGCTTCATCAATTATTTCAGCATATATTTGTGCAGATAATGGTGTATGTTCTGATGGTTTTAAAATACAGGTACAACCCGTTGCCAAAACTGGGATTACCTTTAAAGCTATTTGGTTAATTGGCCAATTCCACGGGGTAATTAGACCGCATACACCTATTGGCTCACGAACTAAAATATCTCCATTACTTAATGTTTCACGCTCCACTAACTGCTTTAAGGAATGTATAAAGCCTTCCAAATGACCTACACCGCTGTCAGCCTGCGCGTCACGGGCCATTGAAATTGGAGCTCCCATCTCTTTAGTCATTGCCCAAGCCAAATCATCAAATCGATCTTTAGTAATTTCTAAAACTTTCTCAAGCAACTGAAGCCGCTCTTCTTTTTTTGTTAACGAAAATGATTTAAAAGCTTCAACGGCCGCTGCCACCGCCTTATTAACGTCTTGCTCATTACCCAATATTGTTACACCAATTTGTTCTTCAGATGCTGGACTTAAAATTGGAAATTCTTGTGTTGAAACGGGCTTAACCCACTCACCATTCAGATAAAATTTTCTTACATCAATCATAAGTGTCTCCAATCATAACAACTATATAAAGTTAGCAATGCACAAAAAAAACATTTAATCTACTTTTTTTCTGACAGTGCCCATTCCCAATACATTTCTCTTACCTGTCGCGTGATAGGACCCAACTGATAGCACGTATCTTGAAACGCTGAAACGGCTGTTACCTTCATCATATTTCCCGACATAAAAACCTCATCCGCCACCAAAAAATCTGAAAGCGATAGAACACTTTCAATAACATTAAATCCATTATTTTGTAAATTTAATATGTGTCGATCTCGAGTAATGCCGGCCAAAAAAGTGCCATTTGGTATTGGCGTAAAAACTTCCCCGTCCTTTACTAAAAAGATATTAGCAGTGGCTGTTTCGGCGACATTTCCCATTACGTCACAAACAAGTGCATTACTAAATCCCTTTTTTCTGGCTTCTGCTAACATACGAGCATTATTTGGATATAAACAGCCAGCCTTAGCATTCACTACATTATCTTCTAGCACCGGTCGTCTAAACGATGTTGTGGTTAAGGTAGCAGAACTAGCTTGATCAGCCATAGGGATATCTTCCATGCAAATAGCAAAACCTGTCGAATTCTCTTTTGGAATTATTGCTAAATCTCCACCATCCAGTGCCCAATACATTGGACGAATATAGACTGCTGAATTAGAAGGAAAAAGCTTGAGACCTTCCCAAACAATTGCAACCATTTCGTCAGCGGGCACAGTCGGCGTAATCATCATCGCATTTGCTGACTGATTCACTCGATCACAATGAGACCATAAGTCTGGAATCACACCATCAAAATACCGCGCACCGTCAAAAACCGTGCTTCCCAACCACGATCCATGATCCCCTGCACGCATGATTGCAACATCTTCATCACTCCATTGACCATTGTAATATGTACGAATGTTATTTCCAGTAGCCATATTGATTCCTCCAAACAGAACGTTAAAATGGAAGTTTATTGAGGTCTACCTGAATTTTGAATTTTGTTTGAATTCTGCCAGAAAAGTAATTTACTTTTAGACAAAAAATTGGTGTACTGTTTCATGATTATTTTATTAAAGAACCAGTAAACCATGGGCGCCACAATTTGCACAGATAAAGTTATTTTAAACCAATGGCACCCTATTTCTTCTGTTGATGATTTAAAAAACAACGAACAAGGAAATACTATTCTTTTAGAAGAAGACCTTTCATTTAATAAAATTTCTGATGAAGAAGTTCTAATATGGAAAAGTGCCGATCCATCAAAAAAGTTACTTCAAGCTAAATTAAAATATGGATATTTATGGACTACCCTAGGGCATCCAGCTCCTGATTTATTTTCTTTTCCAGAATTTTATGAAATTGATCGCAGAAATGTAGCGACAGGAGCTTTTGGTGTTAATATCTCTGCTGGTAGAGCCATAGAAAACTTCCTTGATATGGGGCACTTTCCATTCGTACACACGGGCATTCTAGGCGAGGAGCCTCATACAGAAGTTAAAGAATATGACGTTTCAATTTCTGAAAATGATGATGAAATATTAGCTACCAAATGCCAATTCTATCAACCTCAGGCAGCAGTCGCTTCTAGTGAAGGTACCGATGTAGAGTACATATATCGTGTTCCACATATTAACTGCGCAATACTCTACAAATCAAGTCCTGTTGATGAATCTCGACAAGATGCTATAGTGATTTTTGTTCAACCAGTTGGGCCAGAAAAAGTGCGAGCTCACACTGGAATGTGCATAATCGATGACAAAAGTGCTGATGCGGATATTCGTCTTTTTCAACAAACAATATTTGGCCAAGATAAACCTATACTAGAAAATCAACTTCCTAAAAAATTACCGTTGGATTCGCGAGCAGAAACTCCAATTCGTGCTGATAAATCCGCAATTGCATATAGAAGATGGTTATCTCAAAAGGGACTTACTTATGGTGTAATACCAAGCAAAGACATTAATCTTTCTCGGTTTACTTGAATGGATATTGAATTTTCTAAATGGTTTCCTGTAGCTAGTACCTCTGACTTACCTTATAGGCATATATTTCAAGCACAGTTGCTCGGAAGAGAATATGCGATTTGGCGAGCCGATGATGGGCACGTAAATATTTGGGAAAATAGATGCCTTCACAGAGGAGTAAGACTTTCAATAGGCATAAATGAAGGTTCAGAGTTAAAATGTCAGTACCATGGTTGGCGTTATGCCAATCGAACAGCTGGCTGTACTTACATACCTGCTCACCCAGCTGATGCTCCTGCTCGAACTATCTGTAATAATACTTATCAAAGCCAAGAAAAGTATGGAATGATTTGGACATGTGAAACGCCAGATGGTACAGTTCCTGAAATTGAAGGTTTTGGATCGTATACTGTTTTACGCCCAATACCAATAAATAGCTCATATAAAACTATTGAAAATTTTCTTACAAATGTAGGGATACCCAAACATCAATTCGTAAAATCTAAAAGCACCGTCGCGTGGCAATTTAAATTAGAATCTGGTACTCAAATAAGTTTTTTCATCCAACCTCAAAATAATAATATTTCAATTTTGAGAGGTATTTATAGTTTACACATTGAAGGTGCAGAGAAAATAAAAATCCTAAAGCACTATAACTCCATTATGGTTGAGATAAGGGATAAACTAGAAAAACAGGATAGTCCCCAATTGCCCGATCTGGAGCCAAAGATCTCACAAGTATCTGATCAACTTTCAAAGATTCCAGTTTATGGAAATCAAAACCAACGATTTCATCTACGAGTTACTGTGACTGAAAAAGTAAGAATTTCAGATAATATTATCAAACTAAAATTAAAAAGTATCAAAGAACAGCTCCCCACATTCCATGCGGGAGCCCATATCGATATACAACTCCAAAATGGATTAATCAGGCAATACTCCCTTACAAATGGACCTGGAGAAACAGACCATTATTGCATTGCCGTAAAAATAGAAAAAAATGGAGGAGGTGGTTCAAAGACAATTGGTGAAAATATTGCAATTGGTGATGTAATAGCAATTTCATCACCACATAACAGTTTCCCGCTTTTAAGAAACTCAAAGCATACTATTTTTGTTGCTGGAGGAATTGGAATAACGCCATTACTATCAATGGCAAAAGCTTTGCACTCAATGAAGCTAAGCTTTGAATTTCATTACTTTACTCAATCACAAGATCTGTCAGCATTTCAAAATGAAATTTATAAGCTAGGTAAAAATACAAATACGTATATTGATTTAACGATTGATCAAACTCTGTCCAAGATTGAAAAGATATTAGAAACACCGAGCCCTTTAAATAAGGTTTATGTTTGCGGACCTGGAGAAATGATTGAAAACACGATCAAAATTGGAAATGACTCTGGTTGGAACGAATCAAACCTAAGATATGAGTATTTTAAAAATAATAATAAAATTGATAACGATTCAACGTTCCAAATAGAATTAGCCAGATCTGCGATTAGTCTTAACGTGCCATCAGGAAAAAGTATTCTTGAAGTATTAACTGAAAACGGTATAAAATTAGAAAGTTCGTGTGAACAAGGAGCGTGCGGAACATGTAAAGTATCCGTCCTAGAAGGTGATATTAATCATCAAGATGTATACCTGAACTCATCAGAAAAAAGAAAAGGAAAGGTGATACTAACATGCGTCTCCAGAGCAAAATCAGATAGATTAATTTTAGATATCTAGGATAGAAAATGCTAAAACTATATGATTACGAATTATCTGGCAATTGTTATAAAGTTCGCCTTATGTTGGCGTTTTTAGGTCTTACATATAAACAAATACTCATCGAATTTTATCCTTCAAAACAACATAAGTCTCAAGAATTCTTTAAGATAAATCCGTTAGGCCAATTACCAGTTATCTCTGATCAAGATATATTAGTTAGAGATGCGCAAGCCATACTGATTTATCTAGCAGCAAAATATGACAGGCAAAAAAGATGGTATCCAACACGTAATCCAGCAATGATTGCCCAAATTTCAGAATGGCTTTTCTTCGCAAATGATCTTACTTCAACATCTTCTGCCGCTAGGCTTCATGATGGTTTCTTTTATACAGATATTCGAATCGAAGAATGCAGAAAAAGAGCCCATGAACTATTTAGAGTTCTTGACGAGCATTTATATTTTAATGAGCAACAGGGATATTCTTGGATTTGTCATTCAAAAAATCCAACCATTGCAGATATTGCGTGTTTTCCTTATATAATTTTATCAGAAGAAGGAGGAATCTCTAGAATTAATTATCCTGCAATAAGACGTTGGTGCGACCGGTTTAAAAGAATACCCCATTTTACTGTCATGCCGGGGGTTTTTCCTGCAGGGCCGGATAAAACCTTGGACAAATAGAAAAACTCACAAAAAACCTTAACCTAAAATTAATATGCTTTTATCTCAACGCTCACTTTTCAGTATCCCTTCAGACATCGTCTACTTGAATACCGCATATATGTCACCGTTATTGAAGTCGGTAATGATTGCTATAAATCAAGGTACCCAGGCAAAAGAAAATCCTTGGAAAATAAAGATTCCAGACTTCTACGAAGACGTGAATAAAGCAAGATTTCTTTTTTCGAAAATTGTAAATGCCAAAAGCGACACTATCGCAATAATTCCATCTGCCTCCTATGGAATTGAAACTGCTGCAAAAAATCTGAAGCTTTCATCTCAAAAAGAAATTTTAATTTTAGAAGATCAATTTCCCTCAAATGTTTACCCTTGGATTCGTCTAGCAGAAGAACAAAATGGAAATATTCGAATGATATCCAATAAGGAACAAAATGATTTAACTTCTTTCATCGTAAATTCCATTGATGAAAAATGTCAAATTGTAGCTCTACCAAACGTTCTTTGGACAACTGGGGAGTTAATTGACCTTGTTAAAGTAAGGCAAAAATGTAACATTGTTAATGCAGCACTTGTATTAGATCTAACCCAATCTGTTGGAGCTATGTCAATCGACTTTCGCGAAGTAAAGCCTGATTTTGCAGTAGTTGCTAATTATAAATGGATGTTAGGACCCTACACTACTGGATTTCTTTACGTTGATCCGAAGTATCACGAAGGCAGACCTCTGGAAGAGGGTTGGATCTCTCGTAAAAATAGTCAAAATTTTATCAACCTTGTTAACTATACAAATAAATACCAAACTGGAGCTGTAAGGTTTGATATGGGAGAAAGGTCTAACTTTTCATTAATACCAGGAGTTGTAGCAGCTCTTGAACAGCTATTAAATTGGAGTATTTCAGAAATAGAAGCTACTCTACAAAATCAAAACGCTACCTTAGCAAATAAATTGAAAAATATTGGATTGTCGGTTCTCAATGAACAGCAAAGAGGCCCTCATTTTGTAAGTGCAGAATTACCATCAGATTCAAACCCTGACTTATTAAGCATTCTAGAATCTAAGAATATCTATTTATCTAAACGTGCAAATTCACTGCGAATTACTCCTCACCTATGGAGTAATAATGAGGAATTAGATTATTTCGTATTCGAACTATCTAAGGCTCTTTAATAATGATAAGATTGTTAACAACCAAAAGATTAATTGCAAAAAAAACGGTGAACTTGCTTATTAAACCAATTTCATATTTATCAACCTGAAAGCAATCAAATGACTATAAATATTCCTCAAATAATTTCATCAAGTGAGAGTGAGTTAATTGATATATTTAAAGATTTTCATGAAAACCCAGAATTAGGTTTTGAAGAACATAGAACTGCCCAAATAGTAAAAGATAAACTTTACGAATTTGGTGTAGATGATGTCCAAACAGGAATAGGTATAACAGGAGTCGTAGGAGTCATTAATGGAAAAAAAAGCAATAATCGTTGTATTGGATTAAGAGCAGATATGGATGCTCTTCCAATTCATGAAAAAACAAATTTGCCCTACGCATCAAAGATCAGTGGAAAGATGCACGCATGCGGTCATGACGCACACACGACCATGCTTCTTGGAGCAGCAAAATACCTTTCTGCGACTAGAGAATTTGATGGTAGAGCTATACTTATTTTCCAACCAGCAGAGGAAGGCCTAGGCGGCGCCTTAAAAATGATTAATGACGGTATATTTAAAAAATTTCCCTGTGATGAAATTTATGGAATTCATAATTGGCCAAATCAATCACCAAATAAAGTTGAAATTTGTGTTGGACCTGCAATGGCTGGGGCTTCTTTTTTTGACATTAATCTTATAGGAAAAGGTTCACACGCAGCAGCTCCTCAAAATTCAAAAGATTCGTTGTTAATAGCCTCTTCGTTGGTTACCCAAATCCAAAATATTGTGAGTCGCAATGTTCCTCCACTCGAAACGTGTGTCATATCAGTCACCCAATTTCATGCTGGATCAGCTTATAATGTTATTCCGGAAACTGCTCAAATATCTGGAACAATTCGATATTTTTCAAATGATATTTTTCAACTGACTAAACAAAGATTAGAAGAAATATGTAATGGATTAGAAATATCCTATAATATTAAAATCAACCTGAAAATTAGAAAAGTTTTTGATGTTCTTATTAATAATACTAAATTATCACATGCTTATATTGATGCAGCCGCTGACATAGTTGGACCAAAGAACACAAACATTAACGCCCCTCCATCTACAGGATCAGAGGATTTTGCAGATTTTTTAAAAATAACTCCAGGGGCATATTGTAAGCTTGGCCATGAAGGAAATATAGCTCTTCACAGCCCAAATTTTTACTTTGACACCAAAAGTCTTACGGTTGGATCAGCCGTTCTATCAAGAATAATTGAAAAAAGACTGCCAATATCAAAATAAAATCCCTCAAACGCTACCACGATGAATTAGAGCCACTCAAATATAATTTTTCTTCCTTTGTGTTTTTTAAACCAAAAACCCCACAACGATGCGGATAACGACCAAACTTTTCAATAGCAAGCTTATGATCATGCCAAGATTTACTAATAAAATCGTAATTGGGATGATTTATTAAAAACTCCTTGCACATCTTTTCAGCTAATAAGTGAGACTCAAGATTTTCACTGTGAACAAGGGGTAATAAAGAAAATAACGTCTGATTGAGATCATATTGTTCTATATAATTATTTTCAATCGCTGCGTAACAAATTTTCAACGCTTTAAAATCTTGATCATACGCTTTTGCACTATTCCTAAACAAGTTTCTCGAAAATTGATCCAAAATTATAATTAGTGAAAGACATGACATTGCAGACCTTTGCCAGTCATTTAATTGATTATCCACACAATCATTATAAAGATTCCAAAATTTAATCCTAATTAATTGATCAAAATTGTCATCTTTTTGAAACCACTTATCAAAGCTAGTCTCAACAAACCAAAATCTTATAACTTTATTATGCATTGTCTCTCCCAAAAAATTTAACTGCTAATCAACAATAGTTGAAAAACTTTAATACTCGCATGAGCTTGTAACAAAAGAATTTTAATTATATGACGTCATATTCATAATTTGAAGAATTGATACCAGATTAGAAAGCACCTAATGAAAAGACTATTAAATTTAATTTGGTCACGTCCTCATAGTCTCCTAACTATGACTACTCTTATGTGGGCCGGTCATGCAAATGCACTGAAACTTTCAATTGATGAAATTTCGCCAATGTTACTCATGGGATTTCGTTGGATTGGCTGTTTTATCATTCTAACAATTTTTCTTTGGTCAGACGTGCAAAAATATATACCCTCAGTTAAAAAGCGCTTGCCATGGGTTTCGGTTATGGGCGGTATTGGTCTGGCTGGCTTCACAATTTGCCTGATTATTGCAGCCCACTATACAACTGCAATTAATTTGGGAATTACCCAAAGCTTTATACCAGCTTTAGTTATGATACTAGGTCTAACGATTCTGGGAAATTCTATTTCAAAAGAACAAGGCATTGGTCTTTTACTCTCCCTTCTGGGCGCGATATTACTAATTTCAAAAGGTTCCATACAAACAATATTAGATTTAAGATTTAACTATGGCGATATAATTATGTTAATGGGTTGTTTTTGCTATGCTGGTTATACTTTAGGATTAACAAACCGTATAAATATGCCTCCGACAGTTATGTTTGTTTTCTTCTCATTTTTTGCTTCATTAACGCTCTGCATTGGAATCTTTGTGGAGTTTATTAATGGTCAATTAGTTTGGCCAGGAATCAGGGGAGGAGCATTAATACTCTACTGTATAATTTTTCCATCAATTTTAGCTCAGACGTTTTTTATGCGTGGTGTTGAATTAATTGGCGCAAACAGAGCTGGTCTTTACGTGAATTTAGTACCAGTTTTTACGGCCCTTATGGCAATTATATTTTTATCAGAGCAAATTTTCATCTTTCATATTTTTTCTCTTGTATTGGTCTTAAGTGGAATATTTATTACCGAAAAATTTAAACCCCTGTAAGTCTTAATTGCCCAAATACGACTTGTTTGTCGCTTGTATGCAAGACAATGTTATTTTTATTTAAACATTGGTTAATCAGATAACTTTTATTTTGCAAAAAAATTATGAATCCTTAAAAAAATGCTTAAATCAAATATTACTTGCGCATTAGCTGTTCTTTCATTCGCAATAGGCTTTCCAGCCCTAGAAATACTTTTAAATGACTGGGGCTTTGTTTCTGTAGTATTGGTCAGAAACATAATTGCATTTATTCTAATTTTATCTATTTGGATCTTAAAAGAAGGTTTTGAAACCATTTCTTTGGTAAGTTGGTCGCGTGGTTTTATGGTAGGAGCTATTGGATATGGATTTGGTTCTGTCCTTCTTGTGATTACACAAGTTTTAACTACAACGTTTACTGCCGCCTTTGCAGCCGCCCTAATGCCCTTAGCAGCTATTTTCCTTGAAATACTTTTAGACAAAAGACGTATTACAAAAAAATTCATTCTTGGTTTAACACTCGTAATAATCGGCAGCATAGTTATTCTAGAAAAGACTCTAACAAACGTAAAATTTAATTTAGGGTTAATTATTGGTTTATTGGCAGTGACATTCTTTGCTTGGGGATCAAGGGCTACAGTAAAGTATTTGCCAGAAATAAGCATATTGGCAAGAACTTCGATAACAACGCTCGGAATGGTCGGATTTAGTTTTTTAATATATCTATTTTGTATGAGTTTTAAACTTGGAGCCACATCCATACCCCAAATAAAAATTGAATATATTTATTTATTCATTATTTACGCAGGCTTTGGATTAGCTATCTCACAAATACTATGGATCAAAAGCGTAAATGAGCTTGGCATTGGAACAGCGTCTTTCCATTTAAATATTAATCCTTTTTACGTAATGCTCATACTTTTTTTAATTGGTTATGAGTGGAACTGGCTTCAAGCAGCTGGTGCGATAGTTGTTATCAGCGGCATTACAATTACACAGATTAACTTTAATAAAAGCTAATTTAACAAATTAAAAGTCTGTAGGAGCTCCTCCTTCTCTTTTTCTACGTTCTACGAACTCTATTAATTCATCATGTATGGCATTATCTAAAAAAGGTGGTTCAAAATCAGAAACTATTTCCTTAAACAATAAATGTGCACGTTCTGCTGTCCACTTACCGCCTCCCAGTTCCCACCCTTCATAGTTGGTCCAATCTGATAAGAAGGGCTGATAAAATGCCGTAGTGTATCTATCTTGAGTATGCTGGACTCCAAAAAAATGACCATCATTTCCGACCTCTTTAATTGTATCTAACGCAATTGCATCTACTGTCGTTGCACACACCTCAGGTTCCATATATCTTTGTATCTGTTGCAAAACTTCACAATCCATAATAAACTTTTCTGGACTGGCAATAAGCCCTCCCTCAAGCCAACCCGCAGCATGATAAACAAGATTAGTTCCTGATTGCACAGCCGCCCAAAGACTATTAGATGTTTCCCACATAGCCTGACCGTCTGGAACATTTGCCGCACACACACCTGATGATCGCATAGGTAGATTATAAAAGCGACAAAGTTGCCCTGTCATTTGAGTCGCTCGCATATACTCAGGTGTTCCAAAGGCTGGCGCGCCCGTTTTCATATCTACATTAGACGTAAATGTTCCGACAGCGCACGGCGCACCAGGACGAACAAGTTGCGCCAAAACAACAACACATAGCGCCTCTGCTATTGACTGCGCAACTGCACCCGCCATAGTAACAGGCGCCATAGCACCAGCTAAGGTAAAAGGTGTTACTATCAAGCCCTGATTCCTTTTGGCCAATCTTATCCAACCATCAATCATTGGGTAGTCATGCTTAAGAGGTGATGTAGAATTAATATTTGTATACATTTTTGGGTTTGACTCAAATTCGTTATACGAGTGACCACCTGCTATCCGAACCATTTCCATGACATCTTCGACACGCTCTTTTCCCAAAGAGTAAGCATGACATACTTTATCAGTTAATGTTAATTTATCGTAAAGAACATCCAAGTGACGGATACTTGGGTGAAGATCAATAGGCTCCACCGGATATCCCCCAATGAAATGTATACAATTAAAATATTGACTTAGTTTTAAAAGATTTTGACATTGCTCTCTTGTTCCAGAAACTTTTTTGTTCATTCCATAATCCCAATAGTTAGGTGGTGATGAAACATTCCCAAATAATAAAAAATTCTCTCCAACAATTAGTTCTTTAGATTTGTTACGAGGTGTTATGGTCCAAGTACTTGGGGCCAAATCGACCATCTCCATAACAAGATCTTTATCAATTCGAACATTTTGTTCGTTAATAATACAACCAGCTTTCTTAAATATTTCTAAAGCTTTTGGATTAAGAAATTCAATGCCAATGTCACTTAATATTTTCATTGCGCCATTATGAATAGATTCAACGCCAGATTGATCTAAAGGTTCTATTGGCTTATCTATATTTCTAGGCAACCTCCAGGGCATTTGATCAATCAAATTTCGTTTTCTACGATTTATATTACCTAACCGACCACCCTCTCTATGTTTCATAAAATCCTCATAAAATTTTTTTACCTATATTATTATTTAGAATTTTAATAAATATAAAATACCACCCAACACTTCATTCAATTTGAACAGTTATCAGATGACATTCATTACTTGATATGAGATATGGTAAACATGTATTTAAATTTATTTCCAATTAATTATTTTAAACAAGTGATCTCAATAAAATGAAAGAAATATCTCATCTTGAAAAACTTGAAGCAGAAAGCATTTATATTTTGCGTGAAGTCGTCGCTTCTTTTGAAAACCCTGTAATGATGTACTCTATAGGAAAAGACTCTGCTGTGATGCTTAATCTAGCATTAAAAGCCTTTTCGCCTGGATCTCTTCCCTTTAAATTACTTCATGTGGACACGAAATGGAAATTTAAAGAAATGATCCATTTTCGTGATAAAACAGCGAGAGATCTCAACGTATCATTAATAACTCATGTTAATCAGGACGGTTTAAAAAGAAGAATCAACCCACAAACTCATGGCTCTAAAATGCACACTGATATAATGAAAACAGAGGCTTTGAAACAAGCGCTAAAATTGCATAGATTTGATGCTGCAATCGGTGGGGCAAGAAGAGATGAAGAAAAATCAAGATCTAAAGAGCGCATATTTTCCTTCCGATCAAGGACTCACTCATGGGACTCAAAAAATCAAAGGCCAGAACTTTGGTTGCACTTTAACACTCAACTTAAAAAAGATGAAACTGTTCGAGTTTTCCCACTATCAAATTGGACAGAACTAGATATTTGGCAATATATAGGTTTAAATGAGATTCCAATTGTTCCATTATATTTTGCAGCAATGAGACCAATCGTGAGACAAAATGAACAATTAATAATGGTTGATGATGACCGTTTACAAATCAAGCCAGAGGAAAAAATAGAAAATATTAAAGTCCGTTTTAGAACACTCGGTTGCTATCCACTTACAGCTGCAATTGAGTCGAATGCAACCACAATTGACGAAATAATTTACGAATTACAAAACTCTCAAAAATCAGAAAGAGAAGGCAGACTAATTGACCATGACCAAATTGGTGCAATGGAGAGAAAAAAACAAGAAGGCTACTTTTAATGACTGAGCCATCACCAAAAGTTGTAACTTCAACTCTCGCCAAAAAGACTCAACTTCGCTTTCTAACTTGTGGTTCGGTAGATGATGGAAAGTCAACACTAATTGGTCGACTTCTTTATGATTCTCAATCCATTATGGATGACCAACTATCTCAATCACAAATTGAATCAAATCGTTATGGCACGCAAGGCAAAAATCTTGATCTTGCTCTTCTAGTGGACGGGCTTCAGGCAGAACGAGAGCAAGGCATTACAATTGACGTTGCCTATCGATTTTTTGAAACTTCGCGCCGGAAATTTATTGCTGTAGATACCCCTGGACACGAACAATATACACGAAATATGGTCACTGGTGCATCTAATGTTGATTTAGCTATTATTGTCATTGATGCGAAAAGAGGAATCTCGAAACAAACCAAAAGACATACGACAATAATCCATCTATTAGGAATTAAAACTGTTATATTGGCTATTAATAAAATGGACTTACTTGATTACAATGAAGAAAAGTTTTTATCTATTCAAAGAGAATATGAATCATACACTAAAATACTTTCAGAATTAAAGGTTATCACAATTCCGATTTCAGCACTTCATGGTGATGGTGTAACTAAATTGAGCAAAAAAATAGCTTGGTATTCAGGTCCAACAATTTTAAACTGCTTGGAAACCGTTAATATTACCAATGTCTTGTTAAAGCAGCCTCCACGATTTCCAATACAGTGGATCAACAGACCAAACCCAAATTTTCGAGGATTCTCAGGCCTTCTGCAGTCAGGTTCAATATCCGTAGGTGACGATGTAACAGTTTTTCCATCTCTTGAAAAAACTAAAATATCCGAGATATATGAACCAAATGGGAAGGTTCAAGCTACCCAAGCTGGAAAATCGATTACAATAACATTATATCCTGAAGTTGATATAAGCCGTGGTGATATGATTGCAGGAAATATAAATCCACCACACTTAGCAGATAAATTAGCAGCTCACATTGTGTGGATGGATAGAACTGATTTACTCCCAGAAAGAACCTATGACATACGTTTTGCTACATCGCAAACGAGAGCACAAATTATCAGTTTAGAACACAAAATTGACATAAATACCTTAAATAAGCATGCCGCAAAAACACTTTTTATGAATGAGATTGGATACTGCAAACTTTCACTATCACAGTCAGTTGCTTTTGATAGTTACATAAATAATAAGTTTACTGGATCTTTCGTTTTAATTGATAGAGAAAGCAAAGCTACCGTTGGAGCAGGTATGATTGATTTCCCCCTGCGCAGAGCATCCAATGTTAAGTGGCATAACATGAAAGTTAATAAAGAAATTCGAGCACAAAGTTTTAAACAGAAGCCACTTATTTTATGGTTTACCGGAATATCAGGTGCAGGAAAATCATCAATTGCCGATAAATTAGAACAAGCATTAGTAGCTCGTGGTAATTTTACTTACTTACTTGATGGTGATAACCTTCGGCACGGTCTCAACAAAGATTTAGGTTTTACCGATCAAGACCGTGTTGAAAACATCCGACGTGTCGCCGAAGTTGGTAATCTAATGGTTGATGCAGGCCTCATAGTCTTAGCCTGCTTTATCTCTCCATTCAAAGCAGAACGTAATATGGCACGAGCACTATTTAATGAAGACGAATTTATTGAAATATTTATTGATACTTCTTTAGAAATATGTGAAGCGAGGGATCCCAAAGGTCTTTATAAAAAAGTTCGGTCTGGAGAATTAAAGAACTTTACAGGTATAGACTCACCTTACGAAAAGCCAAATAAACCTGAAATTCACATTAAAACAAGAACAAAAAATATAAACCAGAGCGTTACTCAAATATTATCCTATTTAGAATATAAAATATGAATCTAGTGGAACTCATAAATAATCTTACGCCATGCGTTCTACGCGCTGGGAAAAGGATTATGGATATTTATCAATCAGATGCAAAGAAAGACTTTAAAAAAGATGGCTCTCCTGTGACTGAAGCCGATAAAGGCGCTGAAAGAATAATACTTAAAGAACTTAAAAAACTAATCCCAGAAATACCTGTTATCTCTGAAGAAAATGTTGCTAGTCATTCAAAAATTCCACCTAGACAATTTTTCTTGGTTGACCCTTTAGATGGAACTAAAGAATTTTTGAAAAAAGATGGTCTGGGTAGTTTTACTGTTAATATAGGACTCATCGAAAGTAATGTCCCTACTATGGGGATTGTTTTTGCACCAGCGCTTGGTCGTTTGTTTTATGGTTGTAAATCATCTGGGGCCTGGGAATATACTGATGGTGAAAAAACAAAAATTTGTGTTGGAAAACCAAAAAATTCTGAAATTATTGCGTTGGCAAGCGCATCTCATAGAGATAAGGAAACGAATAATTGGCTAAAAGAACATAAAATAACTGATACTACCTCGATAGGTTCGTCTCTGAAGTTTTGCCTTGTTGCAAGTGGGCAAGCTGATGTTTATCCTAGATTTGGTCCAACAATGGAATGGGACACTGCGGCAGGAGATGCTATTCTTAGGGCGGCAGGAGGAAAAACAACAAATCCTGATTTATCAAATTTTGTTTATGGAAAATGCTCTTACAAAAATGGAGCTTTCATTGGGTGGGGTTCTTATCAAGAATAATTCTAATTAAAAGTAATAATAGAAAGAAATTGAAAAACATGAAGTTATTCCCTAAAACACCTTCTTTTCGCCTGGACGGCAAGAGAGCTTTAGTGACTGGAGCCTCTTCAGGCATAGGTTTGGGTTGCGCAATTGCTTTTGCTGAAAAAGGAGCGGAAGTTACTTTGGCTGCGAGGAACAAAAAAGACCTTTTAGAAGTAAGTAACTATATAACCTCAAAAGGCTGGACTTCAAAAGTTTTACCATTGGACATAACTAATGTTCAACAAACTGCTGAAAAAATTTTACAAAACGGTCCTTTTGATATTTTGTTAAATAGTGCAGGACAGGCGCGACATACTTCCTCATTAGAGACTATTCCAAGTGATTTTGATGCCGTAATGAGTGTGAATCTACGTGGTGCCTATTTTCTAACTCAAGCTATTGCAAAAGGGCTAATTAATAACAATAAAAGTGGGTCCCTTATCAATATTTCATCTCAAATGGCTCATGTTGGAGGTCTTGAACGATCTGTATATTGCGCCTCAAAATTTGCAGTCGAAGGATTTACTAAAGCAATGGCTATTGAACTAGGAAAGAATAAAATCAGAATAAATACTATATGCCCAACTTTTATATTAACTCCATTAACAAAACCAAGTTTTGATGATCCAGAAAAAAAAGAATGGATCTTAAACAAAATTAAGCTTGGCAGAGCCGGAGAAGTTGAAGATATTATGGGAGCAGCAGTATACTTAGCATCAGACACGTCAAATCTTGTGACGGGCACCTCGATAATAGTTGATGGAGGTTGGACTGCCGATTAATTACTAAATTAAATTAAATCACCAAATATTTTAAGGCTAGTGGCATGTTAACTTAATTTAAACTAGACATCAGCTTAATTAACCGCGATACACAAAGTTAAATTTAAAAGAAATAATACTGAAACTCAAAACACATAACTAATTTAGGAGAGATCAGATGAACTTATCCCAATTTTATATAAATGGTGAATGGGTAGATCCTGTAAAGCCAGAAACACTTGATGTAATAAATCCCGCTACCGAAGAAAGTATTGGAAAGATAAGTATTGGATCTGCAGAAGATGTAGATAACGCCGTAAGCGCAGCGCGCCGAGCTTTCAACTCCTTTTCCAAAACAACCGTTAAGGAACGGCTTGAGCTTCTTACAGAGATAAGGAATATTTATAAGAAAAGGTTCGCCGAAATTGCAAACGCTATTATGACCGAAATGGGAGCGCCAATCACTTTAGCAAGCGGGGCTCAAGCAAGTGTTGGAATGGCTCATTTAAAAACAGCTATCCGAGTACTCGAAGAACAAAAATTTGAATATACTCATAACAACATCATCATCAGAAAAGAACCAATAGGTGTTTGTGGCTTAATAACGCCATGGAATTGGCCAATAAATCAAGTTGTTTCAAAATTGGCTCCATGTATCGCAGCTGGTTGTACAGCCGTTTTAAAACCAAGTGAAATAGCCCCACTATCAGCAATTATTATTTCAGAAATAATTCATGAGGCAGGAGCTCCAGCAGGCATATATAATATGGTGCATGGTTACGGCCCAATTGTTGGCGAAGCAATGTCAAATCACAAAGGGATAGATATGATGTCATTTACTGGCTCAACTCGAGGCGGTATTGCTGTCGCCACTGCATCTGCAAAAACAGTAAAAAGGGTGAGCCAAGAACTTGGAGGTAAATCGCCTAATATAATCATAGATGATGCTACATTTACCGAGTCAGTAACAAGAGGAGTTTCCGGTTGTATGTCCAACACGGGGCAGTCTTGTAATGCCCCAACTCGAATGCTCGTACCAGCTAATCGACATGATGAAGCATTAGAAATAGCAAAATCAGCAGTAGCTTCTATGACAACTGGAGATCCAAAATTACAAAGCACTGATATTGGACCATTAGTGAGCGAAACTCAATTTAACAAAGTTCAAGAACTTTTAAAATCAGGACTACAAAGTGGCGCAACGCTTGTAACAGGTGGAATTGGAAAGCCCGACGGCCTTGAAAAAGGATATTTTGTTAAGCCCACAATCTTTGGAAATGTGTCTAATGATATGGAAATTGCCCAAGAAGAAATATTTGGTCCTGTTCTATCCATAATCCCTTATGAAACAGACGAAGAAGCAGTATCGATTGCTAACGATAGCGAATATGGACTCGCAGCATATGTCACTGGAAAGGATAATGATAAACTAATGTATTTTGCTCGTAATTTAAATGCAGGTCAAATTCACCTCAATTACGCTAGTGGCGGTTCTGATGCCCCCTTTGGAGGCTTCAAAAAATCAGGGAATGGCCGTGAAAAAGCTGAATGGGGATTAGAAGAGTTTCTTGAAGTAAAAGCGATTATGGGATCATAAAAAGCGATTAATTAGAAATTTGAAGGTAAGGCCTTAAACTGATTTTCAACATGGAATATGACAATTAAATCGAGTCTTC
>JAQWUC010000070.1 GCA_029242355.1 Paracoccaceae bacterium | reverse complement strand
ATGGAGAATTAACTATCATTAATGAAGATGGTTCTGAGTCGGTTTCTAAATTATCAAAAGGAATTAGTTATTTTAGAAAAAAAGGGGTGAACCACAACGTTATTAACAGGAATAATTTTGAATATAGATTTGTTGAAATAGGACTAAAATGAAACAACTTCTAACCTCATTCATCATCATATTCACATTAGTTGTATCACCTGTATTTGGTGACATAGTCATGATTTGTCTTCAAAATCCTGATACAACGTTAAGCCGATTCTTCTAATTTCGAAGTCACTCAACCTCTAAAACGAAGATTGCATCTAGTTCGATATCAAAACCTCTGAGCGTAGCGGGTATAGTCACCCGTGTAGGATAAGGTTCTGTTAATCTTTCCACAGAAATTTTATTAAAGATAGAAAAGTTATCCATATCAGAAAGGAAAACACCTAATTTTACCATATTTTTCATTTCAGTTCCGGCAGCTTTAGCGATTGCTTCAATGTTATCATATGTTTGCTGAACTTGTTCTTCAAAAGTTGATCCAACTCGGCTACCCTCTTTATCAAAAGGTCCTTGACCAGACACGAAGAGAAGATTTCCTACTTTAACTCCTTGCGAGTAAGGGCCCACGGGGGGAGCAGCATATTCAGATATAACTTGTTTTTTTATCATAATCTGTCCTTAAGAAATTTTAATGTCGAGCAGTTATACTCCATTCGGCGGTAATACGATTATTTCTTACGACTAGCGCTTTTGACCACATATTTACTGTGCCGCAGGCATGATTTGGAATAATGCCAACCAAATCTCCAACTTCCAATGGTTCTACTCCGTCACCAGTCAAAACTCCATGTTCTTCGAATGCTGTGTAAAAGTTAATCTTATCATTTCTCCCCTGTATACTTCCATAACCTTTATTTTGTAAAGAGCGGTCCGAACTCATAGCTTTAAGCCCAGCATCAATTATAGCAACTTTTGATTTAGGTCGGCTAATTACTCTTGAGACCACTTGGACTGCGCAGCTGTCAGGTTTGGAAACACCTAAGTAGTTTTGATTTTCATCATTGAAGACATATGTACCAGGGCGTGCCTCCGTTACTCCTTTAACAAAAGGAGCTGATATTAATCCTGGTGTTGAGCCAACTGAAACGGTGTCGCATTCTATCCCCATTTTTCGAATTTTTTCCGCTGCATTTACGGTCATTTCACCTATTTCTCTTCCTTTTTTTTTCCTCTCTTCAATATCGCGTGTAAGATACAAGTGTCCTTCATGACCAAATATGCCATTTAAAATAAGACCTGGAAGCTCTTTAATATTTTTAGCAAGTTGAAATGCCTCTGATGGAACAACTCCGGCTCTACCTAAACCTGTATCAATCTCAATAAGATATGGAATTTTGATGCCGGCTTGGATGGCAGCTTCTGATACTGGTATCGCTGCTTCCATGGAGTCCAACGCAATCTTCAAATCGCACTGAGTTGCAATCTCTATTATCTTTTTAATTTTCGAATATCCAATTGGCTGGTTAGCAAAAAACAGGTCTAAAAAGCCTCTTCCACAAAGCGCTTGTAACTCTTCAACAGTAGCGCATGTAAAACCTACAGCACCATATTCTTTTTGGAGTGTTGCAACTTCTAATATCTTGGAGGTTTTAAAATGCGGCCGAAGTTTTATCCCACGATCCTTAGTGATACTACTTGCTGCTCGTTCAATGTTACTTTTTAGAATCGACTCATAGATAACTAATGCTGGGGTAATTTTGGTTTTAAACAAAGTTTGTAACAATACTAATCCTTTAATTTTCTTGAGACTGCTTTAATCCATGATAATAGCGGCTTGGTAGCCATTGAATAATTGTAAAGTCCAATCCACTTAATATCCATTGCCCTTGCCATTTCAATTTTTTTAATTAACGTGTCAATGGAATTGTTATGCTCTGGCCAAAGGGTTTGAACAAACATTAATTTTTCACCCTGAGCCAAGCTCGAGACGTGATCTAGTTCTCTAGCGACTTCTGAGATTTCGGGGTAGTAACTCTCCAGAACGAACCTATCTGCAATTTGGGCGCTGGCTTTAATATCAACCCCCTCTGCCCAATTCATTGACGAAGGACGCCCCCATACTGCGGCACTAATTTCAAATTCAAATCCATAGTTATGAACTATGGTTGTTATTTCAGAGGCCAATTTATTTACAACATTGCAACGCATCCGTACCCACTCAGTAAATTCATGATCGTGCACTAACCTTGATGCAAGTTCCTTTCCGTCATCTTCTCCGCGTTCTATTGAAACATTACTATTCCAAGTTCTATTTAGTTCTCTGGCGACCCTTGCTTTTAATTGTATACCATCGATATTTTTTGTTTTACCTTCCTTTAGGCAACTTTCACAAAAACATAATGACAATAAAACTCGCGTAAATGGATCTAACCGCGCCGCCCAAAGCTCGTGAGGATGTCCGTGTCCATACAGAAGAAATGATAAACTTTCGACCATCACAGTGTCAAAGAAGTTTGTTTGACAAATTGCATTAACCATTTGCTTGGCATACGCCTGTGACTTAGGATTCGTTGCACATAGACCGTGAGAGAACCTATCTCCAAAACAATTTTCAATTGCAGAGTCAGGATTCCTTTTAGCCAAGTCAGAGTTATGAAAAGCTATAGTCCAGGCCGTTAGACCAATGCCGTGCTTTCGAGCAGCCTTATGAATCTCGGGAAAAAGCGATGGATAATTTTTTACCAAGCTACCCTTTGGTATAGATAAATCAGAAAATATGTCATCATTTAGAGGAAGGTGGGCTACATTCGCTTCGGCTGAAGTGGCTACATTTTTAAGTCTATTGGGAACTATTAGGTCTGCTGAGTGGTAGCAAGTAGCAACGCTAATTCTATTAACTCCTAAAGCAGCCATCTCATCGAAAAAACTTTCTACCCCTTGTTCCAAAATATCCCAGGGATATGCGAACATCACAAGCTCTGTCATTTTGTATCCTCGTTATCGTAAATATTCTCAATCTGTTTTAATGTTTTCTCAAGTACATGAAAGTCAGGGTCTTTGGTGCTCAATGGTATTTCACCGAGTAATTTCCCTCTAAAATTTATCCATTGAGTTTCAAACTGTTTTTCTTGAGATATTGCAGGACCAGATTGTTCGAAATCAAAAGTAGAAATTTTCCATCCATGCTCGCTAAATTCCGCTGTTCCCTTCGTTCCAATTATAACAAGTTCTGATTGCGGAGTTTCTGTAGGAGTCCATAAAAGCGATAAGTGCACATGTGTCTTGCCTGCGGTTCCCTGTACGGATGCAAAGTCTTCTTGAGAGTGAGTTTTAAAAATTTTTGTACATTTACTCGAGGTAACGTTAAGATTTATATCAAGAACCCACTGACACCTATCAATTAAATGTACACCATTAGTTAATAAAACGCCTCCGCCTGCTGAAGGGGCTTGAAAGTACCAATCTGATAACATTCCATCTTTTAGTTGAAAGTAGTATCTATCGCTGTAAGATAGGATCTCTCCGAGAGCACCATTTTTTACTGCTGCTGTTATTGCTTGTAAACCGGGGTTAAATCGTGAAGTCATTCCAACTTGAATGAACCCACACTTAATTTTTAATATATTGCTTAAATTCTTTGAAGGCTGTTTTGGAAGCCGATGAGGTTTTTCAACTAAAACGGCAAGACCCATATTTAAAAGTTTCTCACTTTGCTCTAGATGGAGGTGGCTTGGGCTAGTTATTATAGCAACGTCAGAATTTCTTGCAGCTTCTAATCTACTATCGCAAGTGCATCCATATTTATTGGATAGTGTTTCCGCTTTTTTTAGATCTGGGTCTATTACTTTATTTATATTATCTCCTACTGTATCGACTGCTAGTGCGTGTGTTCTACCCATCCATCCTGCACCAATAATAGAAACATTTAAGCTCATTTGTTTAAAAAACCTCCACTTGAAACGTATTTACCGAATTTTCACACATTTTTAATTTGAAAGTTTGAATATTGTAAACATTATCTCAACCCATTTTGTTAAATTTCTCTACCCTACAAGCCTAACAAATGTCCCGAGTCATTTTTCAAAATTTGCTCGATTGTTGCTTTTTCAACTCTTGGGAAACCTTTGCTACCAATTTCAGTAAGTTTATATAAACCCTTTATCGTTTCCTTAGGTGTCCATAGGGGGAAATCTGATCCAAACAACAGTTTATCAATAACGCCCCATTCTTGGGCATTCAGCAAAGCAAGGTATCCGTCCATTGGTCTTGTCCAAAAACCTGAAATGTCACAGAACACATTACGATTTTTTCGAACTACTTGCACAGCATCACGTTGCCATGGGTGCCCCATATGAGCAATTATTTGGATTAAACTGGGAAAGCGTCGTGCTACTTTATCAAGAATTAGTGGATTGGTGAAAGCGAGATCTCCAGGGGTAGATAGAGTGGCTCCCATGTGCCAGAGTATAGGTAACTTTTTTGTCTCAGCAACTTCGTAAAGCGGATTGAATTTTTCGTCAGCAGGATCAAATGCCGCCATTACGGGGTATAGTTTTATTCCTTTAGCACCAAGCTCTATTCCCTCCTCCAGTTGATCCATTAAATCAGCATCATTTAAATCCAAAGCCATGAAAACGGTAGTTGGAGTTTCCAGCAGTTTGCAAAAATCTACCACTGATTTTGTTGGTGTAAAAACACCTGCATGGGTTGCACGAATACCAAAAACCACCGCAGATTTTATATTTGCTTCCTTCATCGCAGCATCAAAAATTTCAGGTTTAGGCTCTGGCCAATCCGATCCATAGCCACGATTCCAGTTATTTTTATATTCGTCACCCCAGTCTGTTGGTCGTAACATATGAGTATGAATATCGATCAATGTATTAACCTCTAATTTGAAAAACTCAGTATTAATTGGTCTTAATAAATTAATAAAACAAGAGCTGAGGTTCCTGTCAATTGAAAACATCTAGAAATTGCTTGACCTAATCAGGAATTGCGATTTAGGCTATTATCTTTCGTGGAACTTAATTCCATATACTTTCAACCAACCAGCTGAAGGCTTTAAACAAGCTTCAGTATTAATTTTTTAAATAGTTCTTCAGTATTTGATAAATAATTTATTTTTAGTTTTAAAATATTAGGAGGAAGTTAATTAATGTTTATTGATAAAATAAAATCTTTTCTATTGACTGGCACCGTAGCCGCAAGTTTAACGATTGCTCCCATCAGTGCAATTGCCGACACCCAAACCATTACTGTCGGATTGTCCGGTGACATTGACAATTTTGACCCAGCAACAAACCAACTAATTTCTTTTCAGGCTGCCTTCGCAACAACCATTTTTGATTCGTTAGTCGGATACGACTCGCAGCTGAATATTGTTCCAAGGCTTGCAAAGTCCTATAATATAAGCTCGGACGCTAGAATTTTTAAGTTTGATCTCGTTGATGGAGCTTCTTTTCATGATGGCAGTCCTGTGAACGCAAATGCTGTTATTTCTTCATTGAAAAGATCAGCCGAACTTGGGGGTGTATTTGGTGGACCATTACAATCTGTTGAGAAATTTGAGGCCCCTACAAATAATACGGTAAAATTGACCCTTAAATCATCCTACGCGCCGTTCTTAACTGCATTAACAAATGTTGCTATCATTGCACCTAGTAGTTTTGAGAATGCAGTCTCAGCTCCAGTGGGATCTGGACCATTTTTGTTTGAAAGCTGGACACCAAATGATAGCATAATTTTGAGCAGGAACGATAAATACTGGGGAGAAAAGCCGGCTTTTAGTAGATTGATTTTTAAGCCTATACCTGACCCTCAAGTTGCTATGACTAATCTGTATGCTGGTGCAATTGATATTGTGGCTGAGCCTTCCACGGCTGTGATTGCCCAGGTGGATACAAGTAAAGCACAAGTTATTCGACCGAGCGGATCTAATTCTATAGTGTATATAGAAATGATGGGTACAAAAGGAACCTTGGCAAACGTGCACTTGCGGCGGGCCTTAGCTCATGGGTTTGATAGGGAAACAATAAAAAGTGTGGCTTATGGTGGTCAGGGGCAATCTGAAGCAAGCCCTCTTCCTACAAGTTCATTTGTCTACACTGAACTTGGAGGCTATCCTTATAACCTTGAGAAAGCACGAGAAGAATTTGAGTTATCGGGTGCACCAGAGGGAATTGAGATTGGTCTTGAAGTGCTAGCGGGCTTCCCAGAGGCAGAACAAATGGGGCGTGTCTGGCAGGCCTCTTTGTCAAAAATTGGAATTAAGCTTAACGTTGTAGTTTCTGAACTTTCAGTTTGGTTAGATAGATATGTGAGCCGTAATTATGACATGACATGGAACTTCTTCGGAGTATCACCGGATCCCCATTCATTCTTTGATGTTATTCTGCGCCCTCACTTGTCAGGTGAATATCAAAACCAAAAAGTGATAGATCTTGTAAAGGAAGGAATAGAAACTTCTGATAATATGAAACGAAAACAAATTTATGCAGAGTTACAAGAAATAATGGTAAAAGATTTACCTGTAATGGCAGTGCAATCAAGGCCAATTGCCTCAATTGCAAATAAATCGATCAATGGGTTAGAATTAAACCCATTAGGATGGCCACTCTACGCACAGTCATCAAAATCGAATTAAAGGTGTTTTTTCAAAACAGTTGTTATGAGAAAGCTCGCGCCATATTTTCGTTTTTTGGTAATTCTTTGGGTTGTGGTAACGGTTGTTTTTGTTTCGCTTAGGCTAACACCAGGGGACCCAGCACTATTACTACTGGGTCCCACTGCAGGACGACAAGATACGGCTGAGCGTTTAGCTGACATAAGAGAGCGCTATGGGTTGAACCGTCCTATCATCATCCAGTATGGAATTTACTTGTCTGATATTGTGACCGCTGATCTTGGAAAATCTAATCGATCAGAAAGACGCGTCTCTGAACTTGTTAAGACAGCGGCGCCTGTAACAATAAGTTTAATATTACTATCAATGCTACTCGCTATTCCTATCTCAATATATCTAGGATTAACGGCGGCTCAAAAACGAGAGCGTCCATATGACCGATCAGTCAGAACCTTAGCAACACTAGCTATGGCAACACCGTCATTTTGGGTAGGTCTTTTACTCGTGAATTTTTTTTCTATTCGTTTGGGGTTGTTACCGCCTAGTGGATATATCAAGCTTTTTGTTGATCCGATTGGGTATTTTTCTCATATGATGTTACCTGTTGTGACTCTCGCACTTTACTTGATTGGAACACTTACACGATTTGTATATACAGAGACTGCCGACACTTTGGAGCAAGATTACATAAGGGTCTCACGTGCCATGGGTATAAGTTCCAAAAGAATACTATTTCAATTTGTTGCAAGGAACTCCTTGACGCCAATGATAATAATTGTTGGTGTCGAAGTAGGAACGCTTATTGGCGGGGCCGTCATCGTTGAAGAAGTTTTTGGTCTGCCAGGGCTTGGACGTCTTTTGTTAAATGCTGTTTTAGGCCGTGACTATCCAGTTGTTCAAGGTACCGTTCTTTCAATAACAGTGGTAGTGATTCTCTTAAATATTTTGGCAGAATTTGTTTACAAACTTCTTAATCCGCGATCTAAAATATGACTATAAAATTAATGAAATTACCTATTATTATCTTTTCAACTCTTGGTTTGTTGACATTGATTTCTGCAATTTTCCCTCAATTTTTAACACCATACCATCCAGATGAAATAGATGTTACGGCTTTACTGCAGAAACCAAGTTGGTCACATCCCTTTGGATGTGATGAGTTAGGCACTGATGTTTTGGCTCGTATAATTTATGGTACTCGTTTAGAGCTTATGGTCTGTTTAGGAAGCGTTGCTTTGGCAAGCATCTTTGGTATTCCCTGTGGTCTTGTGGCGGGATATTTTGGTGGAAAAATTGATTGGATTCTTACTGTTATTGCGGACTCTATTCTAAGCTTTCCAATTATTCTGTTTGCAGTTTTAATCGTAGCAAGCTTAGGTGCATCGGTCTTAACTTTAGTTGGGGTTTTAGCCTTTGCTTTTATACCGAGAATTTTCAGATTAATCCGCGGCCAGACTCAAATTATTTCATCTTTAGGTTATGTTCGATCGGCTGAGGCAATGGGTGTGAAAACAGTGAAAATTTTATTCTTGCATATATTGCCAAATACGATTGGTCCGTTAATGGTAATTGTTCCCCAGTTGATGGCTATAGCAGTTTTAATTGAGGCAGGACTAAGTTTTATCGGATTAGGAATCCAGCCACCCCAGATTTCTTGGGGCTCCCTATTATTAGTGTCAAAAAATTATTACGTTGCTGCACCATGGTATCCCCTCGCTGTTGGTGGAGTGACTACTTTAGCTGCAGCTGTTCTTGTTTTTTCTGGGGATTTGGCAGGTGCAGCAGTAAACCCATTGAGAAGGTTAAAATGAGTGAGATTATACTAGATATCAAAAAGATTAGTGTAATCTTCAATAAAATGTTTTTTGGACGCTCACAGACGATTAAAGCGATAGATAATGTTAGTTTGCAAATTTTCAATTCAGAGACTTTTGGAATTGTTGGTGAGTCTGGTTCGGGTAAGTCGACGTTGGGAAATGCAATGATTGGATTGCAAACACTCAGCAGTGGTGAGATTTTTTACAAAGAAATTGCATTGCCATTGAGTGGAACAAAAGATTGGATGAGGTTACGTCGCCAACTTCAAATAATTTTCCAAGATCCTTTTACAAGCCTGAATCCAAGACGAACGATTGGTCAATCATTAGCAGAACCAATTATCACTCATAACCTGTGTTCTAAAAATGATGTTACTTCAAAAGTACTTTCATTGCTCGACCAAGTCGGGTTAAATTCCAATATGGCGGAGCGGTATCCAAATGCTTTTTCAGGTGGACAACTCCAACGCATTTGTATTGCTCGTGCTCTAGCAGTTCAACCTCAATTAATAATTTGTGATGAAATAACTTCTGCATTAGATGTGTCGACACAAGCGCAAATAATTTCCTTGTTAAAAGACTTGAAACTCAATCAAGACCTTTCATTGGTTTTTATCTCTCATGATCTTGGGTTGGTAAGAAATATTGCCGATCGGATTTTAGTTATGTACTTGGGACGAATAGTTGAAATTGGTTCTTCTGACATAATTTTTTCTGATCCCAAGCATCCATATACGCAAGCCTTGATAAATGCTGCGCCAATTCCAGAACCTAGTCGAGAGGCTGCCCGAATTAAAACGCCATTATTTGGTGAAATTCCTGATCCGCAGAACCCCCCATCGGGATGTTTCTTTCGAACTCGTTGTAATCAAGTTCATGATCGTTGCCTGATCGAAACTCCAGCACTTAAACAAGTAAAAAAGAACCAGTTTGTATCCTGTCATCATACTGAAGTTCATTAATTTAAGGAGGTCATTATAACAAATATTATTTCTATAAAAAATCTTTCAATAACTTTTAAGTCTGAAAACACTAATATAAACGCTGTTGTGCATGCTTCGTTAAATGTAAAGGCTGGACAAAGAAATGGACTGATTGGTGAGTCGGGTTCAGGCAAATCTGTAATGGCTCGCTCAATCTTAAAATTAGATGACCACAGGACAACAATTTACGGCACAAATAGTTGCATTGAACTTGATGGAACCGATATTTTAAAATTACCTGAAAAAAGCATCGGTAAATTTCGTGGTGAAACAGTTTCTATGGTATTTCAAAACCCAATGCACTCACTAAACCCCAGTTTTACCGTTGGAGCTCAGCTAAGGCGTGTTTTAATGGCTCATCGTAACTATAGCAGATCAGACTCAAAAATAAAAATCTTATCAGCTCTTAAAAGCGTAGATCTACCCGGCGTGGAAGAGCTAATTCAAAGGTATCCTCACGAATTATCGGGCGGCCAATGTCAAAGAGTAATGGTTGCAATGGCCATTCTCTGTGAACCGAAACTGATTGTTGCGGATGAACCGACTTCTGCGCTTGATGTAACAGCTCAGGATAAAGTATTGCAAATTTTAAAAAAATTAAGCGTTGAAAATAAAATTGCAGTATTAATGATTACTCATGATATGGGGGTTGTTGCTCAATTCTGTGAGATTGTAAATGTAATGTATGGTGGTCGTATTATTGAAACGGCTGATGTTAAAACTCTTTTTACGAAGCCCGCACACCCCTACACTGCAGCTTTGTTAGCGGCTACTCCAGATCCATCAAAACCTAAAAAAGTGTTCAATTCGATTCCGGGATTACAAGAGTCTCGAACTGGTAAAATGTCATCTTCTTGTGCTTTTATAAAGCGATGTAAATTTGCACAACCGATTTGCTCGCATGCACCAGAATTTAGAACGTTAAATGATGGACAAAGCGTTGCGTGTCATTTTGCAGGTGAATTATCATTGAGTAAATGAATTAGGACAGTACTTTTATCTTTTTAACAAAAGTTTGACCGTTTATTTATGATTATTATCCAACTACGCTCTAGTTTCCCTAACTTAAAGAGTTTCATAAAGGGTATTTGAGAAATTTTAATTTCAAAATTTTAAAATTAGCCAACGAGAATATTTAAGTGTAATATTAGACTGAGGTATAATTGAATTGGTAAATTAGAGGTCTTCATGTCAGAGATTGAAACTTTGCACGAAAAAAAAACGAAATATTTTGATACAATTATAATTGGTGGCGAAGTAGTGGATGGCTCTTTAGCACCTCGTAAGAAATTAGATATAGGTATTTGTGGAGATAAAATTGCAGAGATTGCTGAACCGGGAGCTTTAAATGACTCAAATGCCATAACCATAAATGCAACAGGAAAGATTATTTCGCCCGGTTTTATAGATTCTCACACCCACGATGATAATGCCTTGCTAAAAGCTCCCGAAATGATACCAAAAATTAGTCAGGGAGTGACCACAGTGATTTCTGGAAATTGTGGAATAAGCCTTGTCCCTTTAATTCCTAAAGGAAACTTACCACCTCCACTTAATATATTGGGACCTAAATCTGATTTCACATTTGAGTCTCTTTCTCAATATATGTTAGCCTTTGAGCATGCAAAGCCAACAATTAATACTGCGATGCTAATCGGTCATAATACCTTAAGAATTGCTGCTGTTAAAGATTTAACACGGCCGGCAAATAAGACTGAACTGAAAATTATGCAAGAATTACTACAAATTGGTATGAAGGAAGGAGCTATTGGTTTCAGTACGGGAACTTATTACAGGCCGAGTCGCGCGGCAGATGAGAGTGAAATTATAGCTCTGGCAGAGGTAATATCTCCGTATAAAGGAATTTATGCAACTCATATGAGGGACGAACAAACTAAAATTTTTAAATCTATGGATGAAACTTTTGAGACAGCAAAGATTGCACAAGTGCGAGTTCTAATTTCTCATCACAAATGTGCAAGTCCAGATGTCTGGGGTCGAAGTGCAGAAACCTTAGCTTTGATTCACTCTGCACAAAAGTCTCAAGATGTAGCAACCGATGTTTATCCTTATAATGCCGGTTCTACGATTTTGGAACCGGAGTATGTTGATGAACGAATTCGAATTTTCATCAGTTGGTCTGAGCCGCACCCTGAGATGGTTGGTCGTGATTTAAGCGATATTGCTGATGACTGGGAGGTATCTCAAAAAGAAGCAGTCGAAAAGTTAAAGCCTGGCGGTGGTGTTTACTTTAGTATGGATGAGGAAGATGTTCGTAGAATTCTGTTAGACCCAACTTCTATGATTGGGTCAGACGGCCTGCCTAATGATATAAATCCTCACCCAAGATTATGGGGTACTTTTCCAAGAGTTTTAGGTCATTACTGTAGAGAAGAGGGGCTCTTTAGTTTGGAAACTGCCATTCATAAGATGACTGGTCTCACAGCGTCTTATTTTCGAATATCTGATCGTGGTTTTATCCGAAAAGGGAATTTTGCTGATTTGGTGATTTTTGATGAAAAAAAAATTCTTGATCTTGCAACCTACAGTAATCCCAAAAAAATATCTTGTGGGATTGACGCAGTATTTGTCAACGGAAGTTTATCTTGGCTTGATGGTGCTTTAACTGGAGCGAGGAAGGGACGTTTTCTAAAACACTCTCATTAGATGATAAAGTTACGTCTATACGTACTCTTGAAAAATTGTATTACATTGGCCTTATGAATTTTGATAAGGATTACTTAATACTTTATATTGAAAAATTATTCTCGTTAGCTGACGATAATAGTGGACTCGGAGTCAAAAAAATTAACTTTAGTTTAAAGGCAGTATAAGGAACTTGTTGACTGTTGAATTTGTTTAAAATCGTTGATTATATGTGCTTATAAGGTATGCTTTGGACAGGTAAAGATGTTGCTTAATAAGACAATTTAAAACTATCAAATTACTTGCAACCTCTGAAAAAAGTGTCTCTAATGTATAATAGAGCGATGTCCTTGTAAAATTTTATAAAGTAACCTAAATAAATGAGCGCGTTTCAAGTAATCTGTTAGTATTAACAGGGTAACTTTATTAAAAGAAAATTGAAAATTGGAGATAAAATTGTATAAATCTGTTTCTGGTTATCACGGAGTTTATCCAATGATATATTGTTATTTTGATAAAAGTGGCGAAATATTTGAGGAGCCAATAAGAGCGTCCGTAAATTGTATGATCGATCACAACATTCAAGGTCTTGCTGTTTTAGGATTAGCCTCTGAAGTAAATAAACTGTCATACAAAAATAAATTAAAGTTGCTGGAATGTGTTTGTGATACCAACCAAAAGCGTGTTCCCTTAAGTGTAACAATTAGTGAGAATAGTGTTTCTGGGCAAATTAATTTTATCAAAACAGCAAAAGAGTGTGGAGCTGATTGGTTTATTCTTCAACCTCCCCCGGTTCCTGATTCATCTGAAGACCAATTGGTAGACTTTTTTAGTGCGGTTATCGATAAAGTCGATGCACACGTTGGAATTCAAAATGCACCACAATACTTAGGGTTTGGGTTATCAAACGCTGGTATTAAAAAGCTTTTTAAAAGGCACAGTAACTTCAAATTGATTAAAACTGAATTTGGTAGCTGTGACGTAAAAAAACTATTTGATGAAACGGACGGCGAAATAGATATTTTTAATGGTGTCGGTGGTTGTGAGCTACCAGATATTTTACGTGCTGGTGCTGCTGGGGTTATCCCAGGGGGTGAAAGTTTTGACTTACTTTTACAAGTGTATAACAGTATGAGGATAAATGAGGAGCAAGAAGCCGAGAGACTTTATCGAGAAATATTACCATTAATGTTATTTCTTGAGGACAGTATAGATCATCTTGTAAGTTATGGGAAAATAGCACTAGCCAGGCGATTAAAAGTATCAGAGGGATACCCTGTCTTGCCATCTACGATTTGCACAGATTTCGGTTTACAAGTTGTTCAAAGACTTATTGACAAGTTACCTAAGCTATAGAGTGTTGCTCACAAATTATGAAATATTCGGGTATGAATAAGAATTAGCGTAGTCCGTTAGCCCCAATCTATTATTTCTGGGTAGGACAGATGTTCAGACATTTTCTGTTGCTATCCTCAGAATACTTTATAAACTTCTAAGGAAATCTAAGGCTAACAAACGCTGGTGTTTCTGTGTGAGGGCACCATATAAATCAATAACTTAGCAGATATATTGATGCTATTGTGATCAGTATGGGTTGCAAATGGGTTACAAAACACCCCTGTTTGACCCTTAATCTACCCCTATTTCGTGCTCATATAAGCCTTGAAACTCATATCTAATTTCAACTTTAGTCCTGTTTAATGCCATATCAATCGAGAAGCACTTGTTGTGGAGATCTGTGGTTATCCAAGATCAGGGGTTACTGAGCCAGATGGGAATGGTTGATGGGGTCGAACGTAAAGGGGTACCCCCTGATCACGCAGGGGCGGGTCTTGGATCTTGAGAGTTGGTTCGGTAGATTCATTTGGGAGGAGTTTTGATTAGAGGGTTGGGAAACCTAAAATTATCTAGTAATATAAATGTGGATTAATAAAATTAGGTTGGTTTAGGCGTGGTAAAA
>JAQWUC010000069.1 GCA_029242355.1 Paracoccaceae bacterium | reverse complement strand
AGTTAGTAAAAGCACTTGAAGAATTCGAAAACATACAAAGTTTTCTTGAGCACATTTCTCTGATGATGGAAAATGATACAGAGGAAGGCTCTGAGAAAATATCTATAATGACGCTTCATGCTTCAAAAGGTCTTGAATTTACAACTGTATTCTTACCTGGATGGGAAGATGGGTTGTTTCCGTCCCAAAGGTCGCTTGATGAAATGGGAACAAAAGGGCTCGAAGAAGAACGTCGATTAGCCTATGTTGGAATAACGCGTTCTGAGGAGCACTGCACTATCAGCTTTGCCTCTAATCGACGTATTTATAACCAATGGCAAAGTGCTATCCCTTCACGTTTTATAGATGACCTTTCTAAGCATGATGTGGAAGTTATAACTTCTCCTGCACTCTATGGTGGAAACTTTGGAGTCGCCACCCCTATCTTCGGTTCAAGAGAGGATAATCAATTAGATCCGAATTCCACTCGCCCTGGAGAGGAATCGAACATACTAAAAAAAATAAATTATAACTCTCCAGGTTGGCAAAGAATGAAGGCCCAACTACAATCAAATAATTCACCAAGACACACAAAATTTGGCTCTCCCCAAATCATGGATCACAACTTAGAAGTTGGAGAGAGGGTATTTCATCAAAAGTTTGGTTACGGTCAAATTACAAGTATAGACTTAGATACAACTAATGTGACTTTTGAAAAATCAGGCGATAAGAAAGTTAAGTCAAATTATCTACTAAGCAAAGATAAAATGCCATAAGCACTAATCTTTACTTGGTATTAAGTCTTTTTCTGTTTGCGTATACCAATAAACACTTTGCCTCTTTATCATAGCCCATCCTAGTCAGTTCGGCAGCACTTCTGATGGAACCTATGATTTCAAAATAATTGATTGAACATGACGCAATTGCGGTCAATGAAACTAAAAGTTTGTTATTAGCTTTAGAGTAATAATTTTGGACAATTGCAATAGCAACTCATACTAAGTATTTCCTAGGATCACAACGTTCATAGACTGCGGAGAAAGAAACACTTTTAATCATTGATCGACTTAACCCGAGATCAGATAACTCCCTATTAGTGAGCGCACTCAATTCTGATATCGTCGTTAAATAAAGTCTATACTTTTTGTATTTTACTAATACCACTCGAACTGCATTTTCTAGTTTTTGGACCAAAGAATCTTTAGTCTTAATTTGGGATTGAACATATGCCATTTTTACCTCATTAGATTATTTGTTTCATGTGTATTAAATAAAATATGCCACTTCTCAAACAACAGCTATTTTTGCATTCCCAAATTGCATTTTGTGCAATTGTTGGTAGTTATGCATTTCCGAATTGCATTTTATACATAGCGATGGGCTGATAATTCAGAGTAATATTTTTTTTCTTGTGTATCAGTTAAGGCAATTATATTATCCGAGAAATAAACCAAAAAGAGCCCACCAAAACTAGAACTCCTGATAATGGACGAACTATCCTGGCTTGATACCATGTCTTAGCTTTAAACCAATAACCAAAAGTAACAAAACACAAAATTAAGATGAGGATTTGTCCAATTTCTAATCCAATATTAAATCCTAATAAAGGAAAAATAATACCATCTTTTGTAAGATTTAAAGAATCCAAAACACTTGCAAATCCAAGACCATGAAGAATTCCGAAACCAAATATTAAAAAAATTCTATAAGAGGTTTTTTCCGTCACGAAATAGTTTTCTAACCCGATATAAATTATTGAGGCAGCAATGATAGGTTCAACAATAGAACTGGGAATATTTATTAGGCCAAGCGATGCTAAGACCAAGCTTATCGAATGAGACCCAGTAAATACGCTGACTTGTAAAACAAGTTTGCTCAGTTGGTGAGAAAAAAGATATAAACCAATAATAAATAAAATGTGATCATAGCCTAAAGGGACAATGTGATATACACCAGAGATCACATAATTAACGAATTGAGCATTGCTCAATAATAGTTTTCCTTTTGCCAGATAAATTTTAGGACTAATAGTTCCATTAAATAAATACCCCGAATATAAATTTTCTCCCTCACCTTGCTGCCTAACTATTAAATCTCCCAGCTTTTTATTCCAACCAAGAGTAAAATATTCTGATCCATTAGGAATTTGTGCTTCTATCTTAAGATCAACAATTGTTGATTCATTTTCAAAGTTTAATGGCTCAGCAGATACATTCAACAACTTGAGTTCTAACCGTTCATTATCCACATTAAATACAAATAAATCGCTAATTGATCTCCATTTTTGTGATACAAGGTCAAATATTTCATCAGCTACTATATTTTTAGCAAAGGGCCGCCCCATTTCATCAGCTAGATCTATTTTAGATGAATCACGATTATTGAACTCGTCATTCAATAAAACTTCTAAGTCTGTTTGAATTTTAATAGTAATATGATTAGACTTGATCTCAAAATCCAAAATCGAGGGTTGTTCCTCATGAGAATAACAAACAGAAAAGAAAAAAGCTCCCAAGAAGTAGAGAAAACTTAGAATTAAATATGCTCCGAGAATGCCTATTACGTCAAATTTTGTTAGGTTAAAGTTCAATGCAGAAATCCAATTTTATCCGTATATTCTATGTTATAATAATAATCTGTTATTCATGTACAGTGATAAACGCTCATGAATTTTGGATTGATCCTGAAAAATTTTTAGTAAAAAACAATGAACCGATTGTTGCAGCCCTTCGTGTCGGCCAAATGATGAAAGGTGTTTCTTACGGATATTATCCAAGAAATTTCAAAAGGTTTGAGATTAAAAATAAAGAAATTACACCTTTGCTTGGTCGAATAGGTGATAAACCAGCAATCAACATCCCACCCCAAGGGGATCACCTTGTCACAATAATCTATTCCACAACCAAAAATATAGTTACCTACAACGACTGGTCACTATTCGAAAAATTTCTTATTAATAAAAGTTTAAATGACGCCCGAATGGAGCACCTTCAGAGAAATTTTCCTAAAACCCAATTTAAAGAAATATATAGTCGTCACGCAAAGTCATTAATTAGCTCTGGAAATGGTAGTGGAAATGACCAAGAAGTTGGTCTGGAAATTGAAATAGTTTTAAAAGAAAATCCTTACACAGACGATATGATCAATGGGTTGACAATAGACTTACTTTATAAAGGTTCGCCAAGAGCAGGCAATCAAATTGAAATTTTTTCACGAGCAAATAATGAGGTGATCACACGACAAACTGCCTTCACGAGCGAACTTGGACAAGCTACATTCAAAGTGCTTCCTAAAACTGATTATATGATTAACTCAGTTATAATGAGGCAACCAAAAAAAAATAGTCCTCTAGTAGAGGAATCTAAGTTACCTGTTCTATGGGAGAGCTTGTGGGCAAGTACTTCGTTTCGTGTCCCATAATTTCAATTACTAAAATTTCGTTAAGGTTTCCTTTAACTAATAACAATCGTGCAATGGGAATATAATCGAAATGTAAATTGTTCTTGGAACATGGATTAACAACGGATATACGATAAAGGATTAACAAGAAATTAGGACTAATACGTATGCGCAAAGCACAGATCGAAAGAAAAACAAAAGAAACTAACATTTCAATAAAAATTGAACTCGACGGTACTGGACAATCAAATATAAGTACTGGAATTGGTTTCTTTGATCATATGCTTGACCAATTGGCAAAACATGCATTGATTGACATGGAAATAAATGCCGATGGGGATCTACACATAGACGATCACCATACAGTCGAAGACACAGGAATCAGTTTAGGTGCTGCAATTAGGAAAGCATTAGAGAGTAAGGTTGGAATCCGGCGGTACGGTTCGTTTTTACTCCCAATGGATGATGCCCTGATCCAAACTGCAATAGATATTTCAGGACGTGCACATTTGCAATGTAATCTTTCGTTCAACACACCAAAAATTGGATTTTTTGATGTAGAACTTGTAAAGGAATTTTTTAATGCTTTTTGTTTGAATTCTGGTATTACACTTCACATTAACTTAATTGCTGGAAGTAATAGTCATCACATAGCAGAAGCCACATTTAAATCTGTTGCCCAATCGCTAAGACAAGCCATTGAAAAAGACATCAGGCGAGAGCATGAAATTCCGTCAACCAAAGGGATTCTTTAAACTTGAATTCTGTTATTGTAGATTATAATTCGGGGAATCTACACTCAGCACAAAAAAGTTTTCAACTTATTTCAAACGATCTAGGTCAGGGCGAGGTGCTCGTTTCATCAAATCCTGAAATAATTCTAAAAGCGGAAAGAATTATTCTTCCGGGAGTTGGTTCTTTTAACGATTGTAAATTAAACCTTCTAAAAAAAGCGGGGTTAATCGAAGCAATGGAACAGCGCGTAATTAAGGATGGAGTGCCATTTCTAGGAATTTGCGTGGGTCACCAGCTTATGGCCTCAGTTGGGCTTGAGAATGAAATTAATACTAAAGGCCTAGGCTGGATTTCTGGAACAGTTATGAAGATTGCTCCTTCCAATCCTAAGTTAAAAGTTCCACATATGGGATGGAACACATTAGCATTTGATCGTGATCATAAGCTCTTTAAAGGAATTAATGAAGAAGATCATGCATACTTTATCCATTCATATCATTTAGTTCTCGATAACGTGATAGATAGACTTTCTTACACAGAATATGGTCAAAAAATCACTGCGGCCGTTCTAAAAGAAAATATGGTTGGCACGCAATTTCATCCCGAGAAGAGTCAAGCCGTAGGTTTGAGATTCATTCAAAATTTCTTGCTATGGCGTCCTTAATTTATTTGCTGCCAGTCTTGACCTTTGCAAAAGAAAAGAATGCACCCATCTACTCTCAAAACATTACCATTCAAAGCCATTTTAGAATTATATATTTTCTTTGATCCATCTTCATTGTTTTCTGAAGGGTCCCAAATCTTTCCGCCTTTATATTTACCTTGTCCTGCATCTTTCATATTCCACACCATTAGCTTACCTAAATGCTCATATGCTGTATTTTTAGATCCATCTTTTTTGATGGCTTCCTTAATGGTTCCACAAGATAATTGCTTATTATCTGGGCACGCACCAAATTCTATATGCAAGTAGCCACCAGTATCCTCAGAGGGGTTAGTCTTAAAAACACCGGTTACAACTTCTGACCAAACCGGGGACAAACTAAACGCAAAAACGAATATAGATAAAAATAGTCTCTTCATAGGTTTCCTCACTTGATTTTTCCATTTTCTTTAAGCGAATTATGATGCTATATATGTTCTCTCGTCAAGTACCTAAATAGAAGTCTAATTCGCCTGATTTACGTAAAAGGCTCGAAAGGAAAAAATTGATATTTTATCCTGCAATAGACATTAAGGACGGAAAATGTGTTCGCCTATTGAGGGGGAATATGCAACAAGAAACCATATTTAATAACAGTCCTGAAGAGCAAGCAAAAATATTTGAAAGACTTGGGTGCGAATGGCTTCATTTAATAGACCTTAACGGAGCATTTGAAGGTTTACCGGTGAACCATCAAGCAGTAATTAAGATCTTAAATAAAGTAAATATCCCTATCCAAATTGGTGGTGGAATTCGTTCGATTAAAACGATAGAATATTGGATCCATCAAGGCTTAAGCAGGATAATTCTCGGAACTGCAGCAGTAAACAACCCAGAGCTAATAAAACTTGCAACAAAGGAGTTTCCAAATAAAATTGCGGTCAGCATCGATGCAAAAAACGGATACGTAGCAACTAATGGATGGGCGCAAACAACATCGGTAACATCACTAGAGTTAGCGAAACAATTAGAAGGTATTGGCGTGTCTTATATTATTTATACTGACATCGATAGAGATGGTGCTATGAATGGCCCCAACATTGAACAAACTGAAACTCTAGCAAAATCAATCAGTATCCCAGTTATCGCCTCAGGCGGTATTTCATCATTAGATGATTTAAAAACCTTAAAACAAAGCAGTGCTAAATTAAATGGAGTAATATCAGGCAGAGCTATTTATAACGAAATTTTCACTATAAACGAAGCAATTAATATTTTGAGGTTTTAACCGGTGCTTAAAATTCGTATTATACCCTGCCTAGATGTGAAGAATGGAAGAGTAGTAAAAGGCATAAATTTTCTTAATCTTACTGATGCAGGTGACCCGGTTAAGGCAGCATTAGCTTATGATAAAGCTGGCGCCGACGAACTTTGTTTCCTTGATATAACAGCAACCCAAGAAAATCGAGAAACAATTTACGACTTAGCGCGTCAAACTGCAGAAAAATGTTTTATGCCTCTCACAGTTGGTGGCGGAGTGAGAACTACTACAGATGTTCGCAATCTTTTAATGTCAGGTGCTGACAAAGTGAGTTTTAACTCCGCAGCTGTCGCGAAACCTGATATTATTTCTGAAGCAGCGAACCGCTTTGGAAGTCAATGTATCGTCGTAGCCATAGACGCCAAAACCACAAACCAAGGGGATTGGGAAATATTTACCCATGGTGGAACCAAACCAACCGGAATTAAAGCAGTTCATTTTGCAAAAGAAATGGAAATCCGTGGAGCAGGAGAAATTCTTCTTACGGCTATGGACAATGATGGAACGAAAAATGGCTATAATCTCTCTCTGACACGAGCTATTTCAGATGCTGTAAAAATCCCAATAATTGCCTCCGGAGGAGTTGGCAAGTTGCAACATCTTGTTGACGGAGTTAAAGAAGGCCATGCATCAGCAGTTTTAGCAGCATCGATTTTTCACTTTGGAGAATTTACGATTCAAGAAGCAAAAGAGTACATGCACAAAGCTAATATTCCAATGAGGTTTACGTGACAGACATATTAATAAAATTAAGCCAAACTATTTCACAGAGAAAACAGCATAGTTCTGAGGAGTCCTATACTGCATCACTAATTCGTTCCGGAATTGAAAAGTGCTCCAAAAAATTTGGTGAGGAATCTTTTGAACTAGTAATTGCTGCTTTAAACGAAGACTTAGACAGTTTTAATAATGAAGCGGCCGACGTCCTTTTTCATTTGCTCGTGCTAATCGAGTCCAAAAATGCGGATTTTAATGAAATTTTATCAATTTTAGAAAAAAGAAAAAATATTTCTGGTCATGCCGAAAAGGCTAGTAGAAAAAAAGATTCTTTTTAAGCAATAACTCCATCATATTCGTAAAGGTAAAAGCTATTGGTAGAGCTGGTTCCAGTGCTGTCATTCCAGGTTGAATGCCAGGTTACAAAATCGACCTGCCCATCTTCATCATAATCACCCCAAGCTACAGGCTGGCCC
>JAQWUC010000068.1 GCA_029242355.1 Paracoccaceae bacterium | reverse complement strand
AGTTGCGCGGTTTCATATTTCATTGAGTTAATTTTAGCTCCAAACAGAAACACAACACCGAGTGGTGCGAACATTACAACCCACTTGAGCGGTGTATTAAAGATTGCTGCGAGCATAGTTTGGGATGTTCCAACTGCATATGCTACCAGTCCGGTTATTACCATTGCTACGGCCATTAGACCATAAACTTTGGTCATATGAGCTTGTAACCCAGCATCTTTTGAAATATCCGCTGTTCTGCCTGCAGCTCGAGCAGATTGATAATCAGCCATCGAATTCTCCTTATTTAGTTTTAAGTACAAATAATTCCTCTTATGTATATCGTGCTTACTGCTAATTTTTTCAAGCTCTTTTTATCTTTTTTATCTTTTTTTTATTCTTTGTGTCGTAGCGTTTGTGATATACTGGCAGATAGCGGCCTCTGAGCAAAAAAAAGTCCTGCAATCGTATTTGTTATAATTCCAACTAAAATGATGATTGATGCATCGATGAGGTCAATACTAAAGCGTGAATTCATAAAGCCAGAGATTATGCCCCAAGAAGCTAAATTTGACACTGTTATAGCCATCAAACCAGCTCCGGCCCCAATAATGAGCGAGCGTAAAGCAAAACTGGTTAATATTTGAGTGTTGGATGCGCCCAGTGTTTTTAGTAAACAAGCTTCATAAGTACGTTTTTTTTCAGTGGCTATCGCTACACCGACTAAAACAACCAGGCCTATCAAGATAGTGATAACAGAACTCCATCTGGAGATTGTTGTAATCGTTGCAAGTGTTTCAGATACTTGAGAAAGAGTATCGTGCATAGAAATTGCTGTAACATTGGGATAATTGTGTGATATACTTTTTAATAAAGTTGCTTCATAGTTCTGGTCTGAGTAAATTGTTCCTATGTGTGAATGAGGAGCCAACTCTAGTGCATGGGGGTTGAACACCATGAGAAAATTAATACGCATTGTTGCAAAATTTACATCTCTAAAGTTCTGTATTGTACCAGTTAAGTCTCGACCCAAAACATTCACTGTAATTTTATCACCAAGTGATAGTCCCATTTCTGATGCTTCATTATGTGCAAAACTGATCAACGGGTCACCATCATAATCGGATGCCCACCAATCACCATCTATGATAGTACTGTTTTGAGGAATCGATTTAGAATAAGTTAAACCTCGATCTCCACGTATTGCCCAATGATCTCCTACAAACTGTTTTGCTGGAATACCGTTTATATGAGAGATTACTCCTCTAAGCATCGGGGCTGTAGAAAACTCTGACACGTATCCAGAATCGAGCATTAAGTTCTTCAGTGGTTGTAATTGTGAGTCTTGAATGTCGATTAAAAAAAAGGTTGGGGCTCGTTCAGTAAGATCGTTATCGATATTGCTTCGCAAATTATTGTCTATCTGCCCAATGGTCGCCAATACGATAAGCCCTAATCCAACAGACAGCATTGTGAGTGTTATTTCATTATTAGGTCCCCCAAGGGATGAGAGTGCAAGATGTGTTTTAAGACTCTTTTTGAAAATCTTTCGCCCTGCAAGTATCGCGCATATGACTTTTATACATCGAGCCATTATAACTAGGGCGATAAGGGAAATTCCTATACCACAAAACACGCTAATCGATATAAGAGGTTTTGGTGATCTTAGGGAGAAGGATAGGACAATTAGTAATAAGGTCATTCCAGTAAGTATTTGATAGATTCTATCGGGAGTTACTCTTGTTGCATTAGTAAAATTTCTTATTAAGTTGGCGATACTATTTTTAAGCATTTGACCTAGAGGCCATAGGGAGAATAGTATAGCCGTTAGAACACCGTAAAAGATCGCACTAAGTATGGGTTGGACGTAAAAACCAAAGGTGATGGGTATAGGAAATCTTGGACTAATGAATGGTTCAAGCACAATTGGGACAAATGCTCCAAGTAAAGCACCAATTGTAGAACCCCCAATTGCAAGTAAAATAATAATTAAAAAATAAACACTGAAAATCGTTGAATCTTTAGCGCCTAAGGTTTTAAAGGTCGCGATTGTTACGCTTTTCGTTTCCAGGTAAACGGTAACTGACAAAGCTACCCCAATTCCACCGATCGCCATACCTGCCATTCCAATTAATAACAAAAAAGATGTTAATCTATCAACAAATCTATCGATACCAGGCGTTGCATTTTGGCTGTCTCTCCACCTCATCCCACTTTCCTTAAAAAGCTTCTTAGTAGCCTGTTTAACTCTTTCTATATCGATGTCAGGCGAAACTAATTTGTATTCAGTGTCAAACATTGTTCCTAGTCCTAGCAATCCACTATTAATGAGTCCTGAATTATATGCGAGCACTTTTGGCGCAAAGGAGAATGTGTTGCTTCCAGCGTCAGGTTCTTTAATTAATTGTGCGCGGATTTCAAAAGAATTATCACCTATTCTTATTTTGTTTCCAATTGCTAGATCTAATCTTGTTAGTAGGGATTGACTTACTATAACGCCAAAGGTGCCTTCACGTTCGTCCAGGGCATTAGTGAGGGAAATATCTGGCTGCAGTTTAATTTTACCGTAAAGCGGGTAATTACCGTCAATTCCTTTTACTTGGATTAATGTACTATCCAAAACTGTATCATCCTTAAGAATTGCAGCCATTGACCTGAAATCTGTTGTCTCGGTGAATGACGAAGAGTTCATTTTGATGAAATCGAGTTCTTGTTCAGTAGCAAAGCGATAAGTTATTTTAATTGATGCATCACCGCCGAGAACTTCAATTCCTTTTTCGTCTAAGCCCACGTCGATGGATTTTTTCATTGAGCTTATAGCTGCAAGTGCCATCGAACCAAGTGCTAGACAAATCATAAATATGCGGAAACCTTTTATTCCACCCCGAATTTCTCTCTTGGCAATTTTTACTACAAATTCCATTGTTAGATCCCATCGATGAATTTATCTAAAGATAGATTCGTTAGTTAATTGGCCATCGTTGATGAATATCTTTCTATCGCATTTGCTAGCCAACTCTTCAGAGTGGGTTACTATGACCATGGTTGATCCTACTTCATCTTTTAATTCAAATAGCAAATTTGTAACTATGTCGCCCGAGTCTTTATCTAAGTTTCCTGTTGGTTCATCCGCCAGGATTAGTTTAGGTTTAGTGACTAAAGCTCGTGCGAGGGCAACTCTCTGTTGTTCTCCTCCAGATAATTCTCCTGGGTAGTGAGACGTTCTGTCAATCAAGCCAACTTTTCTTAAAGACTCCTTGCTCTTTTCAAAAATATTATTTGATTTCATAATTTCTAATGGGATCATTACGTTCTCAAGTGCTGTCATTGTCGGGATTAGATGAAAAGATTGAAATATGACACCAATCATGTCCCTTCGGAAATTTGTCATAGCAGACTGGCTTAACTTACTTATTTCATAATTTAAAATGTGTATTTGACCAGTAGATGGTCGTTCTAATCCACCCATCAGCATTAAAAGAGAAGACTTTCCTGAGCCTGATGGACCAACTAAAGCTACAGCTTCTCCTTGCAAAACTCTTAAGTTTACGTCATTTAAAATTTTTATTAATCCAGCTTTGCTTTTGAGGGATAGGTTTATGTTTGAAAGTTCGAGAAAAGGGTTTGGCATAAAGAAGATAGTTTCGCTTTGTTCGTTGATGATTTCAAACAATATGTGTGGGAGATCTATAAAGACAAGTATCTTTTTAATTTTATCTCTTGTCTTAAATCTGTTAACGTTTTCACTAACCAGCAATGTTACTTTTAGTCAAGTGAATAACGTTGCTAAGGTAGCTATTTTAGGAGATAGTCTTACTCAAGGTTTTGGGTTGTTACCGTCTGATAACTTGGTTTCACAATTGCAGGACCGTATTCTAGACAATAATTATCCAGTGGAATTATTAAATTTGGGAGTTTCAGGAGATACGACTGCCGGTGGACTTGCACGATTCGAGTGGAGTATTTCGTCTGAAGTGAGCGGCGTGATACTAATATTGGGAGGAAACGATTTACTCCGAGGTATTTCCCCCGATCTTTCGTATGAAAATTTAAAGAATATGATAACTATAGCAAAAAAAAATGGAGTGCCTGTTCTACTTGTTGGTATGACAGCATCAACAAATTTTGGATCTACCTTTAAAAAAGAGTTTGATCAAATCTATAGTCGTTTACAAACTGAATTTGATCTATTTTATTACGCTAATTTTTTTGCTGCGTTGGACCAAGACAATATACCACTTTTCTTGTCCTTAATGCAAAATGATGGAATACATCCTAACAAGGATGGTGTTAAGAAAATCGTTGATGATTTTTACCCCACCTTTCAGGAATTTCTTGATCACATTTTAAGTCGGTCCTGATTCCATGGAGTTACAATAACTTTACCGGTAGCTTGTCTATTTTTGATCATGTCGAGCGCTTGGTTGGCACGGTCTAGGGGGAAGACCTCGGTGATTTGTGGATCAATAATATTCGCAGACCACATTTTCAACAAGCGGTTAAAACATGCTTTAAGAACTTCTGGTTTAAATGTTTTATAAGTTCCAATTTGAAAGCCAATCAATGTAACATTTTTAACCATTATAATGTTCGCTGGGATATTTGGGATTTCGCCGCTGGCAAAGCCTATAGGGAGTATTCTTGTTTCTGGGGTTGCCGCCGATAGAGCATCATTAAACTGCGAACCCCCAATTGGATCAAAAACAACATCTAACTTATCTAGTGCTTTCAGTTCCTTTTTTAAATCAACGGTACTGCTGTCAAAAATTAGATCTGCACCCATTCTTTTTGCTGTCAAACATTTATTTTTTCCTCGTGCGACTGCAATTACAAAAGCACCCATAGCCTTACCTATTTGCAATGCAGAGAGACCTACGCCCCCTGATGCTCCGAATACCAAAAGGACTTCATCTTTTTGTAATTTTGCTTTATAGTTTAACGCAAGTTCAGTGCTGCCGTACGCTATGAGTAGGGAAGCGGCTTTCTCACTAGGTATGGTGCCTGGTATTTGAAAACAAAGATGTTTTTTGGCTGTAACAAATTCGGTTAATCCGCCAAAACCTACGTATGCAACTATCCTTTCGCCTACTTTAAAATCAAAGACACTATCTCCACACGTTTCAATTATTCCGCAGACTTCCATTCCAGGCGCAAAGGGCAACTTTGGTTTTTCTTGATATTTTCCTGAAATTAACAGTGTATCTGCAAAATTTAGGCTTGTCGCTAAAACTCGAATTAATACTTCATCAGGGTTACAAGCTGGTTTTGGAAGATCAACCAGATTTAAATTCCCATTAAGCGAGTTTAGCACCATACTCCTCATGTAGCAATTTCCCTTCAAGGTTTTTCTCAGAAATCAAATATCTATGCACCACCAAATTACTTGCCTTTTGGGGCAGGTGCAAGTATGGGAGAAATAATAAATATCTTTCACTTACAGTAGGAACGGAAATGGATCTTAGAAACATTGCGATAATCGCTCATGTTGACCACGGTAAAACAACTTTGGTTGACGAGCTACTAAAGCAGTCGGGCGAATTCAGAGAAAATCAAGCAACTGTTGATCGTGCAATGGATAGTAATGATCTTGAGCGCGAAAGAGGAATTACCATTCTTGCTAAAGCGACATCCGTTGTTTGGAAAGATATCCGTTACAATATTGTGGACACTCCTGGGCACGCAGATTTTGGTGGAGAAGTGGAAAGAATTCTATCTATGGTCGATGGGGTGGTATTACTCGTTGATGCTGCTGAGGGCCCAATGCCACAAACTAAGTTTGTAACTTCCAAGGCTCTGGCATTGGGTTTAAAGCCGATAGTTGTACTTAATAAGGTAGACAAACAAGAGGCAGAACCAGACCGGGCGTTAAATGAGGTATTTGATTTGTTTGCTAATTTAGGTGCTGAGGATGAACAGTTAGACTTTCCTGTTTTATATGCGTCAGGAAGATCGGGTTGGGCCGATGATACATTGACCGGGCCAAGAAAAACTTTAGACTCTCTTTTTAATTTAATAGGAAAACATGTCCCAGCCCCAATTCAGGTAGGGGAACGATCAGCTCAATTTAAAATGCTTGCAACTACATTAGGCGGAGATAGTTTTTTAGGTAGAATATTAACTGGTCGAATCGAGAGTGGAACGTTGAAGACGGGACAAAGTTTACGGGCTATTGGTAGGGATGGTAATATTATTGAGAGTTTTCGTGTAAGTAAAATCCTTGCTTTTCGTGGACTAAATCAGCAAGCAATTGATATCGCTAAGGCTGGTGATATTGTGTCAATAGCTGGCATGAGTAAGGCCACGGTTGCAGATACTATTGCAGATCCAAGCGTAGTTGAGCCAATACCATCACAACCAATTGATCCTCCAACCATAACCGTTACGTTCGGAATAAACGACAGCCCTTTAGCTGGAAGAGATGGAAAAAAGGTACAAAGCCGGGTAATTAGGGATCGTCTCCTGAAAGAATGTGACAGTAATGTGGCGATAAAAGTCTCTGACACGCCAGGTGGAGAGGCTTTCGATGTTTCGGGGCGAGGCGAATTACAGATGGGCGTCCTGATTGAGAATATGCGACGTGAAGGTTTTGAACTTTCTATTTCCCGCCCGAGAGTTGTCTATCAAGAGATAGATGGAATAAAAAATGAACCTGTCGAAGAAGTAACTATTGATGTAGATGATGAGTTTTCTGGCTCAGTTATTGAGAAATTATCTTCAAGAAAAGGAGAGTTAGTGGAGATGAAATCGTCTGGATCAGGGAAGACTCGAATTGTGTCTTTAGTCCCCTCTAGAGGTTTAATCGGCTATCATGGCGAGTTCATGACTGATACTCGCGGTACAGGCATATTGAATCGAGTTTTTAACTCGTGGGAACCCCTCAAGGGCTCGATTCCTGGAAGAAGACAAGGAGTTCTTATTTCTATGGAAAAAGGAAACTCAGTCGCATATGCTATTTTTAATTTGGAAGATCGAGGGCGATTTTTTATTGGTGCTGGTGAGGACGTTTATAAGGGTATGATAATCGGTGAACATACAAGGGATAATGATTTAGAAGTCAACCCTTTAAAAGGTAAAAAGCTTACAAATGTTCGAGCGTCGGGAACAGATGAGGCAGTTAGGCTAACAACCCCTACTAGATTTTCTCTAGAGCAAGCAATAGCGTATATTGATGATGACGAGTTGGTTGAAGTTACGCCGAATAGTATAAGACTACGCAAACGGCTATTAGATCCACACGAGCGAAAAAGAAGTCAAAAAATCGCTAGCTAGAAAACAACTGCCTTTTATCCTGCGCGAAATCACTTTTTTAATTTTGGGAAAGGCCCAAGATGAAGGAACAAGAAAAATTAAATTTTATAAGCTTGGCAAAAAAAATAGCCTTGTTAGGAGGTGAAGAGGCATTAAGCTATTTTCGACACCCTAATTTAAGAGTCGATACTAAAGGCTCTGACATATTTGATCCCGTAACTGAAGCAGATATTGCTTCTGAAGATAAAATGAGATCATATATACAGCAAATAAGACCTGATGATACGATATTAGGCGAGGAACGAGGAGTTTCCGAGGGTTCAAGTGACTTTACTTGGGTTTTAGATCCCATCGATGGCACCCGTGCTTTTATAAGTGGAATACCGGTTTGGACCGTTTTAGTTTCTCTTTCACAGAATAGTGTTCCAATATTGGGCGTTATATACCAACCATTTACAAAAGAATTTTTTGTTGGAGGACTTGGCGTTTCAGATTATACGTGTAAGGGCTTTTCAACTGAATCAATTGCTAGGAAATGCGGGAGCCTTAGCAAGGCTTTTCTATCTAGCACGTTTCCAGAGATTGGAACAGAGTTTGAGAGAAAAGCCTTTGAAGGTGTTGCATCAAAGGTAAAGCTTTGTCGTTATGGAATGGATGCCTATGCTTACGCGCTTTTGGCTACTGGTCATTTGGATATTGTGGTTGAAGCTGGGTTGAAATCTTATGATGTTCAGGCGCCAATAGCGGTAATTGAGGCTGCGGGTGGTATAATGACTGATTGGAAAGGTGGTCCTGCAACGAACGGAGGTCGGGTACTGGCTTGCGGTGATGAATTAGTGCATAAAATTGCATTAGAAATGTTATCAATTAACATTTAGTATTTCATTTTATTGTAAAAAACTTTCGATTTTTTTCCATACGTAAGTTATCTTGCTTTGCTCTTCAATTAACAGTTCATGTCGTGCACCTGAAATAACTTGAAGCTCGCAGTGTTTGTTAAATCTACATTTCTTTTTTACTTCTTTTTGAGAAATAAGTGAGTCGTTTTGTCCCAATAAAACTAAATGTGGTATGGTCAAAGATTTCTGCTTTTCTAAATTAATTAATTCGTCTCCAACAGCAGCTATCCATCCAAAGGTTGCGGGACCAGTTGATAACCGAGGGTCAGAAACTATTATTTTTTGTAAACGTTGGAATTGGATTTGATCCGATGTATGGCAGTTTCGTTCGGGCGTCGTACTAAGTACATAAGGCTTTAACTTTCGGGAGATTGGAGATTTCTTAGCCCATCCGCAACGTACCATTACTTGACTAATCCGATATGATAACCTTTGCATTGGATATGCGCCCCAAAGTGGGGCCAAAAATATAGCACGCTCGATGTTAAACTTTTTATTAGTTAGAGTTCTAAGCCCGATACACCCTCCTGTTGAATGTCCAACAAGGATTCTAGGTCCTGAAACTTTAATTACTTCGACGTGGTTCAATACAGCTTCTACGTCTAATTGATATTCAGAAAAGTTATCGACGTAGCCTAGATGATCAAGGTTTTTAGCTCTATCGGAAAGGCCTTGGCCTCGCCAATCTAGTGTAACTACAGCATAGCCTAAATTTTGAAATTTTTTGTATGCTTCATTATACTTTTCAATATATTCATTCCTTCCATTAAAGAAAATAATTAAACCTTTTGTTCCTTTCGGCCAAATTGCAAACCGTATCTTTCGGTCATCAATTGAAGAAGTAATGTATAGGCTTCCACCTTCCAATATTGGGAAATTACTTTCTGGTAGAACTTTGATCTCCATCTTAAGAAAGTATTGCGTTATATTGCATCGCTGTTCCCATAGAGCCATCTATTTTGAGTTTTCCACTCATGAAAGCTGAGGTAGAACTAGTATCACCGTTAAAGATATCCATAAAAGTTTCCAGGTCACCCCTAAGTGTACAATCCGTATTTTCTTCTGACTCTTTTACATCTTTACCTATGATCACTATTGAGCCAATATCCTCTATTTCGAATTTTATTGAGCCGTCTATTTCTTGGTCCTCCATTTTTTCTTTTAAGGATGCAATAGCTCTTTGAATTTCTTCTTTCATCGTACCTCCTACGTTAGAATACCTAATTAATATTTACTTTTAATGGTTTCAAGAAAAAAATTGACGTTAACGTCAATTTTTACGTAACGTAAACACCTACATTTTAAGCGGAAGAAATAAATAACTTTAGATTTCGTACTATTTTAAATTAAGATTTTTTAATTAATGAGGGATAAAAGAATTCGCAAAAAATGTTGAACACTAACTCTTAAATATTGAATCATTTGAAGTATTTTTGTAAGAAGAAGGTATTTTTGTGATAAGTAACTTTCCCATATTTATAAAGGTTTTAAACGATGGCATGTGATAAAAGAGTTGCTGCTGTTTTAGGTCCTACCAATACAGGGAAAACATTTCTCGCTTTAGAACGGATGCTCGGTTATGGAAGCGGTATAATAGGCCTACCTCTTAGATTACTTGCTCGAGAAATTTTTGATAAGCTGGTTGTCTTGCGAGGAAAGGATGCAATCGCTTTAATCACTGGCGAAGAGCGGATTATACCTGAAAATCCAAAATATTGGGTTTGCACGGTAGAGGCAATGCCATCTGATTTAGGAGTCGATTTTGTAGCAGTTGATGAAATTCAACTTTGCGCAGATCCTGAGCGTGGTTACGTTTTTACTGATCGTTTATTAAATTCGCGTGGGCGAATAGAAACGATGTTCATGGGTTCAGATACGGTGTTAGCAAAGATACAAAACTTAGTTCCAGATGCTCACATTATTAAACGAACAAGGTTTTCTGAGTTGACGTACAAAGGTACAAGCAAAATTTCAAGAATACCAGAGCGCTCAGCTATTGTGAGTTTTTCGGTATCTGAGGTTTATGCAATTGCTGAGCTTATAAGGCGTCAGAAGGGTGGTGCCGCGGTTATAATGGGAGCTCTTTCGCCCAGGACGCGTAATGCCCAAGTTGCACTTTACGAAAATGGTGATGTTGATTATTTGGTAGCTACTGACGCGATTGGTATGGGTTTGAATCTTGATATTAAACATGTTGCATTTGCAAAGTTATTTAAATTTGATGGAAGAAAAGAACGAAGATTATTTCCAAATGAATTAGCTCAAATCGCTGGTCGTGCAGGTAGGTATAGAACCAATGGAACTTTTGGTGTTACAGGTGAAGCAAAACTTTTAGAGCCAAGTTTGTTTCAATCGATAGAAATGAGCAAGTTTTCTCCCGTAAAATTTTTACAATGGAGAAATTCTAAATTGAATTTTGGTTCTGTTGAGTTTTTAATTAAATCATTAGAGATTGCACCTAAAGATGCGAATTTTGTAAAAGCTAAAGATGGTACGGATTTAAAAGCACTTAGGTTTTTATCCGAGCAACTTAATTTTAATACCACTGTAAATTCATCAAAAGATATTAAATTGCTTTGGGAAGTCTGCCAGATACCAGACTTTAGAAAATTATCAGAATCTGATCATGGTAATTTATTAAGTAATGTCTTTCAGTTTGTAAGGAGCGGTGGTGTGATTCCCGACCTTTGGTTGCAGGATCAAATAAGACGGCTAGATCGAATTGAAGGCGATATTGAAGTATTATCAAAAAGATTAGCATTTATCAGGACGTGGACTTTTGTCTCTTACAAACGACTCTGGACAAGTGATTGTTTGTATTGGCAAGCTGAGACAAGACGTATAGAAGATAAGTTATCAGATGAGTTACATAGAAAATTGACTCAAAGGTTTGTTGACCGAAGGACATCAGTTCTTGTAAAAGGTTTGAAACAACGGGAGACACTAGTGGCTGAGATAAATCAGGATAGTGAAATATTTGTAGAAAATCAACTAATTGGCACTTTAGTTGGGTTCTGTTTTGAAAAAGATAAATCCGCGTCCGATGAGGAGAATAAAGCACTAAAGTCCACCGCACACGCCGTACTCGGACCCCAGTATAAGCTAAGATCCGACAAGCTTTACAATTCTTCCGACGAGGCATTCGCTTGGGATGAATCGGGACGATTATATTGGCACTCAGCGGTGGTCGGAAAATTAGAAGCAGGTAATGACATTCTTTCTCCAAAGGTCACACCTCTTGTCGATACCGAGGCTGGTATCGATATAATCAAAAATGTAAAACGAAGGTTAGAGCATTTTATTAGTCGAACAATAGAAAAACAATTTGAACCCTTATTGAAAATGCAAGCAGACGACACACTAGCTGGTATTGCAAAAGGAGTCGCTTTCCGGTTGATTGAAGGACTTGGGCTCATTTCACGAAGTAAGATATCTGACGAAGTAAAGGCTTTGGAACAAAAAGATAGAGGCTTGCTCAGGAAACATGGCGTTCGGTTTGGTCAATTTACAATTTTTCATTATTTGATGCTGAAACCTGCTCCCACAAGTTTAAGGTTATTGCTATGGTCTTTATTTACTAAACAGGTTTACACCACGGCACCACCACCAGGCTTAGTAACTATCCCAAAAGTTGAAAACGTAACATTGGATTATTATATCATGGGCGGCTTTAAATTGGTTGGTGATAGGGCTTTGAGGGTTGATATGCTTGAACGCCTGGCGGATCTTTTAAGAGTAAAAGACGTTTGGAATGGTTTTGAAGCGGATGTCGACATGCTTTCGATAACAGGTCTAACCTTGGACCAGTTTTCTGAAGTTTTACAGAATATAGGTTATAGTGCTAAAAAAGATATTAGGCCAAAAGTTCGTCTTAAAGCTCATCAAGAGCCTACGGGTGCAAAGGTTCAGGGATCTACACGGGTTGAAGCTACACAAACGGATATCCTTTTAGAGGAAAATCCGATAAAAGAGGACGAAGTTTTTTACACTTTTAAAATGCAAAAAAGGTTGAAAGTTAAGAACAAAATGTCGATTCAGGCTGCTCCTAAGGGAAAATCTAAAGCAATGAGCAAGGCAAAAAAATCCAAAGTTAAAAATCAAGTAAAGTGGCAAAAGCCTATGAAAGAACAACAAAAAATTGATCCAAACAATCCATTTTTAGCTTTACTGGAATTAAAAAACAAACTTTAGAGAGCTTGCAAACTGTTACACAAACAAATTCGGTTAGATAAGTGGCTTTGGTGCTGTCGGTTCTATAAAAGTCGATCCATGGCTTCTCAAGAATTAAGTTTTGGTAAATTTCGAGTAAATGGAGTTAAGGTTAAAAAGTCAGCGGAGCAGGTTAAGCTAGGTGATATTATAGTTTTTTCTTTAGGAAATAAGCTTAGAGCTGTCAAAGTTACTGAGCTAAGTCACCGCAGAGGTTCATCATTTGACGCCTGTAAACTTTATCAGGATTTGTGTATTGATTCATTAAGCGTTTGAACCAGTCATACATGGTCAAAACATTATTTTTTTGAATGACCGTAAATGATTGACCATTTCAGCACTTGATCCATTATCATAATTTGTTCTAAGAAGAAGAGCTATGAAATTTTGAGTAACGATTAGATTCTAACATTGTAATGGAAGTAGTATATGACGTACGTAGTTAACGATAAATGTATCGGATGCAAGTATACTGACTGTGTTGAGGTCTGCCCTGTAGACTGCTTTTATGAAGGAGAGAATGCTTTAGTTATTCATCCAGATGAGTGCATTGATTGCGGTGTTTGCGAACCGGAATGCCCAGCGGATGCGATAACCCCAGATACGGAGGTAGGTGCTGATGAGTGGGTTGCTTTTAATAGAAAATACTCTGAGATGTGGCCTGTAATTACTATTAGAAAAGATCCGCTTCCAGATGCTGAGGAAAGAAACGGTGAGACTGGTAAGCTAGAAAAATATTTTTCTGAGAACCCTGGGGAGGGGGACTGATACCTTAATAGTAGTTTTCATAATTCAGTGGAATTATTTTCATATTATTAATTTATACGAACTAAATTTTTCTAAAACTTAAGTTTAGTAGATTGGTTTGTTATACGAAGCTGGAAAAGGTTTTAAATATATGTTACAGGACGTGCTGAGTTTTCAATACCACGATAGTTGTTTGAGGATCCTAATTAATTTTTTTTATTAAAGGATCGTAATTTGATGTGGTCATCGGGCATAGAACTGAGAAAGTAAAAGGTTAAAAAATGGACACCAATCAAAAAGTATATGATTTCCACACTGAAGAGTATATTGTCTACCCAGCACATGGGGTCGGAAAGATTGTTTCAATTGATAAGCATGAGGTTGCTGGAATTGAGCTAGAAATGTTCGTTATTTTGTTTGAAAAAGATAAAATGACGTTGAGAATCCCTATTGAAAAAGCCTCTGCAATTGGTCTTAGATCTGTTTCCTCCCCTGAGTTGATCTTGAAGGCGATGGAGACTTTAAAAGGTCGACCTAGGGTCAAAAGAGCTATGTGGTCGCGCCGAGCTCAGGAATATGAGCAAAAAATCAACTCAGGAGATTTGATAGCTATAGCTGAAGTAGTACGAGATTTGCACAGAAACGATGAGCAGCGCGAGCAGTCGTATTCTGAGCGACAGCTTTATGAGGCTGCTTTGGAGCGGTTGACCCGAGAGTTTGCTGTAGTTGACGGAGTTGAAGAAAGCGTGGCTCAAGAAAAAGTAGATGAAGTATTAGAGGCAAGAGCTGCATAAATTAAAGCTAAAATCAATTAATGTATCCTGTCATCTCAAGATATCCATTACCTGAATGACTTCCATTAAATGAGATAGGTCCTTCCCAGTATGGGTAAATTGTGTTCATTTTCGAAGATGGATTAATTGCCTCGATATCAATATCTAGATTTAAATTTTTGATTTTAATAGTCCAATTGGTATAATAGTGAGCATCGCTTTTTGGTTCAATTGGCTGAATAAGGATTTGCGATGGATCAAGAGGATAGCTCCCTGACGCATTCATCCACGTTCCAGCATAGTAGTAATTTTGATCTTTTTCACGAACTTGAAAAAGCATCAATTTTTCACCTGAGTCAAAATTTAAACTGAACCAGTCCCAACCATCTTGCGTGTCGGTGATGAACTGATTGGACCATTCATGATCGGCCCAGGCAGACCCAGAAACTAATTGCCTCTTTCCGTCCTGTTCAATCCAGCCCTGCGCATGAAAAAAAGGTTGGCTATAGTAGGCGGAGGCTAGTCCTAAGGAGGATTTGATACTTCTTCCTTCATCTCCATGCTTTACTAGAGGGCCCTTGGCTTCTAATTTTAGTACATATTTAAAATTTTTTCCAGAAGCTGAGACAGTAAGATTCTTCCAATCAATTCCCTTGAGATACCAATCATCGATCCATGCTTCAAAAGGTTCAGTGGTTACATTTGCCTGGAAAACACCGCCTCTTGCAATTTTTTCATGAAACATGTGGGAATCTCTATTGGTTAGCGCGGCATGACCCATCCAAATTTGCGAGTTGTTCCATCCATTTTTACGATTTTCTGCTTCAAGATCGGCTCTAAATAAAGTCCATTGAAGGCCTAGAGGTTCGCCATTTTGATCTTTAAGGTTCGCTGTCAAGTACCACCATTCTACTCTATATTGGTCATGTGATCCGTGATCCTTTGGAAATTTGATTAGTAAATTTTGTTCAATTATTGGAAATATTACTAATTCTTTATTTTTTTTTATCACATTTTGGCTATTTGCAGAGCCAATTATTAAGATTAGGCAAGTAATTGCGTAAAATATAAAAGTTGCTAAGTTACGTATCATATTGGCATGCTTTCAAAAGTTCTGCTGGCGAAGCTGTAGCTAGCTTTATTGAATATAAGCAAGTTGAGAAAAGTGTAACAAATATAGTTACTACGCAAAGTGTAATCCATTGCATTGGAAAATAAAATATGGGTAATTTCCAACCAAATGCCTCAAGATTAACGTAATTTGTAAGGATAAATACTACTAAGAGTCCCACGGGTACCGCAAAAATAAACGTGAGGGTCGAAAGTGAAAGAGAGCGTAATATCTCAAAGAGAGCAAGTGTTTTTCGTTCTGTTCCAATAGACCATAATGGTGCAAGTTGTGAGTTTCGATTTTCTCCCAAAGTTGTTATCGAGGTAAAAAGAGCCATCCCTGCAATTCCAAGTGTTAAAATTGAGAGCGTTGTGGTTATTTCAAAAGTTTTTTCAAAAATTTTTGTAGAAAGATTTTTAATATCAACTTGATTTGTGATTTCAATTTTATCTGGAGCAAGCTTTTTGTTCAGGATATTTTCAATTCTGACGACAGAATTCTTTGAAACCCGAATTGCAATTCTTAATTGTGGTTCATCTGGAAAATGCTTATTAAATAGTTCAAAAGGTAGCATTATTTGCCCTTTTGGATTTCCATAATCAGAATAAATACCTAGGATTTCAAGACGAATGCTTTTTCCTATTCTTGACTCAAACTCGATTATGTCGGAAACACCCAGCTTAAGTCGTCTTGATAATTGTTCATTTATAATTAGGCCTGAGTTTTGGTTTATTTCTTTCCATGCATTGACGCGCTTTTTAATAAGTGGCCAGTGGTCCTCATAAGTCTGATGAGGTTCAAAACCGTAGATATTAGCAGGTAGGCCAGAGATGTTTTGTGAAACTCTCACAATGGGAAGGATCGCATCAACTTCACCATCTAATACTGTTTTTAGTGTCTGAGAGGCATTTATGTCAGATGTTCGAATGTAAAGTTCCGAAACTAGGCGTTGATCCAACCACCCATTAAATGTCTTTCTGAAACTTTCGACCATCCCGCCTACCCCCACATTGATTGCAAGTGCTATAAGGAGTGCCATTAAACTCACTGAAAGACTGTTGATCTGTTGTTTGCTATCAGAAAAAAACCATCGCATTAATGGTGATTTAAATTTGTATTTTAGTATTAAAGATAATGTAAACCAAAGAAATATTGGTAATATTAATGTGGCTGAAATCAAAATAGCTCCAAGAAGTAAAAATGCATTAAAGATTCCTGTCCCAAATTTAAAGAGATATATTATTAGACCAAGGAGAACTAAGACAATCACTATTTGATATTTTAAGTTAGTTTTTGTTTTTTCATACCAAGCAATTTTTCTTGCAGACTCAATAGGGTTTAAACTTGATGTTTTCCAGAGAGCAGGCGCGGAAGCGCACACCGCGCCAATAGTTGAGATTCCAATGCTGCTTGACCAAAACATGATATTCATTGACAAACTATTTTTTAGCTTTGCTCCAAACAGTCCGTTGAGTGTTATAGCTACATCTGGTAAGAGCGCTGATGCCAGAAAATAACTCAATATAACACCAAGCACCCCAGAGACAAAAGAAATTACAAGTATTTCAAATAACATTAGACCAGTGATTGTTGTTGAAGAAATGCCTAAGCTTCTTAACGCTCTTAAAATAGCTTTCCGTTGTTCAAATGCTAAGCTTATTGTTGAGTACACTATAAAAAGACCAACTAGGTATGAGAGAAAACCAAATGCCGTTAAATTTAAGTGAAAACTTTTAGTGAGGGAATCTAAGTCAATGTTATTTTCATTTAGGTGAATTTTAAGTCCCCTAGAATTAATAGCATTAAGATTCTCAGGCATTTGCCCAACGATATGTAGACTGCTTAATTTTTTTCTTTTTTTTAATATGTTCTGGGCTACGGAAATATCTGTTAAATCATAACCTTCTGGCAAATTGTTAGACACCTGAACGCTTTTGAACTTTGTAAGTTTACTTAATTTTTTTGCTGTTTCCGGTCCAGCTAAGATCACGCGATATCCGCGAAGAAAATTGTCTGAGCTTAAATCAGTTTGAAAAATTTTCGTAATCGTTTCGTTGCTTGCGCTTAAAGGATCAATTCCAATTATTCTAATAATATCTCCAACTCCATTTTTATTATCTTTAATTTCTCCTTCAATTCGAGGCGTTATAGGCCAGCCATTCTTACGTAATTCTCCAAAAAATTTATCATCAAAGTCCTTTTCATTTTTTGAAATAAGCATTTTATTTTCCGAGAACGAAGATATGATTTTAGCGTCTGCGTAGGCTTTTTTGGCCTCCCCATTAATAAGGTGTACGCTATTCCAAAGAGCTGTTGCTGTGGTTAAACCAAGGAGCATCAAGAAAAGTTGCAAAGGTTTGATTTGCCAGTGTTTTATAACCGCTAGGAAGGTAAGCACGTATGTATTATGAAACATTCCTCTTAAGCTTTCCTTTTTGTAGTATGACTCGAGTTTTCAATTCTGCAGCAAAAGTTTGCGAATGTGTGGCGACTAATAGAGTAGTTTGATCATTGTTAACTAACTTTTTAAGTATTTGTATCACACTAGCTGTATTTTTTTCATCAAGATTACCAGTGGGTTCATCGGCTAAAATAAGCGCAGGCCTGGCAACTACAGCTCTTGCAATTGCAGCACGTTGTTGTTGTCCGCCTGAAGTTTGTTCAGGATATTTATTTTGAATTTCTTCAATTTTTAAAAGATTTACAGTCTTTTGAACAAACGCTGGGTTAAATGTCCCAATAATTTTGGAGTGAAATTCAATATTGTCTTTAATTGTTAAACTTGAAATTAAATTGAATTGCTGAAATATTACTGCCATTTCCTGCCGACGAATTTTTGCTCTATGTGATTCTGTTGTAGTCCAAATGTCTTGCCCCTGAAATAGCACTGATCCTGAGCTTGGTTGCTCTAGTCCGGCTATAATATGCAAAAGAGTACTTTTTCCGCTTCCGCTTTCTCCAAGTATTGCTAAACTTTCGCCTCTGGAAATTGAAATATTGATATTATTTAATACCTCTAAATTCCCTTCGGAGGACATGAACGATTTTGATAAATTTTCTAGCCGCAGCATTTTTTAGTTCACTGTAATCAGGTATTTTTGTAAAATATTTTTCGGAATTACCGATAAGGCTATATAATTAGTGCAATGTCCAAATACCATTGGAGCGTACCCGTCTTTTTCTGCCTGTAGCCACCTTGATGCACATAAACACCAACTATTTCCCGGTTTTAAACCTTCAAAACCAAACTCGGGCCGAGGGGTAGATAAATCATTACCCTTACTTTTTGAGTAAGATAGAAATTCCTTTGTCATTTCAGCACAAACCGTATGACTACCAACGTCGGATGCGTCTGTGTTGCAGCAACTATCTCGAAAAAATCCCGTAACTGGAGAAGTGGAACATGGTGATATGATTTCTCTGAAAATGTTTAATTGAGGTTTAATACGGTTCTCTTTCAGCATAGTTCTCTTTTCTTTTGAGCCTACGACTTAATAGGTAAGATGAATGTTGCCGATGTCAATAATTAACTTAAGAATTGCTTTTAACTTTTGTAGAGATGTAAAGTTTTTTTAAATGATTAAATAACATGTTTTTCGAGGAACCAAAACCATTGCTTCATAAAACTGTATACACTGAGAATAACCTTAAGACTGTCACTTGCCAGGCTGTTGTTGAAAATTTGGAATGTGATATTGCAATTATAGGAGGAGGATTGGCTGGTCTAAGTTTGGCTTATCACTTAGCTAAACATGGGAAAAATTTTGTTTTGATTGATTCCCAGAAAATTGGGGATGCAGCTTCAGGTATCAATGGAGGGTTTTGTTCTCCAGGTTGGTCGGTTGATTTTGATACATTATATCAAGAGTATGGTCTAGAAACAGCTAAAGATTTTTATAATATATCACTTGAGGGTCTTAGATGGGTTCATTCGTTTAAAGATAATGATACGTTCAAATTAATGGATTTCAACACAGGAATAGTTAACTTATCATTACTTAAAAGTGAGGAATCTGCGCGTAAGTTTTTTTTTAAAAATAATTTAATTGTTCGTAAAGAGTCTCAATTTATTTCAAAAAAGTCGTTAAAATCTTATGTAAATTCACCACTTTATCAATCTGGTATACTCGTCAAGTCTGGTTTTAGCTTTAATCCTCTAAATTTTTTAATAGGATTAAAAAAAGAAATTCAATTGAAACGCTCTGGTGTAATTTTTGAGAATTCAAAGATGATCAGTTTTGTAGAAAATAACAAAACTTGTCAGATCACCTTGGCTAATGGGTCTTTAATTCAAGCACAAAGGTTGGTAATAGCAACTGGCGGATATGGTGGCGATGAAATAGGGTATTTGAGATCGAGATGGTTGCCTATAACAACTTCAATAGCCGTAACAAAATCATTACCAGAGGAAGTTAAAGAGATTATAAATCCCAACTTTGCATTTAGTGACGACAGACGTGCGGGTAATTATTTTAGATTAATTTCAGATAATAGGCTACTTTGGGGGCGTGGAATTAATGCTATCAAACCACCAAATCCAAAAGAGTTAAAAAAATTAACTCAAACGGATATAAAAAAGTTTTTCCCTAGTTTGCAGGATATAAATAGTTATGGAACTATTCCTTTTGACTATGTCTGGTCCGGAAAAATGGCTTACTCGAAAAGTATGATGCCTTATGTTGGAAGATTTAGTCCTAGGACATATATGCTAACTGGTTTTGGAGGTCATGGAATGAATACTGCCCCCGCAGCTGCAATACTTTTAGCTGAATGCTTGTTAGGCTTATCTGATAGAGTCTCGATTTTTAAAAAGGTACCTTTGAAGTGGAATGGTTATAAGTTTGGCCCTATTGCGGCAGAGGTGTTATATCGATTGATGACCGTAAAGGATTTCATAAACCAAAACATGTTAAGCATTAAAGAACAATGAGTTTTTTATCTTTTTTCTTTCGAAGGCATGGGTACTACCTCATAACCTGTACTTTCAGTTTCAATATCTTTGATTTCAGCAGGAAATCCTGGAGCTAAGATTTTTAAACCAGTATGTTTTTCCAGTATAGAAATAATCGATGGGGAGTTTGCTCTTGGCCCTAATTCATAAATTGCATTTTGAACAATTTTATTGAGGAGGGGAGATATTTCAAGAGGTAGATTGTTTTTTGATGCAATTTCTTGAAACAAGGAAATATCTTTCAACACCAAATCTAAGGTGAAATTGATATTTCGACTTCCATTCAATATTACTTGGCTTTCTGTCTCATGAACGAAAGAGTTGCCAGAAGATATTTTTATAGCCTCAAAGGTCGTACTCATGTCTAGGTTAGCCGCTTTCATTGCTGTAAATGCTTCACAGCAGGCAACGAGATGAGTTGTAGCAAGAAAATTTGTCATAACTTTTAGAGTCGAGGCGCTACCCAATGGTCCAGTGTGTAAAACCTTTTTTCCTAAAATACATAAAATAGGTTTTATTCTTTCAAAAACTGAGCGCTCGCAACCTGCAAAAATTGAAATATTTCCAGTTTCAGCTCTATGGCACCCACCAGAGACAGGGCAGTCCGCCGAAAACATACCTTCTTTGAGAAACTGCGTAGCTAATCTTTCTACTTCTGAAGACTCGGTTGTACTCATCTCAATCCAAATTTTTTCTCTTGATGCAGCTGTTAAAATACCTTTCTTTCCCTCAATTACACTTGCCGATGCCTGTGGTGATGGAAGGCAAGTAATTATTATATCAGAATTGAAAGCTATACTGGCAGGGCTGTCTAACCAAACCCCTCCCTGTTTAATTAACTGTCGCGCGGCTGATTGTTTTATATCATGTACAAATGTTGGAATATTATTTCTTATTAGCGTACCCGCCAACTTACCACCAACGTTCCCTAGTCCTATGAAGCCTACTTTCACTACATTCCTCCCTACTTCATTTTAATTGTATCAAGACTATCTTCAAGTTATCCCCTTTGTTTTTGAAATATTAGGTTTTGCGTTACTACATTTTCTGATCTTAACTAAACTTTATTCTGGATGTAATTGATTTTTGTAAAGCTACCCTCGTTCCATAAAAGGTATGAATCCATTATTTATTTGACAATAAACTTGTTTATACCGTTTCCAATTATTACAGCGACAAACTAGATAATCGTTTGTCACCTACGATGTCTCATTTTCTGTCTTGATTGAATAACTAAACTATCTTTTGTGTTATTATGAAATTGAAAAATCTAAAAAGGTAAATGCGCTCATGATTCCAAGTGAGTAAATCAAAAGAGTTATAACGATAGCTTCTGTTTCATACTGCTGCCATAAATAATATCGAATGTATTATGGGAATATTTCTTTATTTTATCCGCAGGAAGTAAGCCTAGCTGTAAGGGTTCGCCAGATTTTTGGCTCTTGACACTTATCCTAGGTCCTAGAGGACTTGCCATCCATTTCTCTGACCATTCACTCAGTGCAAGCAGAGTATTGACAAGGTCAAAACATTTTTGTGTTGGTTTGTATATTGCTCTTTTGACACCCTCTGGAACCACTTTTTTTGTTAAGCCTTGCCTCTCCATTTGCTTAAGTCGTTGGGTAAGGAGGTTGCGAGAAATCTTTAAATTTTCTTGAATCTTATCAAATTTATCTATTCCACGCATTAAATCCCTAGCGATCAGAAGCGTCCATTGCCCTCCTAATACCGCCATTGCTTGAGCTATTGGGCAGTCATGGTTAAAATAATTTTTTTGGCTCATTTATCACAAATTTCTTATTGAATAAGGGTTAACTCTTTAGTTAATGAAATTTTTATATAGGGAATAGCGTATACGAAGTTTACTTTACGTCAACAATTTTTCTGATCTACCTAGTTGAGAAAATTTCTAGCGATTTAAGAAATTTTTTGACGCTAATTGGCAATGTCGGTATCTATTGAATCGGCGTTTTGCAAACCAAATATAAATTCTCTTTGTTAAAAATTTTATTAGAGGAAAAGATATCACATGGCCTAGAAAATTCCAATTAGGCAAGTTTTTCCATATCAAAGCAAAGGCCTCTGATCCGACATGGATTTTGCTTTTTTCATCTACTGCGTGCAAAAAGAGTAGCGCGTTGGTTTGAGTAATATTGTAGTCAATCATTGCATCAGGGTTGGCAGCCACATCAATCCATTCAAAAACACCTGTTTGAGAAATTTTCTTATAGTGATTAATTTCTTTTGAGCAGTGTTCGCAAATGCCGTCATAATAAACTTTTATCATGAGTTTTTTCCTGTTGTTGTTTTAAAGTTTAAATATTTTTTAAATTAAGTATTGCAGTGTTTTACTTTTTGTGATCATACTTTGTGATAAAAGACAATTTAAGTCTTCCTCCCAGAAGGACTAGGCGTTGATATCGAGCAGCGCCATTTTTTTTTTAAACGTGATTATTAGAAATTCTAAAATAAATTTGGCGACTGTTAGACGTTTAACAAATAGATTAGTAAATTTTCTTATGGTTATTAAAATTATAGAGTAAAATGGTTTTAAACCAGTTTTATTTTGAGAGTTAATTAAACTAATTTAAGTTGGTGTCGTTCTAAAGATGAGTATAACAAATGTTTCATGTACTATCCTTCCAAAAATACTTTAACCGAGTTCTCTTGAACTCGGTTTTTTTGTTTTTGTCCTTAAGTTCTTTTTCCTATGCAACCAGTGTATCTAATTTTGGGCAATGGCGAAGCTTTAATTTACTGTCTAAAACAGCCTACACGGCAGGAGTCATCGATACTTTTATGAAGCCTTTGGAGGTGAGTAGTGTGCATGGGGAGTTTGTGCGAAAGTTCGATTTATGTTTAAAGGACTTTAATATAACGATTGTTGAAGTTGTTCGTATGGTAGATAATTTTTATTTAAATACAGAAAATTGGGGATTATCGCCTCAGGAAGCGATAAGGTTTCAATTAATCAATGGTCATTGTTTCCAATATTTAAAGTGACGGGTTTTAATTCTGGTGGATAACAGAGAGGCATTGCTTGGGTAAATCTGTCATAGTAAAATCTAGAACGCTTTTTTTAAGCTTTGGTTTTTTTTGTGGTTTTAACGGTTTTTTGTAAGGTTCTAATGCTGTTGTTACCCACCATTTTAAAGTATGGTCGCAACCATCTTCTGATTGTGAAATGTTTGGGATTGATGGTTTTTGTGGAACACAGAGGGATGATGACGGTGGACACTTTAACCGTATATGAAAATGTTGGTGATGTCCCCCAATTGGGCGTATTTTTTGCAACCAGCTTCTGTTCCCTTTAGTTTGTTGGCACATTAAAATCTTTGCTGGTGCAGTAATAAAAACACGGTCAACGGCTGCATCTAATGCAATTGTCTTGAGGATTTCCATGTGTTTCTTAGTCCAATTCCTGTTTGTTTTTCTTTTATCTTGGGATCTTACTGAGAGCGGTTTAACGGTTTTGAGTTCAGCTTGCGTTAGACCCATTCGTTTGGGTTGAGTAAGCCATATGTCCACATCTAAACCCATTTGATGGGACTTATGACCGTATGGCATTGGTCCTCCTCTAGCTTGAGAGATATCGCCAATGTAAAGACCAGTCCACCCTATACTGTTTGCTGCTTTACTTACGCGCTTTATTAATTCAATGGTTTCAGGATGTCCCCAATTTCTCTTGCGATTTGGATGTAAAACCTGCCAGTACGGGCCATTAAATGGTAACTGTTTAGCTCCATCTAGGCATCCCTTGGCATAGGATCCGATTGCCCCTAGATCAATTTGGGTTGGTTCTTTTAGATTACTAAAAATTTTGGTTGCAATCTCTCTTTTTGCAGGATCGTGCGCTAACCCAAAAGTACTATTCTCAAGTAATACCACTAAAATAATGAATACAAATGCCCAGTGGGTTCTATAATTTCTTCCAACTTTTGATAATAATGACAAGTAAATTTCCTTCTTAAAGAGTAAATAATTTCCCTTTTTTTTCTTTTGATACGAGGGCGTTTGAAAGTTTTGCCATATCCCAAGCGAGTGCAGAATTACTTGATATTACAGGTAAGTTAAATTTTTCCTCTGCAATGGGGATAATCCTTGCGCACTTTAATGAAGTACAGGAAACAAAAATTGCATCAAGATGAGGTTCTTTATTTATCAAGATTTCTATTGCTTTTAGTATAGAGCTTGGAGTTATGATGCCAACTATTGAATCGCGATCTTCTGAAAAAGTAGCAGCGCTCTTGACTTCAAACCCAGCAGAACTGAGATTTGCGCACATTTTATGAGCGATTTCTGAAATATATGGCGCAAGATAACCTATTTTTTTTGCACCGAGTGCTTTAAGTCCTCTTTTTATTGCTGACATTGGAGTTGTAACATTTTTTGTAATTACTTTGGATTTTACGAGTTTTGTAATCTTCTCATCGCCGATAAGAAGTGATGCCGATGTACACCCATAGCCAATCACATCAAATGCATAATTTTTTGGAAATAGGGCTAAGGATTCCGAAAATCTTTCTTCCATCATTTTTAGATTTTCAGAAGTAACTTTATCGTCGCAAGGTATTCTCGTGTTTAATAGCGATATTGTATTTGTGGAAAGTTCGTTTTGTGAAAGAAAACTTCTAAATTCTGTTTCAATTGTTAAATCAGTCTCAAGAATAATAAGCCCCATCTGCGGAGCTGTCTCTTTTTTACTAATTACAGAAAAAGGTACGTGATTAAACTGAAGTTGTACTTTCTCGAATATAGTCATTTTATACTCCCAGTATAATTTTTCTCTAATTTAGTTAATTTCACTCAAGTTGTGAAGTTGTGGACTCTACTTTAACCGATAATTGTAAGTTCTTTACTGCACGGTTTGGATAAGTAATCAATAGTCGTTTCTTTTATATGAATATTTTCTTCTGCAACCATCAAATATTTTTCTTTTCCATAAATTATCGATGGCTCTATAGTAATCGTCATTCCTGGTTCAATAATTGTTTCATCCCATGCCGTATGTGATGGTGGTTCTGTAAGTTGACTGCCAAGACCGTGACCTAGTCTTCCCACGTCATTGATACTTAGATCTGATGGGTTTATCTCGGGGTGAAGAACGGAACTCATTATGTTAAACAAGTCTTTAGAACGTGTAACACCAGGCTTTATTGCACCAACAGCAGCATTCGTCGCCTTAATTAATTTCTCATGAGCCTCAATTGCTTCATCTGAGGCATGACCCAGTGCAAAATTTCTGTCAAAATCTGAAAAATAACCGTCCCAGATAGAGCCTGTATCGAGCATGAAAATATCACCTCGTTTAAGTTGACGTTCAGTTGGAGGAGCAATTATATCGAAATATCCACCTTTGCCAGAAGCTCCAACAAGGTAACTCACGTCATCGGCGCCGAGTCGAAGCGTGTTAATTTTAAATTTTCTAAATAGCTCTGACAACGGAATTCCTTCTAGTCGCCAATTAGGCAAATCTTCAAATACTTGAGAAACTAAACCGCAAATAAATTTAAGTTTTTCAATTTCAGCCTCAGATTTTATCATGCGAATATGTTGAATTTCCGAGGTAATGTCTGAAATTTGAATTTTTGTCTCTGGTGCGAGCAACTTTAATATATCCAAAAGTGGAGCTCGAAAACTTGTCTCTCGGCCCATCAGTAGTCCCAAATTGCCTCTTTTATGACCAAAAGCATTTTGCAAGACTTTGAGTAAAAGGCCTAATCCATCGTCATCTTTATCTGGTGAGCTCCAACTATGTATTTTGTCTACGTAGCAGGTCTCCATCAGAGGAATCCCGATGGTTGGAATAATTGCAATGGGTGCTCCCTCAGGTAAAATTATAACAAACCATGGCCTGGTAGGACTTTGCCAAAACTGTGTCATAAACCCAGTAAAGTATCGGATGTCAGCTTCGGACGATATCAAAAGTCCTTGCAAGTTGCGGTTTAATAAGACTTTTTGAGCTTTTTTTACGCGGTTAACATACTCACGCTGCTCAAATCCACGTTTTGGAAATTGAGGGTTCATTCATTCGCTTTCTGTAATTAGTTTATTATAAAGGTCTGGATCAGTCGCACCTTCAGTTCCAATTAAAAGTACATCGGATTGGTGATCAAAATTTAGCCTTTTCCAAATGTCTTGATTTTGTTTCGCAATAAGAAGCGCGGCTATTCCTGACGTTGCGCACTCGCCAGCTTCAATGCATTCGTCGCCAAATTCACCTTTTGAAAAGTATTTCATTAGTAACGGAATTCCCTCATCGCCAATGCTCATACAATGACTTATAGTAGGTTTAAGTATTTCCCAAGCGATTTCAGAAACTTCGCCACACGAAAGACCAGCCATAAGGGTTTCCTCTTTTATGTCTACCGTCGTTGGTTTTCCATGAACAATACTATCCAAAAAGCATTGAGAAAAATGGCTCTCGACAGATATAATTTGACCAAGATCAGTATTCATGGCGTTCCAAATTGGAGCTACGACACCTGCCGCCAGTCCTCCAACTCCGATAGGTAAAAATGTATGACTTGGTTTTGATGAACCCATTTGATCTAATATTTCTTTGGACATCACGGAGTAACCAGCCATAATTTCCATTGGTATTTTTCGATAACCTGCCCAAGATGTGTCGGAAACAATAAGCCAATTATTTAATTTAGCTTGATCTTTACATGCTGCCAAGGAGGCTTCATAATTTCCATTAATACGAATGACATCAGCTCCTAATTCAGACATTGCTTTCTCGCGTTCGACGCTAACTTCAGCATGAATAAATATTTTTGCGTTGCAGCCTGCTAATTTTGCTCCCCAGGATACTGATCTCCCGTGATTTCCATCTGTAGCGGTTGCTATCGTTATTTCTGACGGAAGTTTCCCTTTGGTTTTATAATCTTCTATTAAGTTAGCAATTGCATAGGATCCACCTAACGCTTTGAAAGAACCAAGTCCAAAACGGGTAGATTCATCTTTATAAAGGACCGAACGCACCCCGCAAAAATCAGCAACACGATTTAAACTATAAAGTTTAGTTGGTTCATATTTTGGCCATTTAGAAATAACATCGTAAGCAGTTTGCATATTTCGTGAATTTAATGATTCCTCTAAGTTTGGAAATCTCATTTTTTTAAAATTTTTATTATGTTTAAACGTATGCAACTTTAAAGCGGTAGCTACGTTGTTTATTTTGCTAGACTTCATGATTAATGATCTTTCGATTGGTACATTACCTGATGTTTGCTTGAATGACGGATATTCGCACGATAAAACAAATTTTTAAAGTTAAAATCGTACCGAATCTAACATAGGAATTAAGGAGTTTTTATTTTTTGTTATTAAAAATTATATCACAAAAAATTATTTATCTGTTTGCGTTTAATAAGGTTACTGTTTTCAATGAATATTATGTACTTCTTACGGTATAAAAATGTTAAATTTTTACTTTTTGCTTGTTTTTGCACCGAAAAGCCTAAATTTTCGCCATATCTCTTATTAAAAAATAATGATTTTTAAACTCAATTGGACTTTTAGTTACCTTCTTGTTACCACTCTTTAAGTTAATGAGTCGGGGAGCAGAAAAATAGCGTTTGATCAGATTGATAATGCGAACGCGTTTGTAGCGTTTGAAGGTGTACAAAAAAGTTATGATGGCGAACAGTTAGTTGTAAAAGATTTAAATTTGTTTATCAAAAAAGGCGAGTTTTTGACGATGCTCGGTCCATCGGGTTCCGGGAAAACTACTTGTTTGATGATGTTGGCAGGTTTTGAGACGGCTACGTATGGAGAGATTAGGCTTGGCGGCAAACCTATCAATAATATACCCCCTCATAAACGTGGTATAGGAATGGTCTTTCAAAATTATGCATTGTTCCCTCATATGACTGTTGGAGAAAATTTGTCGTTTCCACTTGAGGTTCGGGGAATAGAGAAGGCTGAACGTAAGAAAAAAGTAACAAATGCGCTTGATATGGTTCAAATGAGTGAGTTCATTGGGAGGCGTCCTGCGCAGCTTTCCGGAGGACAGCAGCAACGAATTGCTTTAGCGCGATCATTAGTTTTTGAACCAGAGCTTGTTTTGATGGATGAGCCTTTAGGTGCTTTGGACAAACAGCTACGTGAGCACATGCAATATGAAATTAAACACATTCATGAGCAATTAGGAGTTACGGTTGTTTACGTAACCCATGATCAATCCGAAGCTTTGACGATGTCAGATCGCGTGGCCGTTTTTGATGACGGTAGAATACAACAACTAGCAACTCCAGCTGATCTATACGAGCGGCCAGAAAATGCATTTGTGGCTCAATTTATTGGGGAAAATAATAGGTTTAAGACTGAGATTATTGAGGTAAAAAATGATAAAGTCCTAGCTAGGACGGCTACTGGGAGTATACTATCGGCAAGAAAAGTTAATTGTGGTGAAGTAGGGACGACTTCTACCCTTTCCATAAGACCGGAGCGCGTCTCTGTTGGTCTCAAGGGAGAAAATACGACAAAAGCAAAAGTTTTAGAGCTAATTTATCTTGGCGATCATATTCGCTGTCGGATGAGCGTCGAAGAGGATAATGAATTTATTGTTAAAGTCCCAAATTCGTTAAATCACACTCATCTTGAAGTGGGTGAAGAAACAACTGTAAGTTGGTCGTCGGAAGATTGCCGTGCGCTAGACAATGGGGATTAAAGGAATTAAAAGTTTATTTTGTTTGCCCGACCAAAATATTTAGTAAGTTTTTAGGGCATTTATTATTGGGAGAAGAAGATGAAAATTAAAGTACTTATTTTGAGTGCAGTCAGCTCTATAGCGCTAGCCGCTTCAGCGGCGGCTGACTCAATTACAGTTGTTTCGTGGGGCGGTGCTTATACCAAGTCACAAGTTGAAGCATATCACAAGCCTTGGGCCTCATCTACGGGTAATGCAGTTGTATCGGAAGATTACAGCGGTGGATTGGCAGAAGTCAGAGCACAAGTTGAAGCGGGAAGCGTAACTTGGGATGTCGTCGATGTCGAACTTTCCGATGCGATAGTCGGATGTGATGAGGGTCTTTTAGAAGAGATTGATTCTTCTATGTTACCCGCAGCACCAGATGGGACACCAGCTACTGAAGATTTTATGGATGGTGCGTTGAACGAGTGTGCGGTTGGAAATATTGTATGGTCGACTCTCTATGCATACGATAAAACAAAGTTTGATACTGCTCCAACAACTATGGCGGACTTTTTTGATTTAGAAAAATTTCCAGGAAAAAGGGGAATGAGAAAAGTTGCCAAGAATATGCTGGAAATGGCGCTCATGGGCGACGGCGTTCCTTCATCAGAGGTATACGATGTTATGAACACGCCAGAAGGAATTGACCGAGCATTTGCTAAATTAGATACTATCAAAGATAGTGTTGTTTGGTGGGAAGCTGGCGCGCAGCCACCACAATTGCTAGCTGATGGTGAAGTTTCAATGACCATTACTTGGAATGGTAGAATATTCAATGCGATTGCTTCTGAAGGACAACCTTTTGGCCTTGTTTGGGACGGTCAGATCTATGACCTTGATTTATTTGTTATTCCAAAAGGAAGCCCAAACAAAGATGCAGCAATGGATTTTGTAAAATTTGCTACTGCAACTAAACCTCTTGCAGATCAAGCCAGTTGGATTCCATATGGACCAGTTAGAGCTTCATCCATCCCATTAATAGGTACGTTTCATAGTGATGCATCTCTTCAGATGATTGATCACATGCCTACTACAGCTGAAGCGCTTAAAAATGGTGTGCAGAATGATTACATGTTTTGGGCCGATAATGGCGAAGAGCTAAATGAGCGCTTTAATGCGTGGTTAGCTAAGTAGTTTGTAAAGATTAAGATTGTCCGCAAATAGTCATTTTGTGGACAATTTTTTAACTTAATGGGTTTGGCATCTGGGATGGAATCGACCAAAGATAATCATAATAATGTAGTCATTACCAGTGACGGCATTCCACTCAAAAAGAAACTAGCTAAATCCCTCTTCCAAAGCCGTCTAAGAGCTTTTGGATTAGTTGCTCCGCTACTCTTACTCATTCTTTTTGCTTTTGTTATTCCGATATTAATTTTCTTATCAAGGGGAGTTTATAATAACACCTTTGAGAGACACATGATAAATCTTACCCCTCTTATTTCCAGTTGGGATAGTAATTCAGAGCCTACTGAGGCCATGTTCGAAGCGTTAGTCTTGGATCTTAAGGCAGGAAAGAAATCAAAAAAAATTGGCAAAGTAGCGACTAGGGTTAACCGTGAACTTTCAGGAACTCGCTCGCTGTTCACAAGTTCAGCCAGAAAAGCAAAAAAATTGAAAGCTCCATTTAAGGATTCGTTAATAAAAGCAAACAAAAAGTGGGATAATTTGGAGGTATGGAGGGCCATGAAACTAACCTCTATATCTGTAACTCCAGCATTTTTGGCATCTGCGTTGGATATGAAATATAACGCAGATGGAACGTTTGAGCGTAAACCGGAGGAAAGAAGAATCCATTTACAACTTTTTTTGCGAACACTTGAGATTTCTCTAATTGTTGTTTTGGCTGGATTGTTTTTAGGCTATCCTATAGCATATCTATTAGCTAGTTTACCTGTTAGAACTTCAAATTTGTTACTTATTTTAGTGCTGTTGCCATTTTGGACGTCTCTTCTGGTCAGAACCACTGCCTGGATAGCAATGCTTCAAGGTCAAGGTGTTCTAAACGATCTTTCAGTTGTTTTTGGCTTAGCCACCGATGAAGATCGGTTTTCGCTGATTTACAATAAAACGGGGACGTTAATTTCAATGACCCATATTCTGCTACCATTTATGATTTTACCTCTATACTCAGTGATGAAAACAATACCGCCTTCGTACGTTCGAGCGGCTAAATCGATGGGAGCTACGAATTGGACAGCGTTTTGGAGAATTTACTTCCCACAAACAATCCCTGGCATAGGTGCTGGCGGTATCCTTGTATTTATACTTGCCATAAGTTTTTATATCACGCCTGCTTTGATTGGGGGACAAGACGGCACTATGATTTCAAATTTTATTGATTTTCATATGAGAAAAACTTTGAATTGGTCGTTAGCCGCTGCAATGGGTGGGGTGTTGCTAGTCTTAGTCCTATTCCTCTATTGGATTTATGACCGAGTCGTCGGCATTGATAACATGAAATTAGGATGAAGCTTTGACAAAATCGTATGCTTATATTCCGTCAAGACCTTCAATGACATTTAATCTCTTTTGGATTAGTATCTTGGGAGCGCTACTGGGATTTTTAACTGCTGAGGGACAGCATAGTTTAATGATTTCGTACGCCGGGATTGGTGCGATAGTTTTTGCAAGTTTGTCATTTATCTCGATTAAACTGAATTTTTCTAGGAATTTGACTGCTATTTTTTGTGGAGTCGTTTTATTCTTTCCAGCACTTTTTTTCACTGGTCTGGCTTACGCCATTGTAGTCGGTATTTTCGGATGCATTTTAGGATCAATGTCTTTGTGGCTAGCTGATGGTTCTTACCGCCTAAATCAACCACCTTACGCCACCTCTGGTGAAGTCCTTTGGTTTTATTCTTTTAGGTTTATTTGCGGGTTAATTTTTTTATTTTTAATTGCTCCAATACTGATTGTATTCCCGCTTAGTTTCAATAAGGAACCCTATTTTAGTTTTACCGAGGGCATGTTGGCATTTAACTCAGAAGCTTTCTCGCTAAGGTGGTACATCGATATTTTGCATAATGGAATGATAAAACCTGAGGCTATAGAGGGGTGGTGGTCTGATCTTTGGATTAATTCGCAATGGATAAGATCAATAAAAAATAGTTTTATAATTGGTATATTCGCTACTTTATTGGCTACTGGATTGGGAACGCTAGCCGCCATTGGTTTGTCAAGAAGTGAGATGCCCTTTCGGCGGCCAATAATGGCTCTTTTAATATCACCAATGATTGTGCCATTAGTAATTATTGCTTCTGGCATGTTTTTTTTCTTTTCAGATATTGGCATTGCAAAAACATATTTAGGAGTCATCGTAGCCCATGCAATCTTAGGTACGCCGTATGTCATAATAACCGTAACTGCTACCTTAGTAGGCTTTGATCAAAGCTTGACTCGAGCTGCTGCTAGTTTAGGTGCAAATCCATTCCGTACTTTCTTCAAGGTTCAAATGCCTCTTATATTGCCGGGTGTCGTGTCTGGAGCATTGTTCGCCTTCATAACTTCATTCGATGAGGTAGTTGTTGTTTTACAAGTTGCAGATGTCAGACAACGCACTATCCCAAGACAAATGTTTTCAGGCATTAGAGAACAGATTAGTCCTACAATCTTGGCAGTTGCCACAATTCTTGTAATTTTATCCATACTATTATTAACGATTGTAGAACTGCTTCGAAGACGTTCTGAAAGACTTCGGGGAGTCACACCATTATAAAGTTCTAATTTTTTGATTGGCTTAAAACTATTTTACTGCAATACTTTTTCACAAATTTTAAGTGTCAAATTAAGGAAAGTTAGATGAACCTCGAAAAAAATATAGGTATTAATTTTCCGGAGGGTAGAGATACTGCATTCCATTTGCACCCTTACACAAATCCAACAAATTTGGCTGATGCTGGTCCACATATAATTTCTTCTGGTGAAGGAATTTATGTAACGGATAAAGATAATAATAAATTTATTGAAGGAATGAGCGGTTTATGGTGCACATCACTGGGTTTTAATGAACCAGAACTGGTCGAAGCTGCAGTAAAACAGATGAGAGAACTTCCTTTTTATCATAGTTTTACGGGGAAAACATCAAATCCAGCAATTGATCTGGCGGAAAAGTTGGTATCAATCGCTCCAAATAATCTAAAAAAAGCTTTTTTTTGTAATTCGGGTTCAGAGGCAAATGATACCGCAATTAAGATGGTCTGGTATTTTCAAGCCTCTCAAGGTAGACCCGAAAAGAAGAAAATAATTAGCCGAAAACGTGGTTATCATGGGGTAACTTTGGCTGCAGCCAGCCTTACTGCATTACCGTATGCTCAAGATGGATTCGGGCTACCACTTGATTTTGTAAAACATACATCTTCACCACATTATTTTATGGATGGATTTGAAGGTGAGAGTGAGAGCGAATTTGTTATAAGAATTATTCAAGAGTTAGAAGATCTTATTAAGAGAGAAGGTGCCGAAACAATTGGGGCTCTTATTGCTGAACCTGTTATGGGCGCTGGAGGGGTGATAATTCCGCCAAAAGGTTATTTTGAAGCACTGCAGAAAACTTTAGATAAATATTCTATTTTGTTAATTGCAGATGAAGTTATCTGCGGTTTTGGTCGAACTGGTAACATGTGGGGTAGTGAAACCTATGGACTGAAACCAGATATTTTGACATGTGCGAAAGCACTTTCTTCTGCTTATCTTCCCATTTCAGGTATTTTAGTTTCGTCAGAAGTTGTTGGTGGTATAGAAAAATTGGCTTCTGATCTGGGTATTTTTGGACATGGTTATACTTACTCTGCACATCCAGTTCCTGCCGCAGTAGCTCTTAGAACGTTAGAACATATGGAAGATCGGTTTATCCTCGAGCATGTAAGCTCAATCTCGCCTCTTTTTGTTGAACGAGTTGATAAATTAAAACAATTTAATTGTGTCGGTCATACGAGAGCAGTAGGATTAATTGGAGCAATGGAATTTGTTGGGATCCCTCATACTAGAAAAAAAATTGATCCAAAAGAAAAATTTTCAGTTAAGGCGCAAAAGCTTATTCAGGATGCTGGCGTGATACTTAGATCGCTTCCAGGGGATGCTATCGGATTTTGCCCTCCATTAATAATTTCGGAAAATCAAATAAATGAGATGTTTGATTGTATAGAAACGGTGATGCCAATTTTGGATGATATGGCGTATGAATTAGGTGGAAAACGTTAAACTTAATCAATGTGGGGATTAAGGAACTAAGTAAATGAATAAAGTTGATCAAAAAATTGTTGTATTGACGGGCGCGAGCCGCGGAATTGGGCACGCTACGGTAAAAAGATTTGGAGCGGAAGGTTGGCGTGTTATTACATGCTCGAGAAATGCGTTCGATGATAGATGTCCGTGGCCGGGTGGAGAACAAAATCATATTCAAGTTGATTTGGCTGATCCGAAGCAAACGATCGCAGCAATTGATCAAATAAAGGACCGTTTAGATGGTAAATTGCACGCTTTAATCAATAACGCTGGAATTTCCCCAAAAGCTACTGGTGGAAAGCGTCTCAGTACATTAGACACTGACCTTAGGGTGTGGGGACAAGTTTTTCATGTTAATTTCTTTGCCTCCGTAGTTCTTGCGAGGGGATTGAAGGATGAATTAACAGCAGCAAAGGGTGCTGTCGTAAATATAACCTCAATCGCGGGTAGTCGCGTTCATCCTTTCGCTGGGTCTGCTTATGCTACTTCAAAAGCTGCTCTGTCTGCATTAACTCGCGAAATGGCCAATGATTTTGGCCCATTGGGTGTTCGCGTAAACTCTGTAGCTCCGGGTGAGGTTGAAACAGATATTTTGAGTGAAGGCACAGAAAAAATAGTACGAGTGTTGCCGCTCAGACGATTAGGTCAAACAAAAGAGGTCGCAGACACGATTTACTATCTATGTTCCGAGCAATCAAGTTATGTGTCTGGTGCTGAAATTGAAGTGAATGGAGGTCAACACGTTTAACAATATTAAATCATTTAAGCCGTGGTTTGCGACTTGAAGGTTCTCAATCAAATGGGGTCTGAAATATGGTAAGAAAAGTTTTGGTTGTGGGTGGGGGTATAACTGGAGTTTCAATTGTGGAGAACCTTAGGCGTTCCGGAGCAGAAGTTACTCTAGTTGACAGAATTGACCCTGGAGATCCAAAACAAACATCCTTTGGAAATGCTGGAATGCTAGCTCGAGCAGCAATTATTCCTGTGGCAACGCCAGGTCTGTTGCGAAAAATTCCGAAAATGCTCATTGACCCTCAAAGACCATTATTTGTAAAATGGGGATATATTCCAAAACTTTTGCCATGGTTGATACCTTTTTTGAAGTCTGGCTCAGTTGAGAAGTTAAAGCATATAGTTGGAGCTCTCGATAGCTTAACGCATGATTCTGTTGAACAGCACTTAAACCTTTCTCGGGGTACTGGAGCGGAAAAATTTATACAGAAGGGTTGTTTTGGATTTTTATATCCAGATGAGAAAGCATTCGCTGACGATAAGTTTGGAAGAGAAATCAAATCGAGTTATGGATACCATTATAAAAAATTAACTAGAATGGATATTGAGAAATTAGATGCTAATATTTCAAAGCGATATAATTGCGCGGCAGTATTCGAAAATCATGGATGGATAACCGATCCTTCAAAGTATCTTAAAGCGCTTTTTGAGCATTATAGCTCTTTGGGAGGAAAATTTATTAAATCTGAAGTTATAGATATCAATAATCAAAGTATAACTTTAAAAAATGGTAAAATGGTGACTGCTGATAAAGTAGTGATAGCGACTGGTGCTTGGTCAAACTTCTTAGCAAAAAAACTAAAAGTGAAATCTATGGTCGAAAGTGAAAGAGGTTATCACCTTTTCTTCAAAGGATCTAATATGATTCCTCCTTTCCCACTTATGATTAGTGATGGGAAGTTTATTGCCACTCCTATGGACGGAGGATTACGTTGTGCGGGTGTAGTCGAGTTTGGAGGATTAAAGGCTCCCCCGTCTGAAGCTCCACTAAACCTAATTCGACGAAAGATAAAAGAAGTTTATCCAGACTTACAGTTCGATGAAGAACTGACCTGGATGGGGCATCGCCCATCTACTCCAGATAGTTTGCCACTTATTGGATCAGTCGATGGTTTTGCGGATGTTATTTGTGCTTTTGGAGCGCAACATATTGGATTAACTGTTGGCCCCAAATTAGGCATTTTGGTTTCAGATCTTATATTTGGGAGGAGAACAAATTTTGATTTTAATCCATTTAAAGCAAATAGGTTTAGATAGAACTTTGTTTTGAAATTCGTGAGGCTTATTATGAATTTGGATATTAATAGTGTTTTGGCCGCCCAAAGTTTACTTAATGGTGTTGCTGATAAAACCCCTCTTGTGCCGTCTAACTTTTTGTCTAATATTCTTAAAAATGAGTTATTATTGAAGTTAGAAAATATGCAACCAACCGGCGCTTTTAAGATCCGAGGAGCCATAAACGCTGTTTATAATTTACCAAAAGACACTAGAGTAGTGACTTGTTGCTCGACTGGAAATCATGGTCGTGGTATTGCTTATGCTGCTAAATTAAAGGGAATAAAAGCAGTAATTTTTATGTCCAGCTTAGTCCCTCAAGTTAAAATTGAAGCTATTCAGAGTTTAGGAGCTGAGGTAATATTATGCGGTGAGGACCAAACAGATTCTGAATTGGCTTGCCGACAGTCTGTAAGAGAAAACGGTTATGTCGAGGTATCGCCGTTTGATGATCCTTATGTAATTGCGGGCCAAGGAACTATAGGCTTAGAACTTCTTTCGCAAAGGCCTGATATTAATTCAATTGTTCTTCCATTATCAGGTGGAGGTCTGGCAGCAGGAATAGCTCTTGCTGTAAAAGAAAAAAAACCCAAGATAAGAGTATTTGGAGTTACTATGGAGAATGGAGCTGCAATGCATATCTCAATTAAAAATGGGAAGCCTACTGAAGTTTCTGAAGTTCCCAGTCTTGCCGACGCTTTGGGCGGAGGGATCGGTTTAAATAACAAATTTACTTTTCCTTTATGCCAAAAACTTATTGACGATACCTTTACTGTTTCGGAGAATGAAATTTATCACGCCATGCAAACCCTATACTATGAAGATCGTATAATCGCAGAGGGTTCCTGTGTGGTAGGGATCGCCGCTATTTTAGCAAAAAAGATACGTAATTTAAATGGACCAATTGCGACCGTTCTAACTGGTAGGAATGTAAATATGTCAATGTATACGGATATTATAAATGGTAGTGACATTAAGTTGGGTGAAAGTATACTAAGTGGAAGTCGGTACAAACAATATAAAGAATAGTATTTCTAAGACATGATAGCTAATCCTCGAAGTTTCCTAAAAACACTTTTTACTGAAGCGGTTAAGGCTGCAGACCCAGAATTAATTATTGAACCCTACGTACCAGAGCCACCAAAAGGAAAAACTGTAGTCATCGGTGTGGGTAAGGCAGCGGCTAAGTTGGCTTTAGCACTTGAAGGTTATTTCAAGAAGCCCTTAAGTGGGATTGTTGTAACGCCCTATGGGCATGGCTTAAAATGCACGAATATTGAAGTTTTAGAGGCCGCGCATCCACTGCCTGATCAAAATGGTTTGCTGGCTACAAAAAAAATTTTTGCTGCTATAAAGAACCTTACGGCGGATGATTTAGTCATTGCTTTGGTATGTGGTGGAGGATCTGCGCTTTTACCAGCACCACCCGAGAATTTAAGTTTGCAGGATGAAATTGCTTTGAACAGGGTTTTGTTATCGTCAGGTTTTTCAATCTCAAAGATGAATTTAATAAGAAAACATGTTTCTGAGGTTAAGGGTGGCAAACTGGGATTGGCTTGCTACCCGGCAAAATTGATAACCTTAGTTTTGTCAGATGTGCCTGGCGATGAGTTGCATCAAGTAGCTTCGGGACCTACCATAGCTGATAATTCAAACCGTGAAGATGCACTTAAAGAAATTGCTTTGCATGAGCTAAACCTCTCGGAAAATATCATGCGCCATTTAGAATCATCTCAAGCGAATTGTCCACTAGTTGAAAATTTAAAAAAATTAAATCATGAGATTTATATGATTGGCTCAGCTAATAATTCTCTTATAGCGGCTAAGAAAAAAGTTGAGGAAGTTGGCTTAAATGCCGTAATTTTGTCTGACTCGGTAGAAGGTGAGGCAGCAGAAATTGGGAAAATGCATGCAGCAATCGTGAATCAGATAAATAAATATAACAAGCCATTCAATAAACCGATAGTTTTATTATCTGGTGGAGAAACTACTGTCACACTTAATAATTTTTCAGGGCGCGGAGGTCGTAACACCGAATTTCTTTTAAGTTTTTTGATTTCATTGCGGGATCCTCATTCTACTTATGCTATTGCTGCAGATACAGATGGAATTGATGGCTCTGAAGCTAATGCAGGGGCATTCTGTGACTCAGAGACTTTAAACCGAATTCGGGATAATGGTTTAAATGCAGAAGAGCTTTTGTTGACCCATAACGCTTACTTGGCTTTTGAAGTTGCCGACTCATTGTTTTTTACTGGTTCCACCGGTACGAACGTAAATGATTTTCGAGCAATTTTTGTTTCATAATTGCCAATGTGCAACGATTACTAAACCAATTAATGAGATGTTCTTTTGTTTGGCGGATTTCTAGTTTGGGTAATTAAATGGATTTATGTTGACAGGAGATCATGCGCTGAGCAGAATAAAGTTCTGGTAAAAATTTGAGTTAATTTTTAACAGCAAAAGTAAATTTTGGGAGAAAAAAATGAGTTTAAAAAAATACATCGTAGGCGTGCTAGCGTTTATTGGACTTTTGTCGTCTCTTTCGGTTCCGAGCGCTGCAGATACGAAATTATCGATTGGATCATGTCCGATAGGATGCACAGCTTATACTTGGTCTGCGGGTATTGCAGATGTCATTAATAACAATGTTGATGGAGTTTCAGTAACCGCAGAAGAAACAAAAGGCTACGTAGCAAATATTAAGTTGCTTCAAAATAAAGAACTTGAAATATCAATGGCAACAACTCTATCGTCTTTTCAGGCGTATGCTGCAACTGGCCCATATAAGGGCATGGAAAAGGGAAAAATCCTAAGTTGGATGGGCATTGCACCTGTGGCTATGCATATAATTACGCTTGAGGGAAGTGGGATAAATACCATGGAAGACCTTAAGGGGAAGCGAATAGGAATGGGCCAACCTGGTGGAGTTTCTATGTTGGATGCCGATGCTATGATGGATACTCTAGGTTTGAAAGAAGGACCTGATTTTAAGGCTTTTAGAATTAAATTAGGTGCTATGGCAAATAGTCTTGCAGATGGCAATTTAGATGCAGCTTTATGGAATGGTAGTTTTCCCTTACCTCCTGTGAAAAAGTTAATTGCCTCAAGAAAAGTAAAGCTTATTCCTATCCCAGATGCTTTTTTTGCAAAACATCAGGCTAAATATCCTCCTTATGCTCGATTAAGTATTCCAGGTGGAACATATAACGGTATCGAAAATGACACGCCGTCATTCAGTCTCGCAAATGGAATGGTAATATCTAAAGATGTACCTACTGATTTAGTTTATCAAATGACGAAAGCCATTTTTGAAAATTTAGAAAATTTAAAAGCGGTTCATCCTGCGTTTGGGAGAGTTACAAAAGATACCATACTTAATGGCTTTGGGGCTCCGTTACACCCAGGCGCATTGAAATATTATCGAGAAATTGATGTCCCTGGCATTGAAGATTTTGTAAAACGAACATCCAACTAAGATCATAATAACATGTGGAATGCTTACGAACATTCCACATGAAATGTTTTTTTGAAAATTAATGGAACTGTAAATGGATAGCAGACCTAATATATTGCTAATTCAAGCTGACCAGCTGACTTCTCAGGTGCTATCCATGTATGGAAATGATATGGCGATTACTCCTAATATTCAGGATTTAGCGGCCAGAGGAGTGACATTTTTAAACTCATATTGTAACAATCCTGTCTGTGGCCCTTCCCGAGCTTCAATGATGACAGGACAGTTGTCTTCTGCAGTAGGTTGTTACGATAATGCCGGTGAATTTTTGTCTTCTGTTCCGACTTTTGCGCATTATTTGCGCAATCTAAATTATAAAACCTGCCTTTCTGGAAAAATGCATTTTGTTGGTGCGGACCAATTACATGGATTTGAGGAGCGCTTAACGACGGATATTTATCCGTCTGATTTTGGATGGACTGCAGACTGGACGCAGCAGGAAGAGCCTTATGCACCTTCACGAATGAGCTTAAGATCGATTGTAGAGGCGGGGTTGTGTAAAAGAAGTCTTCAGATAGATTATGATGAAGAAGTATGTTTTCAAGCTACCCAGAAAATTTATGATTTCGCTCGTGATGAAAATAAAAATCCATTTATGCTTATGGCTTCGTTTACTCATCCTCATAATCCTTTTGTAACAACCAAAGAATTTTGGAATTTATATGATCATTCTCAAATTCCAATGCCCAAAGTCCCTTGGACACCTATTTCTGGTAGAGATCCATGGTCACAGCGATACGCCCTAACAATCAGGGAAGACGAGCACAATGTTTCAGAAGCTGACTTACGAAATGCGAGACATGCATATCTAGGGATGGTATCATATTTCGATCATTTGATAGGCAAACTGATTAATACATTAAAAGAGTGTGATTTCTTTGATAATACTTACGTTTTTATAGTTGCTGATCATGGTGAAATGCTTGGAGAACGGGGGACTTGGTTTAAGTTTTTACCTTTCGAGTGGTCAGTTCGAGTTCCCTTAATAGTTAGTGGCCCAAATATGGCTGCAGGAAAAGTAGAAAAGCGATATGCATCTCTTGTTGATTTATTACCTACTTTTGTTGATTTAGCGACTGGCGGAAAAGAATATAAATTTGCTGATCAATTAAATGGTAAGTCTCTTGTTAAAATGATGCACGGGGGTAGTGATGAGAGCTCTAATGAGCTTATGATAGAGTTTACAGGTGAGGGGGTTTATGCCCCCGCTCTTATTTTTATAAGAGATGGAATAAAATATATTCATTGTCGTACTGATCCTCCTATGATGTTTGATCTAAATTTAGACCCTAATGAAAAAAATAACGTTGCTGATGATCCCTCATATGCTTTGGTTGCTTCAGAAATGAAATCTGAAATAGATCGAAGATGGAACTATGATAAATTGGAACAAGATATTTTAATAACTCAGAAAAGGCGACTATTTGTTCAACAAACTTTATTAAAAGGCAAGTGGACGGGATGGGATCATCAACCATTCGTGGATGCGAAAGAAGCTTTTGTTCGCGGAGCAATTGATCCAAATACTACAGCAACCAAGGCCCGTCGACGCTACCCATTCATCGAAACTGTTGAGCCACACCATTCTCGGAAAAAAATGTACAAAAAAAAGATATAATATAAGACATATAATACAAGAAAAGACTATGAAAAATATTGTTGAGAGTATCACACGCTGTCCCCCAATTTGGTTAATTAGAATTTTTGCAGCTACTCTGCTCTCTCTATTTAGTATTTATACTGCGTTTTGGGGTGTTTTCCCAGATATGATACAGCGATCGTTTCATATCGGAATTATATTATTTTTGGTGTATCTATCGCCAATAGAAAAACTTCAGTTTGGCCAATTAGTAAAATCGGGTAGAGGCTATTTTTTGGTTATAGTAGCAATTGCAAGCCTTTTGGTGATGTTCTACCAAATAATTTACTTTGACGCTATAAATGCAAGATACGGTGACTTAACGGATTTAGAATTTTATCTTGGTTTGGCAGCCACTTGTTTTCTTTTGGATGCAACAAGACGGACAATAGGTTGGCCTATTACTATTTTGGCAATAATTTTTTTATTCTACGCACTTTTAGGCAATTTTTTACCCGGTGAGGCTGGGCATCGCGGTTATAGTCTTTCGCGTGTTATGTCCCATTTATATTTGGGTGGAAGTGGCATATTTGGGACTCCTTTAGGTGTAACAGCTACTTTTGTAATTCTAATTGTTTTGTTTGGAGCTTTTTTAGAAAGTTCAGGAGCTGGAAAAGTTTTAATGGATATTGCTAACTCCTTGACTGGAAAATCGCGAGGAGGTCCTGCAAAAGCTGCCGTTGTTGGCTCAAGTCTAATGGGAATGATATCGGGGACTGCGGTAGCAAATGTTTTAACTACAGGAACAATATCAATCCCTTTAATGAAGCGTACTGGCTATAGGTCGGAAACAGCAGGCGCTATTGAAGCGGTTGCATCGACTGGTGGACAGCTGATGCCACCCGTTATGGGTGCGGCTGCTTTTCTAATGTCCGATATGACGGGAATTGGTTATTTTGAGATAGCTAAAGCGGCTCTTCTTCCGGCTATTCTCTATTATATAGTGCTTTTTTCAGTAGTTCATCTAGAGTCTGTAAAGAGAAGAATTCCAATTGTTCAAACCAAGGATGTACCCTCTTTATCAAGAACTTTTATTGATGGAGGGCATTTGCTCTTATCTTTGCCGGTTTTTATTTATATGATGTTAAACGGGTATTCAGTCATGTATTGCTCAGTTTGTGCCCTCATGATGGCTATAATTTTAAGTTATATTAGACGTTCAACTTGGTTGACTCCACGAAAAATAATCAAGTCCATTGAGAGTGGGGTGGACGCTGTAATACCTGTTGCTACTGCATGTGCGTGCGCAGGGATCATCATTGGGATTATTACGCTCACTGGTCTAGGACTAAAATTTTCTTCGCTTGTGATTTCACTTTCTGGAGGCAATATATTTTTCGCTCTAGTTTTAACAATGATTTCTTCTTTGATATTAGGAATGGGGTTGCCCACTGCTGCTGCATATATTCTTGTAGCGACCCTTGCAGCCCCAGCCCTCGAGCAATTAGGGATTCACAAACTTGCGGCTCACCTATTTGTTTTTTATTCAGCAATGCTATCTTCTATTACTCCGCCAGTAGCACTTGCCGCATATGCTGCATCCGGCCTTGCAAATGCTAATCCATTCAAAATAGCTATAGTCTCATGCCAATTTGGTTGTTCGGCATTTATAATCCCTTATTTTTTCGCGTATAATCCTGTTTTAATAGGTGTTGATGCTTCAGTAACAACTATAATTGTTACATCGTTTTCTGCAATTATCGGATCACTATGTCTCTCGTTTTGTATTCAGGGATGGTTAATTTTTAAGCTAATAATTATTGAAAGGATTGGATATATTGTAGTCACTTTTTGCTTGTTAAGTGCTTCGGTAAAAACTGACCTTATTGGATTTGTTTTGCTCGCAATTCTTATATGTTTTCACTACTTTTCTCGGAATTCTGCGAGAAATTTGGGATGAAGGCTGTGTTTGTTTTATTAGATTCACTAAACCGAAATGCGCTTAAAAGTTATTCGGACGAATCAAACATTTTAACGCCAAATTTTAAACGCTTTGAGGAACGGTGTATAACTTTTGACAACCATTATGTTGGCAGTTTGCCATGTATTCCTGCCCGACGGGATCTGCATACTGGAAGGATAAATTTTCTTCATAGGAGCTGGGGACCTTTAGAGCCATTTGATGATTCATTTCCTGAGATATTAAAAACTAACGAAATTTACTCACATATCGTAACTGATCATCATCATTATTTTGCCGATGGTGGCGCAACTTATCATCAAAGGTATTCATCTTGGGAATTAGTTCGAGGGCAGGCTATTGATAGGTGGAAGGCAGAGGTTAATCCAAACACTGATTTTTTTCAATCCGCCTATCATAAAGTTCAACAGCATCGAAAAAATTATATGATTAATAGACAATACATGATTAAGGAGGAGGATTATTGCACCCCTCAAGTTTTTTATGCGGCGGAAGAATTTTTAAATAAAAATAAAGATGAGGATAACTGGTTATTACAAATTGAGTGTTTTGATCCGCATGAACCTTTTCATGCGCCGAAGCGGTTTAGGGAGCTATACCCTACTGATTATGAGGGACCGATCTTAGATTGGCCAATTTACGCTCGTGTAAAAGAAACAGCCAATGAAATTTCAGAAATTAGAGCCAATTATGCTTCATTGGTTACAATGGTTGATGAATATTTTGGAAGTTTGTTGAATTATTTTGACGAACATGACTTATGGAATGATACTGCTCTAATTGTAACAACTGATCACGGGTTCTTGCTTGGAGAGCATGACTGGTGGGCAAAAAATAGAATGCCAGTTTATAATGAGATAGCACGTATTCCTTTGATGATTTACCACCCAGATTTTTCTTCTAAAGGAGGATCACGAAGAAATAACCTTACCCAAACTACAGACATTATGCCAACTATACTTGATATATTTAATCTTAGCGTCCCAAAAGATGTGATTGGAAAGTCGCTATTACAACTTTTAGAAAGTGATCGCAAAATTCGTGATTCGCTTATCTTTGGTTACTTTGGTGCTTCGTGTAACATTACTGATGGTAAACACATCTATTTTCGTTATCCTGATAAAATGATAGCTGAGGATCTGTGGGAATATACATTGATGCCTACTCGAATGACTTCGAGGTTTTCCATTGAAGAATTGGCTTGCGCTACCTTGTCGAACCCATTTTCCTTTTCGAAGGGACTCAAACTTCTTAAACTTAGGCCCCGTGTTTCAGAAAATGGTGAAGCTATCGAGGTGCAAGGCATGTCTTTTGAAGATACATCCTCGAATCTTTTCGATGTTTTAAAGGATCCAAAACAACAGAGCCCAAAAAACGATCCTGTTATTGTAAATTATTTGCTTGAAGAAATGTATCAACACCTCAAACTATCAGATGCTCCAGAGGAGATTTTCGTGCGGTTTAAATTAAAAGAAAAATAGGAGGCAGTCAGTTGTCAAAAAAACCAAATGTTCTGATTATTATGGCTGATCAACTTGCTGCTCATGCGTTGAGTATGTATGGCAATAACGTGTGTAAAACACCAAATTTGGATAAATTAGCTCGGGATGGAACTGTGTTCGAAAATGCGTACAGCAATAATCCTGTTTGTGTTCCCAGTAGGGCATCAATGTTAAGTGGCCATTTGACGCCCGAAATTAGTGTTTACGATAATGCTAATGAACTTGCCAGTTCAGTTCCAACAATGGCGCATTACATGCGTTCTTTAGGTTATTGGACGTTTTTATCTGGAAAAATGCATTTTATAGGACCAGATCAATTACACGGCTTTAATGAAAGACTAACCACTGATGTCTATCCTGCTAATTTCGACTGGATCGGTAATTGGAGTGAGGGTTCATCCTATGTTCCGTCTGGTACGGCGCTTAATGGAGTTGTAGAAGCGGGACCTTGCATAAGAACTATGCAAGAGGATTATGATGACGAGGTAGAGTATCAAAGTTTGAAAAAGATATATGATCTTACGAGAAACAATGAACAAAATCCTTTTTTTGGTATTGTATCATTCACTAGCCCGCACACTCCATTTAACGTAAGTCAAAAATATTGGAACTTATATGACGACAAGATAATTGCGCTACCTGAAGTTGGGCCTATTCCATTTGATGATCTTGATTATTTTTCAAAATCGCTTTTTTTTGCCCATGGTCGACATCGCCATACTATAACTGAGGACCATATTCTAAAGACCCGTCAGGCTTACTATGGCATGATCTCATATGTTGATGAAAAAATTGGTAGGATATTACAATTACTGGAGGATACCAACCAAAGAGATAATACAGCTATATTTTTTGTTTCGGATCATGGGGAAATGTTGGGTGAGAGAGGCATGTGGTTCAAACAATGCTTTTGGGAGTGGTCTTCACATGTCCCTATGATAGCCTCAATTCCTGGGAAGCCTAAAGGCATTAGGAGCTCGGTGGTAACATCCTTAGTTGATCTTCTTCCAACAATAATTGACATTGGAAATACTCACAAAACTGTTGTAGAAGTTGAAAACCTTGCTGGTAAAAGTTTGATTCCCTATTTTTCAACTGCTGGCAATAGTGTAAATAGTCTGGCAATCTCAGATTACTATCATATAGGACCATGTGTTCCTACCCGAATGGTAAGAAAGAATAATTTTAAACTTATCTATACTCATGGTCACCCTAGCTTACTTTTTGATTTGAAAAATGATCCGAAGGAATTAGAGAATCTAAGCAAAGATAAAAAACATGAACTTCAATTAAACGAATTGCTGATGATTTGTATGAACAACTGGAACCCTGATCAAATAACAATTGATATCATAAAAAGTCAAAAAAGGCGACTTCTTATGAAAGGTCTTCCTGGGGATCCACCTGAATGGGATTTTATTGCACAAATTGGTGATGATAAAAGATACGTTAGGAAAGGAGGAGTAGATGCGACCAAGAGTAAACTTAGGATACCACCAGTGAAGACTGTTCCACCTGATTTGCCGGCTTTAGATAAGGAAACAATCGAGCAGATTTTAGCAGGCGAAACAAAACATAATTTTTGAGTTAAATAGTAAATTTAGATGTAAGAATTTAGATGGAGTGGCTGACTGACGGTTAAATCTAAATCTATTTGGATGTGATACCTTATCAATTTGGAGGCTTATTAATGAGCAAGAATTTTTTTCAACCTGTTTCTGGATTTGAATTACCCCGTTTTGCTGGGGTAGCAACTTTTATGCGACTTCCCCATGTATCATTGCAAGATAGCAAGATAGAAGATGTTGAAGTTGGTTTAATTGGGATCCCGTGGGATAGTGGAACTACCAACCGACCTGGAGCAAGACATGGACCTCGACAACTTCGTGATTTTTCTACGATGATTCGAGCTCAACATGGTGTCACGGGTATGAGACCTTTTGAAATTTTAAACTGTGCTGATTTGGGTGATGTAGGACCAAACCCCGCCAGCATAGAAGATAGTTTAAATCGAATTACAAACTTTTTTAAAGATGTGAATAGTCGAAAAATTATGCCGCTTATCGGAGGAGGTGACCATTTATGTTCTCTTCCAGTCTTACGAGGTCTTTATCAAGGCACTCCATTAGGTATGGTTCATTTCGATAGTCATTCAGATTTGTACCATAGTTATTTTAATGGGCAAATGTTTACACACGGCACGCCATTCCGTCGAGCAATAGAAGAGGGCTTGTTAGATCCAAAGAGAGTTGTTCAAATCGGGATACGTGGAACAGCTTACGACAGTGAAGATCGTGATTTTGCCGATTCAGTTGGGGTTAGAATTATTCCGATAGAAGATTTTTTTTCTCGTAGTATTCATGATGTAATGGCCGAGGTAAGAGATGTTGTAGGTGATAAGCCTACTTACTTATCATATGATATTGATTTTGTTGATCCAACCTTTGCCCCTGGTACAGGAACTCCAGAAGTCGGAGGCCCAAATTCTTTTCAAGCACTTCAGGTGATTAGAGAGCTAGCTGGGTTGAACATAGTTGGAGCAGATTTAGTCGAAGTTTCACCTCCTTTTGATAATTCAGGAAATACAGCGTTTCTCGGGGCGTCTATAATGTTTGAGCAATTGTGTATTTTAATTCAGGCCAAACAAGCATTTGGTTAATTAATTTGTCCAAAGAGTAACGCCGTTGACTGAAGCACTTTCTAAATTTATTTGAGTTGACTTCGTGTCATTAAAGCAGTTTACAAGGAACCTTAATTTTTGTTAATAGAGAACAATTAAAGGCGGTCAAAAGAATCGTCACCTTTGTTAAAAAGGTATTCTTTGGGAGAGAAAATAATTGAATAGTAGTTTTAGGGGTCAGCTTGTAGTTGACACCTTGCCAAAGCTTTTGAACCGAAACGCCTCGCAGTTCTCTAATAGTCCTGCATATAGAGTGAAGGAATTTGGTATTTGGCGCAGCTGGAGCTGGAGCCAAGCCAGAGACGAAATAAACGCATTTTCGCTCGGATTGCTTGATTGTGGGGTCGATCAAGGCGATCACGTTGCAATAATAGGAAGTAATCGGCCCGAACTTTACTGGTCAATGGTCGCGGCCCAAAGTATTGGCGCGATACCAGTTCCTGTTTACCAGGACGCTGTACCAGAAGAGATGATATATATATTAGAACATTGTAACGTTAGATTTATTGTAGCAGAGGACCAAGAACAGGTTGATAAGGTAATTGAATTAAGTACCCGACTAAAGCGACTGGAACAAACCATATTTCTTGATCCTCGAGGTATGCGGAAATATGAGAAGTCTAAATTAACGTCTTTCGCTGATGTGCAATCAGCAGGCCGAAAAAACGAAAAAAAGCTTTCCATCTTGTATAAGAAGAGATTCCAAAATCATTCTTCAGTAGATACATGCGTTATGCTTTATACTTCGGGAACGACGGGAAAGCCGAAAGGAGTGGTACTGTCCCACAAAAATATTTTGGCAGCATCAAAAGCTTCGAGTGAGTTTGATAATTTGCGGCATGATGATAGCGTGCTTGCATATCTTCCCATGGCATGGGTGGGAGATTTCATCTTTTCAATTGGTCAAGCTTATTGGACTGGGTTTTGTGTGGCTTGTCCGGAAAGTGCCGAAACGATGCAAACAGATCTCAGGGAAATAGGCCCAAGCTACTTTTTTGCACCTCCAAGATATTTCGAGGGGCTTTTGACGTCAGTTATGATCAGAATGGAAGATGCGAGTTCGATTAAGAGAAAAGTATTTAACCATATGATGGAATTTGCAAAAAAAGTGGGACCAAAAATTTTAGATAATAAGCCAATTTCTTTTTATGAACGTGGCAAATATATATTTGCCAATTTTATTTTGTACTCTCCATTAAAGGACACTCTTGGTTTGAGAAATGTGCGCGTTGGTTACACTGCTGGTGAAGCGATTGGCCCTGAGATTTTTGACTTTTATCGATCCCTTGGAATTAATTTAAAGCAATTGTATGGGCAAACTGAAGCTGCAGTTTTTATTACCCAGCAACCTGACGGTGAGGTTCGGTCAGATACGGTCGGAGTGGCCACTCCAGGTGTTGAATTAAAAATAGATGAAAGTGGTGAAGTATTTTATCGGTCAGACTCAAGTTTTGTTGAATATTACAAGAATCCCAAAAGTACAAAGTCGACAAAGAATAAAGAAGGTTGGGTTGCAACTGGAGATGCAGGCTTTATTGATACTTCAAGTAATCATTTAAGGATTATTGACCGAGTAAAAGATGTTGGAAAAATGAGTGACGGTAGTTTTTTCGCTCCAAAATATGTCGAAAATAAATTAAAGTTTTACCCAACGATCCTCGAGGCAGTGGTTTTGGGGGATAAACGCGATATCTGTACAGCGTTCATTAATATAGATTTGACTGCCGTCGGAAATTGGGCGGAGCGAAACAATATCGCTTATTCATCTTATCAAGAACTAGCCGCCCACGATCAAGTGTACGATATGATTGCGAGATATATTAAGGAAGTTAATTTGTCTATATCAAAGGATAAAATGTTATCTTCTTGTCAAATTCGACGATTTTTGGTGCTCCACAAGGAATTAGACGCGGACGATGGTGAAATAACACGAACTCGTAAGGTTCGGAGAGGTTTTATTGAAGAAAAGTATGCTGATCTAGTAAAGGCCTTGTACAATGGAGCGTCTCAAATAGAGACCAAAACTGAAGTGACATACGAAGACGGCAGAAAGGGTCATATATCGGCAACGCTTGAGATTCGAGATGCTGAAGTTTTTAATCCCGAATTGGAAGTAGCATGAGTTTAAAAGCGGTTGAAACATTTGTGACTGAGGATGGCCGATCTATCGGTCCAGTGATACTCGAGGTTAAGGATATAACCTTAAAATTTGGAGGTGTAACGGCTATTCAAAATATTTCCTTTGATATCCGCGGAGGCGAAGTGAGAGCGATTATAGGACCAAATGGAGCAGGGAAATCCTCCATGCTTAATGTGATAAACGGATTTTATCATCCGCAGGAGGGAGAGGTTTGGTTTAAAAATGAACTTCGAGCCCCGATGAAGCCTTATCAAATAGCCTATCAGGGAATAGCTCGTACGTTCCAAAATATTGCACTGTTCAAAGGTATGTCGACATTAGACAACATTATGACGGGTAGGTTCACTCATATGTCTTCAGGTATTTTTGCTCAAGCATGGTGGAAAGGTGCCGCTGAAAAGGAAGAATTTTCTAATAGAGAAAAAGTTGAGCAGATTATAGATTTTCTTGAAATTCAGAAAATAAGAAAGACCGAAGTTGGTCGATTGCCATATGGGCTTCAAAAGAGAGTTGAGCTGGGAAGGGCTTTGGCCGCTGAACCACGATTGTTGCTATTGGACGAACCAATGGCAGGGATGAATGTTGAAGAAAAAGAAGACATGTCCCGTTTCATTCTCGATGTGAATGAAGAGTTTGGGACGACAGTTGCGCTGATTGAACACGATATGGGTGTTGTGATGGATATTGCCGATAGAGTGGTGGTTATGGATTATGGTAAGAAGATTGGTGATGGAACACCTGAAGAAATAAGAAAAAATCAAGTTGTTATTGATGCATATTTGGGTATTAGCCATGACTAAAAAATGTAATGCCCACTTAAATAAAGGATAATTTATGTTTTTATTTGATCCCTTTTTTTGGGAAGTTGTCATCTCTGGTTTGCTTGCTGGAGTTATGTATGCGCTGGTGGCGCTGGGATTTGTTTTAATCTTTAAGGCTTCTGGAATCTTTAACTTCGCCCAAGGAGTGCTTGCTTTATTTGCAGCTTTGACATTGGTCGGGTTTCAGACAGGTCAAATCCCGTTTGCTCATTTACTTGAGGCATTATTTGGTCTTCATGCTTCGCATTGGGGCGAGGGTATGAATACGGTGTTGGCCTTATTCTTGTCCTTGGTTGTTATGATAGGATTGGCTTGGCTAATTGTGAAAATAGTCTTGCGACCATTGGTAAACCAAGAGGGCATTATATTATTTATGGCTACGATTGGACTGGCCTTTGTTTTAGAGGGCGTTGGCGATTTGATGTGGGGTGCTAACGTTAAACGTTTGGACGTTGGTTTACCGGAAGGCCCTTCAGATTTTCTTCTTGATAACACGGGTATGTTTATTGAAAAATTAGAAATATCAGCGGCGGTGGTAGCTATAATTCTTGTTGTCACTCTTATGATATTTTCTCAGTATACAAAGATGGGGCGGGCATTAAGAGCCGTTGCCGATGATCACCAAGCAGCATTGTCGGTTGGAATTTCTTTGGAGACTATTTGGTGGGTCGTTTGGTCAATATCTGGATTGGTTGCACTCGTGGCTGGTGTGATGTGGGGAGCAAAATCTGGGGTACAGTTTTCTTTGTCCCTCATTGCGTTAAAGGCTTTGCCGGTTTTGATGCTTGGTGGATTCACTTCTATACCTGGCGCAATTATTGGTGGACTCATGATTGGGGTTGGAGAGAAAATGTTTGAATTTTATATCGGTCCGATGATTGGTGGAGCGACAGAAAATTGGTTTGCCTACATGTTGGCTCTTCTCTTTCTACTTTTTCGTCCGCAGGGTTTATTCGGCGAAAAAATTATTGAAAGGGTTTAATTAGATGATTTATCGTGAAGCTGGAGATTTTAAAACTACTTACAAGGCGGATCAGGATACATTTCCAATAAGGTTTGATAGGGTCGCTTTTTGGTTAAGCATTTTTGTCGTAGCTTTAATCATTCCATTCTTCGTAAATGATTATTGGGAAAAAGCTGTTTTTTTACCTTTCTTTATTTATGCCATAGCGGCTATTGGTTTAAATATTCTCACCGGTTATTGTGGGCAGGTATCCCTTGGAACTGGCGGTTTTATGGCTGTAGGTGCTTATTCTAGTTACAAACTAATGACTTCGTTTCCATCGTTGGATATGTTCGTTGTGGTAATATTATCGGGATTCGTCACAGCAGTTGTCGGTATTATTTTCGGTATGCCGTCTTTAAGAATAAAAGGTTTTTATTTAGCCGTCGCGACTTTAGCCTCTCAATTTTTTCTTGTTTGGCTTTTTAATAAATGGGAATGGACTTATAACTATTCTGCTACTGGTCAGATAACCGCGCCTGAAAGAGATTTCTTGGGAATTGTAGTGACTGGAGCTTACTCGGATCCTTGGGCCACCTACATTTTTTGTTTTGGGTTCTTGTTTATTTTTGGGTGGATGGCAAGGAATTTAGTTTGCGGTCACATTGGGCGTAGTTGGATGGCGATAAGAGATATGGATATTGCAGCTGAGATAATCGGTGTAAACCCGTTGAAGGCAAAATTATCTGCTTTTGCTGTTTCAAGTTTTTATATTGGTGTAGCCGGGGCGTTATATTTTGCGGTATGGCTAGGAGCTGCGGAACCGACTGAAGCATTCTCAATAGATAAATCATTTGATGTTCTTTTTATGATAATTATTGGTGGTTTGGGCTCGATGACCGGGTCGCTTATAGGGGCGGCTTTTATTGTTTTATTACCCGTTACTTTCAAAACGCTTCTCGTTGGCTTTCTTGGATGGCCAACGGACATAGCAGAGTTTATTCAAATTATTTTAATCGGTAGCCTAATTATCTTTTTCTTGATTAAGGAGCCTCATGGCATTGCGGCGTTGTGGAGAACCTTGAAACAGAAACTTCGACTTTGGCCATTCCCTCATTAGGAGTGGTTAATAAAATCCCAGAATGATTTGGGAAAACATAGACTGATCTATAGATCAAAGGGAGGACTAAATATGAAAAAATCAATAATAACCGCGATGACGGCTTTTCTGGTTTCATCTGCTGTTCCTGCAGCGGCTGAACTAGTATTTCCGTTGTTAAGTTATCGAACTGGAGCTTATGCCCCAAATGGTATTCCAATCGCTGACGGATTTTCTGACTATCTTACTCTTATAAATGAAAGAGATGGTGGTATCGGCGGTGAGAAAATTAAGATGATTGAATGCGAAACGGCTTACAATACGGAAAAAGGGGTCGAATGTTATGAGTCGACAAAGGGACAAGGATCACTAGTTTATTGGCCTTTATCCACTGGGATTACTTACCAATTAATTCCAAAAGTCACTGCTGACGGAATACCTCTCCATACAATGGGATACGGACGTACCTCAGCAGCGAACGGTAAGGTATTTAGCCATGTCTTTAATTTTCCAGGCACCTATTGGGATGCAGCTTCGATCATAACAAAGCATATGATGGATGTTGAAGGTGGATCGTTGAAGGGTAAAAAAATTGCCTTAGTACATCATAACTCTGCTTACGGAAAAGAGCCAATTCGTACTTTTGAAGCGCTATCGGAGAAGCACGAATTTGAATTTATTACACTTCCTGTTGATCATCCAGGCCAAGAACAAAAATCGACTTGGCTCCAGGTCAGAAAAGAACGACCTGATTTCGTAGCAATGTGGGGTTGGGGCGTGATGAACCAAGTTGCTATAAAGGAGGCCGCTTCAATTAGGTATCCGATGGATCGATTTATCGGTGTATGGTGGTCAAGTAATGAAGGTGATGTGTTGCCAGCTGGTGATGGAGCAACCGGATATAAGGCCATAGCGCTTCACAACACTGGTACCGATTTTGAAATCTACAAGGACCTTGAAAAGCACGTTATCTCAAAGGGGTTAGCGGCTGGCGCTGGAGATCATATTGGTGAGGTCTTGTATAACCGTGGTTTTATGCAGGGAGCGCTTGTAGTAGAAGCTGCTCGGACTGCACAAAAAATACATGGGGTATCCAATATCACTCCTGCTATGATGCGTGATGGAATGGAAGCACTGAAAATTGATCAAGCTCGATGGGCTGAAATGGGTTTGGCAAATTATGCGGCTGACATTAACGTTACATGTGAAAATCATGGGGGTCCGGGTCTAGCAGCAATTCAACAGTGGGATGCTGGAACGCAGAAGTGGACGATGATTACCGATTTTGTTGGTGCTGATCGATCTATTGTTGACCCGTTAATACTCGAAGATTCTGCAGCCTATGCCGCGGAAAATAATATTTCCGAAAGATGTAACTAGGTTTTCTAGTTAGTAACATTTTAGGAAGCTTCCCCGAGAGATTCGGGGAAGCGAATTATATAAATTTGAGTAGGTATTAAGAATGCTGGATAATGACTTAAAGTCAGAAGTGCTTTTAGAACTTAACAATATTGAGGTGATTTATAACCACGTGATATTGGTTTTGAAAGGCGTTAGTTTGACGGTGCATAAGGGGGGGATTACCGCTCTTTTAGGTGGAAATGGTGCTGGTAAAACGACAACGCTTAAAGCGATTTCAAATTTGTTAAGGTCTGAACGAGGAGAGGTGACAAAAGGATCAATAAGCTATCGAGGAGAAGAAATTCAGGAGTCTAACCCATCTGAACTAGTTAGATCTGGCGTTATACAAGTTATGGAAGGAAGGCATTGTTTTGAACATCTGACGGTCGAAGAAAACCTACTTACGGGAGCTTATACTCGCTTGGATGGGAAAGGAGCAGTGTCAGCGGATTTAGAAATGGTGTATAATTACTTTCCGAGATTAAAGCAGCGAAGAAAAAGCCAAGCCGGTTATACTTCTGGTGGCGAGCAACAAATGTGCGCTATTGGCAGAGCCCTTATGTCCAGACCAGAAACTGTTTTACTTGATGAACCAAGTATGGGTTTAGCTCCTCAGCTCGTTGAAGAAATATTTCAGATTGTTAAAGATCTTAATCAAAAAGAGGGTGTTTCATTTTTATTAGCAGAGCAAAATACAAATGTTGCCCTTAGATATGCAGATTTTGGATACATTTTAGAAAATGGACGAGTAGTAATGGATGGACCGGCAACTGAGCTGAGAGAAAATCCTGATGTTAAAGAATTTTATTTGGGAGTTTCGGACGAAGGAAGAAAATCTTTTCGTGACACTCGTTCTTACAGGCGAAGAAAAAGATGGTTGAGTTAAATGACTCAGTTTTTGGACGAGAACGAAACCCGATCATTTGATCAAAGAGCCAGTGATTTGGCAAAAAGGCTTCCCGAGCAAATCAGGAATGCAAAAACTTATGCTCCAGGCTTTGCTAATGTACTCGAGAATATTGAACCGGAGACTATTTGCGAAAAATCTGATCTTGAAAAAATTGACGTTCTTAGAAAATCTGATCTTATTAGATTACAACAAGCCAACCCTCCATTCGGTGGATTTTCTAATTCGAAAGTTAAACCGGATTTTGTGTTCCAATCTCCGGGTCCTATATATGACCCTGGATCAAAAGCGGTTGATTGGTGGAACTTGTCACGCTTTTTAAATGCTGTTGGTATTGGAGCAGATGATAGGGTACAAAATTGTTTTTCGTATCATTTGACCCCAGCTGGAAAAATGATGGAAAGTGCTGCCTTGGCTTTAGGCGCTTCCGTTTTGCCCGCAGGTGTTGGCAATACAGAGCAACAGGCAGAGGCCGCTTCTTTTTTAAAAATTACTGCTTACTGTGGCACCCCTGAGTATTTGCTCACAATATTGAAGAAAGCTAATGAACTGAATCTGGACCTAACTATGTTGAAGAAAGCAGCCGTTAGTGGGGGGCCACTTTTCCCTCAAGTTCGAGAAGAATATTCTTCAAGGGGCATAACATGTTTACAGGCTTATGCAACCGCAGATCTAGGATCGATAGCTTATGAAACGGTACCTGATTGCCCACTTATTGTTGATGAGAACGTGTTAGTAGAAATTGTTACGCCAGGTAGCGGATTACCTGTTGATGATGGAGAAATTGGTGAAGTGATTGTAACTTCTCTAAATCCAGATTATCCACTTATCCGATTTGCAACTGGAGACTTGTCTGCTATTGCACCGGGACTAAGTAGTTGCGGCCGAACTAATACAAGAATTGTTGGTTGGCGCGGACGCGCAGATCAATCGGCGAAAGTAAAAGGGATGTTTGTTAGACCTGAACAGGTTGCTATTTTACGAGAAAGGCACCCTAGTATTAAGAAAACTAGGATAGAAATTAATATAAAAGATAATAAGGACGTTATGACTGTTAAAATAGAGGCAGAGGGTCTTCAATCTTCTGAAGTTGAAAATACCGTCAAAGACATCCTCAAGCTGAAAGCAAAGGTTGAGATTGTTTCGCTTGGTTCCTTGCCCAATGACGGATTAGTGATTGATGATCTTCGCCCTCAGCTTGTAACTTAGTCTTTAATTTTAATAAAATAGTTTGTAGATTTTAAAAAAAGACTTTGTAACTTTTTAACTTTTTTGAATATTTGATCTTGTTTGAGAAATAAGAAATTAATTGAATTAAGTGGAGGATAATGGGCTATGATCGAACCTGTGATTATTGGAGCAGCGCGCACTCCGATGGGAGCTTTTCAAGGTGCATTTGCCAAACTTTCTGCAACTGAGCTTGGTGGGTTTGCGATTAGAGCGGCTGTAGAAAATGCTGAAATACAGTCAAATCAAGTTGAAGAATTATTTATGGGCTGCGTACTACCTGCGGGTCTTAGACAGGCTCCAGCACGCCAAGCTGGCATTCGAGCGGGGTTACCAGATTTTGTACCTGCCACTACCGTTAATAAAGTGTGTGGATCTGGAATGAAAACTGTTTTAATGGCTGTTGATCAGATTTTGTCTGGTAATTCAAATTTTATTGTTGCCGGTGGGATGGAAAGTATGTCCAACGCGCCATACTTGTCCCAATCATCGCGACGTGGCACAAGGATAGGTCACTCGAGGCTCGAAGATCATATGTTTATTGATGGCTTGGAAGATGCCTTTCAAACGGAGAAATTGATGGGGCATTTTGCAGAAGAATGTGCCGAGAAATATCAGTTTACACGTAAGGATCAGGATGTTTATGCTATTCAGTCTCTCGAAAGGGCCTCCTCAGCACTTAAAGAGAAAGAGTTTTCGTCTGAAATTACGCCTGTACCCGTTATGGTTAAAGGAAATGAAGAACTTGTTTTCGAAGATGAGCAGCCAAAATTAGCAAATAAAGAAAAAATTCCATTTTTAATGCCTGCATTTAAGGTTGATGGTTCTGTTACGGCCGCTAATTCATCTTCAATTTCTGATGGAGCTGCCGCCCTTGTGGTATGTGATGAAAAAAGTGCTAAAGACCGTGGGGTTTCGGTACGTGCAAGAATTGTAGGGCATGCTGGGCATGCTCAAGAAGCAAATTGGTTTACAACTGCTCCAATTTTTGCGGTACAAAAATTACTTTCAAAAGTTGGCTGGAGTAAAGATGATGTGGATCTTTGGGAGGTAAATGAAGCATTCGCAGTTGTTCCGATGGCGTTTATGAGGGATATGAAAATTTCAAAAGATCGATTAAATATTCGAGGGGGAGCATGTGCCTTAGGTCATCCAATTGGTGCTTCTGGAACACGAATTGTGGTTACACTTCTAAATGCATTGGAGGATCGTAACGAAAAAAAAGGCATAGCTGCTATTTGCTTGGGAGGTGGTGAGGCGTTGGCTATAGCCATAGAACGAGCTTGAAGATATCTTCGGTAACTGCAGCAATAGTTTCTGGTGGCGCTTCAGGATTAGGAATGGCAGTGGTTAAGAGACTTTGCCTTCTGGGTGCAAAAGTCACTATTTTTGATCAAAACGAAATGCAAGGAGAAAAACTGGCCAAAGAAACTTCTAGTCACTTTGTCAAGGTTAATATTGCTGATTATAATTCGGTATCTGAGGGTTTAAACATAGCTCGTGCGAGATTTGGTTCTGAAAGAATATGTGTAAATTGTGCCGGTATAGCGCCTGCTGAGAAAACAGTTTCGAGGGGAAAAGGACATAACAAGGATCTTTTTAAAAATGTACTGTCTGTTAACTTAGGTGGAACTTTTAATTTAGCCACACAGTCTGCATTGGAAATGTCTGGTTTATCTAAAATTAATGAAAGCAATGAAAGAGGTGTTATAGTAAATACTGCGTCGATAGCCGCTTATGAGGGTCAAATAGGTCAATTGGCTTATTCCGCATCCAAAGCAGGTGTTTTGGGTATGACGCTTCCAATGGCCAGAGATTTGGCGCAGTATGGCATAAGGGTTATGACGGTAGCTCCGGGAATATTCTCAACACCAATGGTTGAAGGATTGCCAGACGAAGTGCAGGATAATTTAGCTATGTCAATACCATTTCCATCCCGATTAGGAAGACCAGAAGAGTTTGCGGACCTAATTATCCAAATAATTGAGAATCCCATGTTAAATGGTGAAGTGATTCGGTTAGATGGTGCTGTTAGGTTGCAACCCAGATAATTTTGGAGAAAATAATGTTCGAAGGAAATATGAATTTTCATTTAGGTGAGGATATTGACAAGCTTAGGTTGTCTGTTCGGCGGTTTGCACAAAAGGAAATTCTACCAATTGCTTCCGATATCGATAAGACCAATGAATTTCCATTGATTCTGTGGAAGCAGATGGGTTCTTTGGGCCTGCATGGAATTACCGTTCCAGAGGCTAATGGTGGCGTTGAAATGGGTTACTTAGCTCACTGTGTTGCAATTGAAGAGATTAGTCGGGCGAGTGCTTCAGTGGGCTTATCTTACGGTGCACATTCAAATTTATGCGTAAATCAGCTTAACAGATGGGGAAATACCGAGCAAAAGCGAAAGTTTTTACCTAATCTTATTTCTGGAAAGCAGATTGGCGCTTTAGCTATGTCTGAGCACGGAGCAGGATCGGATGTGGTTTCGATGAGTCTGAAGGCTGAGAAACGAAATGATCGTTATATTTTAAATGGTTCCAAAATGTGGATTACGAATGGTCCCGATGCGGACGTACTAATTGTTTATGCGAAGACTGATATGACTAAAGATGCCAAAGGGATTACGGCATTCCTCATAGAAAAAGAGATGGTTGGTTTTTCTACTGGTGATAAGCTTGATAAACTTGGTATGCGGGGGTCTAACACCTGTGAACTTCTTTTTGAAAATTGTGAAGTCCCCTACCAAAACGTACTTGGTGAAGAAGGTGAAGGCGCTAAAGTATTGATGTCAGGACTTGATTTTGAGAGGGTAGTCTTAGCAGCCGGGCCTCTTGGAATTATGGCGGCCGCACTAGATGTTGTTATGCCGTACATTCGCGAAAGACAACAATTTGGACGTCCCATTGGTGAATTTCAACTGATTCAAGGTAAAATTGCCGATATGTATTCAACATTGACTGCTTGTCGGTCCTATGTTTATGGGGTAGCGAAAACGTGTGACTCGGGCGATGTAACGCGAGAGGATGCTGCTGGATGTATTTTATATGCAGCAGAAAAAGCAACTCAGATTGCTCTTGATTCTATTCAGTGCCTTGGTGGTAATGGATACACCAATGATTATCCGGTAGGACGCTTGCTTCGAGATGCTAAACTTTATGAAATTGGTGCAGGCACTTCCGAAATTAGAAGAATGTTGATTGGCCGCGAAATATTTAAAAAATCTCAATAAAGTTAAATTTAAGGGGTTGAATAAAGGGAGAAAAAATGAATAGTGATTCAAGTTTTAAATTGTCCGAATTACCTGCGGATATTTCGACGCGGATTAGTGCCGTATATGAAAAAACAGGTTTTATTCCGAATGTTTTTATACGCCTTGCAGCTAGACCGGATGAATTTAGAGCTTTTTTTTCTTACCATGATGCGTTAATGGAAAAAGAAAGTGGTTTATCCAAATCTGATAGGGAAATGATTGTTGTCGCTACTTCAGCTCGAAATAATTGCACATATTGCGTTATAGCTCATGGAGCTGTTCTAAGAATTCGATCGAAAAATAAGCTCCTAGCTGATCAAGTTGCTATCAATTATCAATCTGCTGATATAACTCCTAAGCAACGAGCGATGTTGAATTTTGCATCAAAAGTTTCAGAAAATTCGCACTTGATTTCACAAAAGGATTCAGATTTGTTGAAAGGGATTGGATTTTCTGAAGATGACATCTGGGACATTGTTGCGATAACCGCATTTTTTGGAATGAGTAACAGGTTAGCTAATTCCTTATCAATTGAGCCTAATAATGAATTCTATGGAATGGGTCGCTAAGTATAATTTATTGAGTCTAAGAAATTCGTTATTTCCCTAATCGTTTCTTCTGGTTTTTCCTCTGGAATAAAATGACCGCAGTCAATACTTTTTCCTGATACTGCGCCTTTTGTATATGATTGCCAAACTTTTATAGGATCATAGGCTCGACCAATAAATCCTTTTGCACCCCATAAAGTATGAATGGGAATTAAGAGCTTGTTGTGTCTGTCTTGCCTATCGTGTGTCAGATCTATACTCGCCCCAGCTCGATAATCCTCACAGCTACCGTGAATATTTTCTGGTTTAGAAAAGTATTTGATATATTCGATTTGCCTTTCAGAAAAATCGTGTCCGGTCGACCATTTGTTAAGACAATTGTTTAACCAGAACTCGGGGTTTTCGCCAATTATTGTTTCGGGTATTCCTACTGGTTGAATTAAGAAAAACCAGTGAAAATAAGCTTTAGCGAATTCCATATCTGTTTGTTCATACATGTCTAATGTAGGGCATATATCTAGAATAATTAAGCTTAATATATCAGTTTGATAATCCCTTGCCAATCTGTGTGCTACGCGGGCACCGCGATCGTGTCCAACAATACAGAATTTTTTAAAATTTAGGCTGCTCATTAATGCTTTTAGGTCCAAGCCCATCACGCGCTTAGAATAGTTGAAATGCTCATTATCGCCTTTTGGGGCAAAACTTTTGCCGTACCCTCTTAAGTCTGGTAGAATGAGCGTGTATTTTTTTGCCAATGTTGGAGCTACCAAATTCCACATAAAATGGGTCTGCGGATATCCATGGATCATTAATAAGGGAGGACCTTCCCCGCCGATCTTGTAATAGATCTCTCCATCATCCAATTGAAATTTTTTTTCGGAAAAGTTTTCTAGCATTTTATATCCTTTGACTCTAAACAAACAACAGCTATACCAAAACTACGAACTAGGCAAACCCAGTTAGGTTGTTTGAAGTTTTGTGGTTTATAATTAGGGTGATATATGACCGTGAACAATTATGATAAGGGACGTTTAAACCTACCATTTGTAGGAATACCTACCTTCGCAAAAAAACCGTATGTTGCCAATTGGGAAAAAATTTCCGCTGATATTGCTATTATTGGAGCGCCATTTGACGCAGGCACTCAGTATCGATCTGGAGCGCGATTTGGTCCTCGAGGTGTACGAGAGGGGTCAACGCTATTTTCGTTTGGTCATGCTGGTGCATATGATCATGAGGACGATGCAGTTTATCTTGATGAAAGCGTTCGTATGGTTGATCTTGGTGATGCAGACATAATTCATACTCAATCGGAGAAGAGTCATAAGAATATTGAATATGCCGTCAGGTGTGCTTTAAATTCAGGTGCTCTTCCTGTTGTAATCGGGGGAGACCATTCAGTAAATATCCCTTGTATAAATGCTTTTGATAACTCTGAATCTTTTTTTGTTCTTCAAATTGATGCTCATCTTGACTTTGTAGATGTACGACATGGAGTTAAAAACGGACACGGAAACCCGATGAGACGGGCGGCGGAGAAAGATTACGTGGAAGGACTACTTCAAGTGGGTATTCGTAACGTATCATCTACGGCAAAGGTTGGTTATGAAGATGCAAAAAAAATGGGAAGCGATATCTTGTCCGTTAGACAAGCACGTCAGATCGGTATGCGACAGGTAGCTAAGCGATTTCCAAACAAATCTAATGTATACGTGACAATTGATATTGATGCTTTTTGCCCTTCAATTGCCCCAGGTACTGGTACTCCGAGTCATGGTGGATTCTTGTATTATGAAGTATTGGAGTTGCTACAAGAGGTATCTAAACAACACCATGTTATTGGGATAGATTTGGTCGAAGTCGCGCCTGATTACGATCCTACTGGTTCAACACAAATACTTGCTGCACAAATTCTTATGAATTTTCTTGGATTTATTTTTTTTAATAGATAATAGTCGCGTTAGATTTTACTTACCTGACCACTTTTGTCTGCCGCATATATAGCGTCGATTACCTTTTGATTATTTTTTGATGAGGTCAAATTGAAAATAGAGTCTCGCAATCCAGATTTAATTGCAAAACTGAATTTTTCTATTTGGAGTTTATACTGATTTGCATCTCCAAATTTAAATTCTTGAATTTTTAAATTATCTTGAGAATGGAGCGTTACTCTGGCGTGCCCATAAACTCTTGCATTAAATGGGGCGTGAACTTCTATCCTCCCAGTCTCGCCGTGAAAAGTCATATGCTGTCGAAGAGCCATTTGAGTTGAACAATAAAAACTTAAATCAAAATTATCAAACTGAACTTGTGCAGATGCAAACATATCAGTTTTGAAATCTTTGTCGTACTTAATCGACGCTATCACAGAATGGGGTTCTTTAAGAGTTGTCAAACGAGTTGTAACGACTGGATAGACGCCAATATCAGGCAAGCCACCGCCTCCTAATTCTGGTTGATTTCTCATATTATTTGGATCTTTGTTAAAATAGGTGAAAGCTCCTTGAATATGCCTGAGTGATCCTATGCTACCATCTTGTATCAGCTCCTTGACGCGGTGCCATTGAGGGTGGTAAGCAACCATAAAGGCTTCCGAGATGAAGACTTTATTTTTTTCCTCTATTTCTATGAGAGTATCAATATCCTCAGCTTTTAGTGCCAAGGGTTTTTCGCAAAGCACATATTTTCCCATTTGAGCAGCTTTGGTTGACCATTGAACGTGGCTAGATGTAGGAGATGGAATATAAACGGCGTCAATGTCTTTTGCTGATAAGAGCTCTTCATAGCTACCGTAACTTTGTGGCGCGCCAAAATGCTCTGCCATCTCCGTAGCTTTTCGAATACTACGGCTTCCTATCGCTATTAATTGAGCTCCTTTAGCTTCAAGAATTGCTGGAACAACGTGCTCCCGTGCGATTTTTGCAGTTGATAAAACTCCCCACCGTATCATTCTTATCTTTCTTTTATTTAAAAATTTTTATTACATAGTTTTATATAGTGCTTTACGAAACCGCACAATGAAATATAAGTTTTATACTTGAGGAAAGGTTTTATATGTATCTTGGATTAGATCTTGGCACGTCTGGTTTGAAAGGTCTTTTAATATCGGAGAACCAGGAACTTATAGGTAGCGCTGAAATAAGTTATGGAGTTGAAAATTTCGCAACTGGCTGGTCTGAGCAAAACCCAGAAGATTGGATAAAAGCCTGCGAAAGCGTAATGAATTCTCTTTCCAGTCGATTTTCATCGCAAGTATCAGCGCTTAGGGGTATCGGAATATCTGGTCAGATGCATGGTGCAACGCTGCTGGATAAAGATGGTAAGGTTATCAGATCTTGCATTCTTTGGAACGATACACGCTCCTTCGATCAAGCTCAAAAAATGGATGATAATGGAGTATTTAGAGAAGTTTCTGGCAATATCGTGTTCCCTGGATTTACCGCACCAAAAATTTCTTGGATTAAAGAACATGAGCCGAATAATTTTAAAAAAATAGCAAAAGTACTTTTACCGAAAGATTATTTACGTTTTTGGTTGACCGGAGACTTAATTTCAGAAATGTCGGATGCTTCAGGTACCAGTTGGCTTAATTTAAAAAATCGTTACTGGTCCGAGCAATTGATAAATTTAAGTGGCTTAAATGTCGAACAAATGCCTAAATTGATTGAAGGCTCTGAGGTTGGGGGGCTTTTAAAAAGAAAGTTTAAACAGCAATGGAATATTTTAGGTGATGTTGTTGTCGTAGGAGGAGCTGGAGATAATGCGGCAGCTGCATGTGGTTGCGGTGTAATGTCTGAAGGTCAAGGTTTTGTTTCGCTTGGAACTTCTGGAGTATTACTTGCTGCCCGCGACGGCTGTTTCCCATCACCTGAAACAGCTGTTCATACATTTTGTCATGCGGTTCCACACAAGTGGTATCAAATGGGAGTTATTTTAGCGGCGACAGATAGTTTAAATTGGTTATCAAAAATTTCTGGGAAAATGCCAGCTGAGTTGGCAAGTTTAGTGCCGGAAGAACCGAATGGACCAACTAAATTAAAATTTGCACCTTATTTAGCTGGAGAACGGACACCGCATAATGACTCGATCACCAGAGGAGCTTTTATAGGTTTAGATATTGGTCACGATAATTCCATTCTAACTCAGGCAGTTTTTGAGGGCGTGGCATTTGCTTTAAAAGAAAATTTAAGTGCTTTGAAGAAAACTGGCGCAAAAATTGAAAAGTTGTATGCGTTGGGAGGGGGTGTTCAATCAAATTTTTGGTTGAGGACAATAGCGAATATTTTAAATCTTACTGTTTTACTTCCTAAAAAAGGAGAATTAGGTGCTGCATTAGGAGCTGCTCGGTTGGCGTTGATTGCTGGCGAAGGTGCCTCTCCTGAAGAAATCATAACAGAGCCGAGCGTAGATAAGGTGATTGAACCCAATTCAAGGCTTGAAGCTGTATATGATGATGCGTATCAAGTTTTTAAGAAAATATACCCCAGTATAAAGGAATTAAAATGAGTAATAGTTTTTTTGGCAATATAGAATCAATAAAATACGAGGGTCCAGAATCACGTAATCCGATGGCTTTTAGACACTATGACCCTAATGCAGAGGTCTTTGGAAAAACGATGGAAGATCATTTGCGATTTGCTGTTTGTTATTGGCACTCGTTTGGTTGGCCTGGCAATGATCCTTTTGGTGGCCAGACGTTTGAACGACCTTGGTTTGCTGACCAAATGCATGGCGATACAATGGAAGCGGCAAAGCTTAAAGCAGATATAGCTTTTCAAATGTTTTCGATTTTAAATGTACCTTTTTATTGTTTCCATGATTTTGACGTTAGGCCTGAAGGTAAAACTTTTTCCGAAAATACTCGAAATTTAGAAGAAATTACTGAGTACTTCTTAAAAAAGCAGGATGAAACAGGTAGAAAATTACTTTGGGGTACGGCTAATTTATTTACACATCGTCGTTATATGTCTGGGGCTGCTACAAACCCTGACCCGGAGGTATTTGCTTTCGCGGCTGCAACGGTAAAAACTTGTATGGATTCTACCCATAAATTAGGAGGCCAGAATTACGTTCTTTGGGGTGGAAGAGAAGGCTATGAAACTCTTTTAAACACAGACTTATCTCGCGAAGATAAACAGATGGGGCGCTTTTTAAATCTGGTGGTTGATTATAAGCATAAGATTGGTTTTGGCGGATCTATTTTAATTGAGCCAAAACCTCAAGAGCCAACAAAACATCAATATGATTATGATGTAGCATCGGTGTATGGTTTTTTGAAACGGCACGGTCTTGAAAATGAAGTTAAAGTCAATATTGAACAAGGACATGCAATATTGGCTGGACACAGCTTTGAACACGAGATCGCTTTAGCTAATTCACTCGGAATATTTGGTTCGATTGATATGAATCGTAATGATTATCAATCGGGATGGGACACAGATCAATTTCCCAACAATGCGCAAGAGGTTGCGTTATCATATTTTCATATTTTAAGTAATGGTGGATTCCAGTCGGGTGGTACGAATTTTGATGCAAAATTAAGAAGGCAATCGCTCGATCCCGAAGATTTGTTGTTAGCCCATATTGGCGCTATGGATATTTGTGCACGCGCACTTCGTGCTGCTGCTTCAATGATTGAAGATGGTGAACTAGCTGGCTTTATTGAAGCCCGCTACAGTGGATGGAATGATCCTATATCAAGAAGCATTTTGTCAGGTGACATGGGCCTATCTGAAATCTATGAAAATGTAAAAAACCAAGATATTAATCCTAAACCGAAGTCTGGAAAGCAGGAATATTTAGAAAATGTTGTGAATAGGTTTGTCTAAAGGTGATTTCGGTAAAAGAAATTGGGAGTATTGATGGCTTTGCCGTTAAAGAGGCGTTATTACAGAGCGATACAAGCTCTGTGTCAATCTTAAGTTTTGGTGCAATAACAAAAAATTGGTTCGTCAAGGCCGAGGATTCTCGCATTCCTATTTTGCTTGGATTTGACTCATTAGAGGCATACCAGTCAGATGATAATTATATTGGGATTATTGCGGGGCGGGTGGCTAATAGAACTCAAAATGGTCGATTTAAGCTTGACAACTTTGAATATCGGTTACCTATAAATAGTTACCCACACCACCTTCATGGTGGACATTCTGGTTTTGGCAAACGGAATTGGGATTTTGAATTTGATTCCAAAAACTGTGCTGTCCAGATGACGTATGGTTCCTCGCACTTAGAGGAAGGTTATCCTGGATCAGTCGATGTTACAGTAGTTGTTAGTCTTAAAGGGAATACGCTTTCGTACGAAATGAGCGCAATTCCTGATAGACCAACTCCAATAAATTTGGCTCAGCACAATTATTATAATTTGATGGGAAGTGGAAATATTTGGGAACATAGTTTTCAAAGCATAGCTTCGTCATACACGCCGACAGATAAAACGCTAATTCCCAATGGGAAAATCTTATCTTTGGAGATGTATCGAACGCAAGGTCAGAAAAGTAATTGGGATCTTAGAACGCCAAAAACTTTTAAAAAACTCGATCCTGAAAAAATAGGTATAGATATTAATCTTGTTTTACCTTCTGACAGGAGTCTGTCTGCGCCAGTAGCGACTGTTTGTGTAAAAAATGGTATGATTTTAGAGATATTTACTGATCAACCTGGACTTCAATTTTACTCAGGAAAAAATTTGTCTAGTGCACACCTTGGGTGCAATGGTAAGCAATATAAATCTTTTGAGGGATTTTGCCTTGAACCTCAAAAATTTCCCTCCAGTTTAACTATTCCATCCTTCCCAAGTATTATTTCCACACCTGACAATCCCTATAAGCAGTTAACGTCTATCAAGGTATCAGCACCATATTAAACAATATTTCCTTTATTTTCATTCTTATTACTTTATATTTTCAAAGTAGAGTCTATAAACTTGTGGTAATTTAATTTAAATAATTGTGAGGGCCTTTGAGTTACGCTCCTGATTGGATTTTTGATATTTCTATTGTGAGAACTGCCAGCGAATATTTATCGCTGACGCAGCCTATGGATAGTTTGGCCAAAAAGTATGCCGTTGGGCTGTCAGAGATTTACAGAGAAGTCTATTTTGAAGAAATTCTTGAACCTGCTGAAGATATACTTCGGTTCCTATCTGAAGTTAAGGCCCAGCACATGGCAGTAGAGTTATTGAAGGATTTTTCATATTTTCGAATGTATTACGTGAATCCAAGAAAACCTCGAAAGCTAAAACCCTTATTTGGATCTCTTGAAGCACCAGAAAAGAAAAAAGAGTATTCTTCAGATAAAGCGGTCAAAAGTTTCAAGGCTTATGTATTTGCATTACGTTCAAAAACTGTTCCTCAATCACCAACTGGATGGGCATTAGATAATGATGACACGCTTAATCGTTTTAAGGATTTGGTCAATTCGAAGGTAGGAGTTACGGGACAATTTCTTGATGGAGGATTCCTATAAAACAAAGTAATTATTTAGATGTAACAGAGTTTCCTAACTTTAAGATTACAATGCGTGATGGTTGCGTTCTGTCAGCAAGAGTTTGGCTCCCAAAAAATGCAAACTCTCAACCGGTTCCTGCTATATTAGAACATCTCCCTTACCGAAAAAGGGATGGGACAGCATCACGTGACTCTCTTAATCATAGTTGGTTTGCAAAAAATGGTTATGCTTGTGTCAGAACAGACACACGAGGCAACGGAGACAGTCAGGGTCTTATGGCCGATGAATATTTACAGCAAGAATTAGATGATGCTGTGGATACAATTAATTGGCTTGTAGAACAGCCGTGGTGTTCTGGTAAAATTGGGATGATGGGAATTTCATGGGGTGGTTTTAATAGCCTTCAAGTTGCAGCGATGAGGCCAGATCCATTGAAAGCGATCATTACGGTTTGTTCTAGTGTGGACCGTTTTGCGGATGATATACACTATAAAGGGGGATGTTTGCTTGGTGTGAATTTTACGTGGGCTGGGCGGATGTTATCGTATTCGTCACGGCCACCAGACCCAAAAATATTTGGGGAAGATTGGCGATACGAATGGATTTACAGACTTAAGAATATTCCACTTTTGGCCGATACGTGGCTTTTGCATCAAAAAAGAGATGAGTATTGGCAACATGGATCCGTATGTGAGGATTATGGGTCAATTAAGGCTGCAGTTCTTGCTGTCGGAGGATGGCATGACGGCTATCGGAATACAGTATCAAAATTAGTTTCTAATTTAGAGTCACCTGTAAAAGGTATATTGGGTCCGTGGAATCATAGATACCCGCATTTAGCTGAACCAGAGCCAAAGATAGGATTTCTTCAAGAGGCTCTTAGATGGTGGGATAAATGGTTAAAGAATATTGATACTAATGTTGAGAACGATCCTGATTACCGGCTTTATATTATGGATAGTGTCAAACCACAGCGACGACTGAAATTGAGACCGGGAGAATGGAAAAGTATAGATAGTGATTTTAAACAGGTAATCCCATTAGATACCCTGCTTCTTGGTAATGGGATATTGGGGGCCGACGAAAAAATTCGTCCAGACTTTTTAGAAGTGCCATCTGGTAATATTGTCGGCACTCAAGCAGGAGAGTTTTTTCCTTACAATTTTGGTCCAGAGCTACCCGCGGATCAGATCTCAGATGATGAGAAATCACTTTGCTTTGATGGAATGGTTTTAAAAGAGGGTATTAATCTGATTGGAGCTCCTTTGTTGAATTTGGTTTTATCGTCAGACAAGCCTTTAGCACAGTTAGCTATCAGGCTTTGTGATTTGAGACCGGATGGGACTTCAGCTCTAATTACTCATGGGTTTATAAATTTGACAATGGTAGACTCTTTTGAAGAACCCAAAGAACTTGAGATCGGCAAACGTATAAATGTAGGCATAACACTAGATCACATAGCATATTTTATACCCAAAGGACACAGGTTTAGATTGGCTATCTCTAGTTCTTACTGGCCTTTCATCTGGCCATCACCAGAGCTCACTAAAATAAAAATTTTTTCTGGCTCACTTAATATAAGTAAAATTGACATATCTAAATATGAAGAAACTAATATTTTGGATAATCCGGTCACCGGAGAACCTTCGAACTGCAAAATTAAAAGCTCACCGACATCTAGTCGAAAAGAGTTTTTTGACAAATCCTCTGAATCTAGGGTTGTTGAAGTGAAACATGATTCTGGTTGTTTTCTTGATCTTGACCATGGACTGGAAACGGATAGTTTTGTAATCGAGCGATGGACTATTAAGGACGATGACCCTTTATCTGCCAGAATAGATATTGACTGGTTTCAAAGCTTAAAAAGAAAAGATTGGTTGGTTAGCACTAGGTCAAAATTTATGGTAAAATGTGACAATAAGTCGTTTTTTATTGAAGCTTCAATATTCGCTTATGAAGGTGATAAGGAAGTTTTTGAAAAGAGTTTTAAGGAAATAATTGATAGAAAATTTGTTTGAATGAGTTTTTCTTATTTTCATCTAGGTATTTTTTTATAAGTTTTTATTTATTTTGCCTGAAGCACGAAATGCGACTTTGAGCAAGCGTTCATAAACAAGAATCATGGCTCCTTTGTCTTTTGTGCCATGTCCTTCCTGCAACGCTTTTTGGTAATTAGCTGTTGCTGCTGCAAGAACTGGTGTAGGGATTTTTTGTTGTGATGAAATATTAGCTCCACTTATAAGATCTTTGTAAGCGGCTTGCATAGGATAACCTTTTTCAAAATCTCCCTTTATTATATTTGGCAAGAAAAATTCTGAAGCATAGCTCCGGCCAGTGCCAGAATTTATAATTTCCGTCACTTGTTCAGGATCAAGCCCAAGCTTTCTTGACATTGGCAGAATTTCTGCAAGCCCTGCCATATTAATGTCAAAGAGTAGTTGGTTTATGAGTTTTGTTAACTGGCCACTACCAGAAGCTCCCATAAAGATTATTTTCGAAGCTATCGTGGAAAGGGCGGGTTTAACCACTTCTAATATTTTACTATCTCCACCGACCATCATGCTTAGTGTTCCATTCTGCGCCCGATGACGCATCCCAGACACTGGAGCATCCAAAAAGTCAATTTTTAATTTATTAAGTTCATTAGCGATATTCAAAGTAGCGCTATAGTCGCTAGTACTTGTATCAATCACAATGGTTCCTTTTTTGAGATATTTAGTTAGACCATCTTCAGAGTTGAAGAGTACTTGTTGAACTGTCTCTACATTAGGTAAACATAGAATTAAAACGTTAACATCTGAAAACTGTTCGATAGTATTAACAGCTTGAGCCCTTTTATTAACAAGTTCTACCATTGGTTTTTTCTTTTTATCAAAGATTCTGACATCATTCTCGCGTGAAAGATTTATCGCCATCGGCGCACCCATTTGCCCTAAACCAACAAATCCAAATTTCATTTACAGACTCCTCAATGTTTGTTTTGATATCCATTCATTCTGCGATAGTATGATTATAGATTGTGTTATTTTAGCAAATGAAATCTTTGCTTTTTCTACAATGTTTCTTGCTCTTAAGAAACCGTGTACAAGATGCTCTCCTTCAATATGAATAGCTTTCCCATTAGACGAATTGATTTTTTTTACATAAGAAATTCCATCTGAATTCAAGGGATCATCGCTGGCAGTGAATACCACTGTTGGAGGTAATCCTTCAAAGTTAATCTCATTTAACGGTATCTTAACAGAGTCATCTTGATTATGGTTCCAGCATTCCAAATAGAACTTCATGTCGTTTGTTGTTAAGCAAGGAGCCTCTGCGTGAGTTAGGTAGCTTCCTGACTCCATATTTCCACCTAAGTAGGGGTAGATTAGCACTTGTCCCTTCAACGAGCTAGCTGTGTTCTTTAATTCATTTGCAAGCATGGCAATGAGAGTGCCTCCTGCACTGTCTCCGACTCCAATAACTGGTATTTCTTTATTTAGAGATTTATAAATTTCTAACACATCTTCAAAGGCAGCTGGATGTGGATATTCAGGGGATAGTCGATAGTCAACGGCTGTTACCTTAAATCCTGTAAGGTCACAGATGTCAGCACATATTCCGTCATGACTTTCAAGTCCTCCCATAATAAAACCTCCACCGTGGGCATATAAGATTTGGGCTTTCAGATTGGAATTTTTCTTATAGATTCTGACATTAATCTCTTTACTTTTTGAAGTTACAGACGTCGTTTCGATTTTGATACCTGGTGGGTGTTCGGATTTGAAAAGATCACATGTCCGAGCGTAAGAGTTTCTAATTTTTGTAATATCATTAGCAGTGTGATGATCAGAGTTCTCTTGGAGTTTCTTTATAAAAAGTTTCAGATCATTATCTAGTCGGTTGCTATAATTAATAGTGTTTATTTTCCTTGCCATTTTGGCTCTCGTTTTTCCGTGAATGCTAATTGACCTTCAAGGAGATCTTCAGAGCTGTAAAGTTTATCTACTGTCTCAACTTGACGTTTTGTTATTCGGTTAAGCATATCTTGAAAATTTTTATCTTCCGCTTCTCGTACTACTTGCTTGATCGCACTTATCACTAATGGAGGTCCTGAAGAAATTAAGGTTGCAAGTTCGTAGGCTCGACTTAATAAATTTGCGGGGTCAATAATTTCGTTGACAAAGCCCCATTTATGAGCTTCTAAGGCATCTAGCCACCGTCCTGTCAACAAAAGCTCCATTGCAATGTGATATGGTATTCTCTTTGGAAGTTTAATTGAAGCAGCATCGGCGATGGTGCCTGAACGTATCTCTGGTAGGGCAAAGCTTGCGTGCGTTGCCGCAAGAATAATATCGCATGAAAGTGCAATTTCTAGTCCACCTCCGCAACAAATACCGTTAATGGCTGCAATGACTGGCTTGTTCAGTTGGGGTAGTTCTTGTAGTCCACCGAAGCCTCCAACCCCGTAATCACCATCGACTGCATCGCCCTCAGCCGCCGCTTTGAGGTCCCAACCAGGGCAAAAGAATTTTTCACCCTCTGCAGTGAGTATAGCAACCTGCAACTTGGGGTTATCTCTAAAATCAGCAAAAATTTCTCCCATTTTACGAGAAGTTTTGAGATCAATAGCGTTTGCTTTCGGTCTATTTATCCTGACTTCAAGTATTTTTCCGGTTATCTCTGTCTTGATCGGGGTTTCTGTGCTCATCTCTGCTCTCCTTAAGGGCATGTGTTAATAAAATGTCCGCAGCCATTGCGTAAGTTTTACCCACAATAAGTGGATTTATTTCAATTTCTGAAATCAATGATAAATTTTCTTGCGTATATCTACTTAAAGCTTGAATGGCCTCGACAATTTTTTTCTTGTTCACTGGTGCCGCGCCTCTGTAGCCATCTAATATGTTCGAGATAGGAAGATTACTAAGTGCTAACTCTATATCTTTATTTGTTACAGGTAAAATTAAGTTTACCCTTTGATTAAATAATTCGGTAAGTATTCCACCCGCTCCTATTGTTAATAAAAATACTCCAATATCATCGCGCATTATTCCAATCGATAACTCAGCTAGACTTTCGAGTATCATTTCTTCAACAAGTATGTCATTCGAACGCTTAAACATGTCGTTTAAAGATTTTCGTAACGCTTCTGTATTCTTAATGTTGAGTTTAACTAAATTATTTTCGGTTTTATGCGGAACATTTAAACCTTTAACCGCTACTGGAAAAGCTATATTGTTAGATTCTATTAGAGTCATAGCTTGGTCTACTGACTTTGCTGATATTGATTTTGGTACCTTTAAACCAAATGATTTAAGTAAATCTTTACTATTTTTTTCGTTTATTAACTTAATACTTTCGGTTAGACGTTCCCCATTGAAATATACTTTTTCCTGAGATTCTATGGTATTTTTTTCATAAAATTGGCCAAGTAGTATTGCGTTATTAATTGCTTGTATCGAATCATCAATACCACATAGTGGAATAACACCAGAGGAAATGAAAGTTTTTGCTAGAGCTTCTGGCATAGATTCAGGGAGTGATGCAACGACAGCTACTTTTCGCGCTGAGTTTTTAGCTGTCTTTATAATAGCCTCAATAGCGCATTGAAAACTTGTATCGTCACAGATGTCATTTCTAGGAACATCCAATAGAAATAAAACGAGTTCGAAAGGATTTTCTAAAACTGTTGAAAACGTTTTCGTCATTTTTTCCACATCACCCCAAATAAATGTATGATAATCGAATGGATTGGAAACCGTAACAATTGAACCCAAAATCGTTTCAAGATTTTCTTTGGTCGCTTTTTTGAACGGTTTGTATTGTATTTGTGTTCCCAATGCTTGGTCCGCGATCAGGCTCGCTTCACCACCTGAACAGCTCACTGAAGCAATATTTGGTTCTTTAAGATAGCCCAGAAAGTGGAAAACCTTAAGTGTTTCTAGTAAATTGCTTAGGCTGGAAACTTCAATACAACCAAGACGCTTTAAAAATGCACTTCCGACAGTATTGCTTCCTGCTATTGAAGCCGTATGGGATAAGGTAGTAGCCATAGAATGGTCAGTTTTGCCAGCTTTTAGAACTACAAGGGGCTTTTTAAAAAATGCTGCTTTAGTTGCTGCCGTTTCAAAATTCTGTACATTGTCAAAACCTTCAATATAAAAACCTATGGCTGTCACACGAGTATCTTCTAATAATACGTCGATTAAGTCTGAAATGCCACTTTTTGCTTGATTTCCGACTGTTAGAACGTAGGCTATTGGAAGGCTTCGTTTTTGCATGGTCAAGTTGATGGCTATATTTGATGACTGTGCAATTATAGCAACACCTTCTTTTACCCTATGACCTCCATGCTGGTCCGGCCATAGGGTTATATTATCGAGATAATTTAAAAAACCATAACAATTTGGTCCTAGTATTGCTAAATTTGCAGCTACACTAATTAACTCTTTTTGAAGTTTATGACCGTTTTGAGCATTGTTCTTTGAACCTATTTCCGAAAATCCAGATGCAAAGCAAACTGCTCCACCTGCACCCATTTTATCAAGTTGTTGAACTAATTCTATTGTTTTAAACCGATTAACTCCAACAAACGTTGCGTCAGGCGGACTAGGAAGGGAATCTAGATTTTTATAGCAATCGTGCTCACCCAATTTCTCTTTTGTTGGGTGAACAGGCCAAATCTTGCCATCAAATTGAGATTTTTTGAGCTGATTATAAACATTCTCTGCCCAAATACCGCCTAATAGTGCAATCGATTTTGGCTGAAGCAGTCTTTTAAGGTTGCTCATTATAATTAGCCACCCACATTCCTCAGTAGTGATCGACTTATTATATGTCGTTGTATTTCTGAGGTTCCTTCCCAGATTCTCTCTAGACGCGCGTCGCGCCAGATTCTTTCGAGTGGAAGTTCTTCCATGAGCCCCATGCCTCCATGAATTTGAATTGATTCATCAGCCACCATAGCCAGAACTTCTGTTGCTTTGAGTTTAGCCATTGCCATATCTGCGTCGGTAACGGTGTTTTGATCATATTTCCAACCAGCTTCTAGGACCATCAGATTAGAGGCCTTTATCTCTACAGCCATATCGGCTAATTTAAACGAAATGCCTTGAAATTTTCCAATCGATTGTCCGAATTGTTTTCGGTTCGCAGACCAGTTTATTGAGTGCTCAAATGCTCTCTCGGCGCGTCCGATGCACGTGGCTGCGACTTGTAATCTTGTAGCTCCGAGCCAGTTATTAGCAACTTCAAATCCACCATGGATTTCGCCTAGAATATTTTCATTCGGTAATCGGCAATCATTAAATTCCAAAATAGAATTTGTATATCCTCGATGGGATACGTTTTTATAACCGCCTCTTATTTCAAATCCAGGCGTTCCTTTATCTACAAAAAATGCCGTTATGAGTTTTTTTGGTCCACGAGGAGTTGTTTCTTCACCAGTCGCCATAAATACAATGGAAAAATCAGCTATGTCTGCGTGTGAAATAAAATGCTTTGTACCATTTAGTATCCAGTCATCACCATCTTTTTGTGCCGAGGCTTTCATCCCTCGTAAATCAGATCCAGCCTCTGGTTCTGTCATAGCGAGACAGTCCCAGGTATCTCCGCGGATGCACGGTTCTAAGTACTTCTTTCGTTGTTCTGGAGTTCCTGCGCAGAGAATATTTGAGGGTCGTGCCACACAAGTCCAGTGAAGGGCATAATTAGCTCGTCCCAGCTCTTTTTCAAACAATAGCCAACTGAGTGTATCGAGGCCACCACCACCAAATTCTTCTGGAATGTTTGCGGCATATAAACCGGCTGTTATGGCTTTTTTTTGAACTTCTTTTATTAGCTCCGAAGGTAAAGTTCCAGTTTTCTCTATTAATTCTTCGTGAGGATATAGTTCCTTTTCAACAAATGCTTTTGTTGTAGTTATAATCATTTCTTGTTCTTCTGAAACTTTAAAGTCCATTTTCCCTCTTACTCTTTAAAACTCTGATCAGGTTTTGGATTATTTATGGCGTTTCCTAAGCCTTTGGGCCAAGGCAATTTTGAGTGCCGGTTAAATATTGTGCTAAGGTTCTTTAAGATATTTGAGGACGGTTCGCTAGCAGATCTTGTCTTCAACGACACGTGTATTAGCATATGTTCTCCTGTAGCAGTTATTACGTTGCTACTGTTTCTCATAGTGTGAAATAAATGCATCTTTTTTCCCGTACCAGAAATTAATTGTGTTTCTATCGACAAGGATTCTCCAATTTTTGTTTCTGCCATGTGTCGAATATGAGTTTCAACCGTAAAGTAAGAGCCTCCTTTTTTAACATAGTCGGCATCACAACCAATTATTTTCATAAATTGGTCCGTGGCCTCACAAAAACAATCTAGATACCTAGCTTCATTCATGTGTCCATTATAATCGACCCAATCTGAAGGAACGCGCGTTTTTAACGTTTTTATTGTATTTGATTCCATGTTAGTGGTAGACGTATTTTTATCATTAAATGCCTTTAAAGATGCTTCATAGTCTCTTAAATTTTTTCCAGCTCCCCAATTATTTTTCTTTAGACCTTTTAGTATTTCGATTAAATTTGAGTCTCGAAGTCTTTCCATTTCGCGAATATTTAAGTGACCAGATTGTTCATCAGATTGTGATGAGATTAATTCGACTAATTCTGCATTGAATTCAGGAACATTCATGAGCTTTGTCCATGGCCACTTTAAGCAAGGGCCAAATTGCGCCATAAAATGACGCATTCCAGCGTCGCCACCTGCCACTCGGTAAGTATCAAAAACACCCATTTGAGCATATCTAAGACCGAATCCAAATCTAACTATATCATCAAGTTCCGCGGTAGTACAAATTCCATCTTTAATAAGCCATAAAGATTCTCTCCATATAGCTTCAAGAAGTCTATCAGCAACGAATGCGTCAATTTCTTTTTTTATATGGACTGGATGCATTCCAATTTGTTTGTAAATTGACTTAGCTCTTGAAATAGTTGCCTTGGAGGTATTTCTCCCTCCAACAATTTCTACTAATGGAAGTAAGTAAACTGGATTGAAAGGATGGCCTACATAGAAGCGATCAGGAGATTTTAAATTTTTTTGCAGCTCAGACGGCATAATACCTGATGTTGAAGAAGTTATAAGTGTGGACTTATCACAGTATTGTTCAATTTCTGAGTATACTTTTTGTTTTATATCAACTCTTTCTGGAACACTTTCAATTATTAGATCAACATTTTTAACAGCTTCATTTATTGATTTTTTGAAACTGATCGTACCTTTTTTTATCCTTGGAATTGATGTTAAATTTGCATATGCGGTTTCAGCATTTTCCAATGTTCGTTTGACATTTAATTCTGCTTTTGGTCCGGGATCGAAAATACTGACGTTTACACCATTTTCGATGAATCGTGCTATCCAACCAGCACCAATCACACCGCAGCCAATGCACGCGATATTTAATAAATTGAGTGAAGAATTCATTTTGGAGACCTTTTAACAAGCCCCAACTTTGATCTAACTTCACTTGGCGTCATAATTTTGGATCCTAGCCCTTCAATAAGGTTTACGGCCTTTGTTACAAGTTGTGCGTTTGTTGCTAAAACGCCTTTTTCAAGCCATAAGTTATCTTCTAGACCAACTCGGACATTCCCCCCAGCCAGAACTGACGCAGCGACATAAGACATTTGGTGGCGCCCCAAGGAGAAAGCTGACCAATTCCACTCCTTTGGCACGTTATTAACCATCGCCATAAATGTGTTCAAATCATCTGGAGCTCCCCAAGGAACTCCCATGCATAGCTGAACTAATGCTGGGAAATCGAGTATGCCTTCCTGAACAAGTTGTTTTGCGAACCATAAGTGTCCAGTGTCGAATGCCTCGATCTCAGGTTTAACACCAATTGTGGTCATCATGGAACCCATTTCACGCAATATTCCTGGTGTATTGGTCATTACGTAATCAGCTTCAGCAAAGTTCATTGTTCCACAATCAAGAGTACAAAGTTCTGGTAGGCACATTTCGATGTGTTCAATCCTAGCCTTAGCACCGATCATATCAGTTCCTGAGATCGGTGGAAGAGGAGATTCCGTTCCGCCTAAGACGAGATCTCCTCCCATTCCAGCAGTCAAGTTTAGAATTACATCTGTTGATGACGCCCTTATTAAATTGGTTACTTCTCTGTAGTATTCCAGATTTCGTGATGGCTTACCTGTTTGAGGGTCCCTGACATGGCAATGAACTACTGCTGCTCCCGCGTTTGCCGCTTCTATTGCGCTAGTCGCAATTTCTTTAGGACTTCTGGGAACATACGGGCTTCGTTCTTGTGTGCTTCCTGATCCAGTGACAGCGCATGTAATGAATACTTCTTTATTTGGTTCTAATGGCATCGTTCATACTTTCTGAGTTTTTTTATGATAAATTGATATTTAAAATTTTATTGACATTTTCCGCACTTTTATTGTTATTTTACGAAATGGAAAAGAAAATTCAAAGCTTAGAGTATCTTACAGTAACTATTTTGCTTATTCCCTCAAGTTCACTGATGACGGTTGCCTCTACAATAGATCCAATGCGCGCTGCAAATAGAATAGCGGGTAAAGAAATTTTTCGTTGGAAGCTGGTATCTCCAAGAGGCTTATCGGTAGATCTAACCTGCGGTATTTCATTACCGGTAAACGGCCGCTTTTTAGATAATGAGCGAGGTGATTTGTTAATTATTATTGGAGGATTTGATGCCTTAAATAAGGCTTTACCTGTAACGCCAATTCGGTTGAAAAGGGTCCTGTCTAGTTTTCACAAAGTTGTTTCAATTGAAGGAGGAACTTGGCTTTTGGCAAAAACAGGAGCTCTTGACGGTAAGAAGGCGACAACCCACTGGGAAGACCTGGAACGTTTCTCGGATGAGTTTTCGAAAATTGATGTTGTGGCTGATCGTTTCGTTGCAGGCAAAAAATACGTAACAGTTGGAGGCGCATCCCCATCGTTTGATTTCCTTTTGGCTTTTATTGAAGAAAAATTTGTCGCGGCATTAGCTTACGATGTTTCTAGCGTATTTATATACTCGTCTACGAGCCACCCGGCGGATCCTCAACCGTTCGTTTCATTTGGGTGCCTAGAAGAAAGAGAACCACGCGTGGCCAATGCTATAAGATTGATGGAAGCTAGAATAGATTGTCCAATTACAATTGCTGCTATTGCGAAAAATGTGAAAATTTCTTCAAGGCGTCTTGAAACATTATTTAATGCGCAGGTTGGTTTAAGCCCAGCTGTTTATTTTAATCGGTTAAGATTAAAGTCGGCCGAACGTTTATTGAAAGATACGAATCTTACGGTTCAGGAAATTGGATTACGAACGGGATATTCCTCTACTGCTTCTTTTTCACGATCTTTTAAAAAGTTTTCCGGTCAGGCACCGGTGGTTTTTCGTTATTCAATGGTGGATTAGTCAATATTGGATTAGTTTTGATTTTAAAATGGCAAACTACAGATCTCACCATTGATAACTTTTCCATGTTCAGTCTGAACAAGTACTTTTGTTCCAGGATCCCAATGATCTTTTTGGATCATTGAAAGACCAATATTCATTTTGAGCCTCGGCGAATAAATTCCAGAAGTAATTTTACCAATAGTTTTATTTGTTGCTTTTGACATCACTGGCCAGGGAATACTGCACGCTGCCATCGGCTTCCCGGTAAAACGAACCCCTCTTATTCGTTTTGTTAATCCATTTTTTGCAATTGAGTGAAGTTTTTTTTTTCCAATATATTCTATTTGATCAGATAGATCACAATATTTATCTAAGCCACATTCTAACGGATTGTCTTGAATGGTCATCTCGTTTCCATAGGAAAGCAATCCCGCCTCTATTCTTTCAATAATGTTTGGTGATCCTGGGCGTATATCGTATTTTATTCCAGCTTCAAATATTTTCTCCCATAGCCGTGACCCATATTTGCTACCCTGTAAATAAATCTCAAAGCCACCTTGTTTTGAGTACCCAGATCGAGCAATTAACTGTTTAGAATCTTCAAAATCGAACCAATCAAAATTAAAAAATTTTATGTCTCGAACTCTTGAACCAAAGACTTCTGCCATAACGTGAACTGCTTTAGGGCCCTGTATTGCAAGTGGCCACACGTCTGGTTCGATTATTTCGACTTTGAGCTTAGCACCCAAAGCTAGTCCTCTTACCCAAAGTAGTACATCAGAATCAGCAATCGATAGCCAATATTTACTTTCTGATAATTTTAAAAGTACTGGATCATTGATAAACCCTGCATCCTCTGTAATTAGCGGAACGTATAAACATTTACCAGGTATTGCTCTAGTTAGATCACGAGGGGTAATCCACTGCACTAATTTTTTTGCATCAGGACCTGAAATTTGTACTTGTCTTTGACACCCAACATCCCAAATCTGCACTTTATCTCGAAGGTGCCAATAATCTTCTTCAACTGTATTTTGAAATGATTTTGGAAGCAATGTATGATTTACTACGGTAAAACCTGTTACGCCATGCCATTCAACTTTGTCAGTGAACGGAGTTCGCCTAATTCGCCGTGACATTTTTAAATTACTCAATGTCATTTAAATCCCTTTTATTTTAATTTGACCACCATAAAGAAGCGCCATGTGGCGAAATAATTATTGGCAAATGATAGGTCCCATTAGGGTCAGGTAATTTGATAGTTAAACTTACAGACTTGGTTTGAACGCCTTTTGCAGTTTTCATAAAATAGCTAGCAATGTTATATGAGAGTAGCAATTCGCAATTTTGGTGTTGAGGGTCTATTTCAAATTCAACCTTTAATCGACCGCCTTCATCTGTAAGTCTACTCCATAATTCAATGAGTTTATTATTGCTGTTTGCAAATAATTTCACACTTATTCCAGCCGCATGGGTCCCAGTCGAAGAGTCAAGTGTGTGGGTACTTAATGAAATCATTTTAAACTTTCATTCAATTGATGCTTTATCGCGTTTGTCGCTGGTTGCCGCCACAATAGGACTAATCACGCCTCTTGCCTTTACATTAACACAGGCGGGTTTACCGCTTGCAATGGCGCGTTTTACAGCGGCGGATATATCAGCACGATGGGTTACGAGTTCTCCATGCCCCCCCATTCCTTCAAATAAGTTATGAAAAGGAATGTCCCGAAAGTCGGTGGCAAAATGTGTTCCACTTGAAAATAGTCTTTCTTGTTGTTGTGATATACAATCCAGACCTCCATTGTTATCAATAACCACCACTATCGGTAAATTTTCTTGAAAAGCTGCTTCGATTGATAGTCCGCCTGACAAAAATGCACCATCACCAGAAATAAGAACAACTGTTTTATCTCGATTGGTATTTTTAGCAGAGAGCGCGAATGATACGCCCACCCCAAGCAAACTATATGATCCGGGATGTAAAATCCCACCAAATTTTCGACCATTTTTTGAAGCAATATTCACAGCAATTTCTGACCAAAAGTGTGTATTCCCACCGTCAAAAACCAACCAATCACCATCACTCATAGCATTTTGAACCTCAAGAGATAATTTCAAGGGATGTATGATTCCGCCTGACCAATCTTTTTCGCTTGTTTCAGAATCAAGTTGTTGAAGACTGGTTTGCACCCAATCCTCGCGTGCTTTGATATTTTGCTCTAGCCAATCTTCTTTAATAGCCCACTCCGATGGTGAAAAATTTTCTGCCAAACCATCAAAGAATGCTCCTGGATCGCTTAACAAGAGCTCGTCTGCTGACCTGTTATAGTTTATTTCCTCATCACTTCCATTTACACAAATAAGTTTTGATTCTGCTGGAATTAACGGCGGATTTCCAAAATTCATTTGATTATCTAGCCGACACCCAACCATAATAATACAATCACTTGAGTGAAGAGCAAATTTTGAAGGTGCATATTGATGAATATCTGCTAGTCCCATGTAGGCTCGACAAGTTTCATCGAGCAATTTTTGATGATATGGGATGTTAAATATTGGAATGTTGATTTTTTCGGCCGCGGCGCTAAGTTTTTGTTCAGTTTTAGACCACCAAACACCGTGTCCACCAATCAAGATTGGCTTTTTAGCATTTTTAATTATAGCGATAATATTGTCTAAAATTTCAGGGTCTGGCCAAGCCCGAGGGGCGGGTTTTGATACCGAGTTGAAAGGTCTTTCTTTTGATGTAGCATTTTCATCGAAAGATGCAAACATTATATCGACAGGTAAGCTAAGGTGTACTGGGCCGGGATATCCATTGATTGCCATTTTCCAAGCGCGGTCTACGAATTCCTTAATGCGGGTTCCATCTGATATTGATACACTGTACTTTGTTAAAGGTGCAGCTATAGCTACATCATCTATCTCTTTGAATCCTCCAGAGCCCTCTCTTTTTTTTGTTGAAGAACCAGTAATAAAAATAACAGGGGATCTCTCGCCCCAGGCCTCCATCATGGCTGGAACGGCATTGGAAAACCCTTCAGGGCCGACAAGACATACTGTCGGTTGGCGGGTTATCCTAGCGTGTCCGTCAGCTAGGTGACCTGCTATTTGTTCATGGGGACAGTTGATCACAGGAATTTGACAATCCATAAAGCCTTCGAGAGCAGGATTGCAAAAACCGCCTGCGAGGGTGAATACATGTTTAATTTTTTTTTCACGCAAAGCCCGAGCTAGAATTTGCCCTCCACGAAGTTTTTGTACGTCGCTCAAAACGATCTCCTGATTTATTATGATTAGATACTTTATTTTAACTATTGTCGTGTATTTATACGTTTGCCAAGGATTGATTCAATCTTTTACTAATTTTTATTAGTATTTGTTCGATGTAGTTCGATAAATATATTTTTCTTCAAAATTCAGGATAACGTTTAATGGGAAGAATACTTAATATTAATAGGAAGATAATGGGAAGAATACTTAATAGAGGTAATATTTTTTAAATATATTGTTGCAGGAATCGTCTAATTGCTTATCATCGCATTAGGTTCTACTTTATTTCAGTTGATTTAGACCGTAGAATTGTTGGAGGATAATCAGTCATTTGATCAAAAAGACTGTGACATTATAATATGTAAAGAAATCCAATAGTATGTAAAGAAATCTAAGGATAGCGCTTATCGCGCAACAAGGGAGAAACACATGAATAAAAAAAATTATATTAATCATCTTTCAGGACAGCTAACGGCTGGCCAAATAGACCGACGTCAATTTATGATGTCTGCGTTAGCTACAGGACTTGCAGTTCCTGCGGCTCTGACCCTTGCTGGGCAAGCAGTAGCTGCCGCGCCAAAGAGAGGTGGACTGTTTAGGTTTGGTGTGGCGCATGGTTCAACAACGGATACGCTTGATTCTGCTACTTCTGAAAACCACTTTACACTTATAAATGGTTATACTTTTGGGAATCATTTGACAGAGGTTGATAATAACGGGCAGCTTATTGGAGAGTTAGCTGAAAGCTATGAGTCCGACGATGCTAAAACTTGGATTTTTAATCTAAGAAAAGGTGTTGAATTCCATAATGGAAAGTCATTTTCATCTGAAGATGTTTTAGCATCTTATGGTCACCATATGGGTGAAGACTCAACTTCTGCAGCGAAGGGTTTGCTGACTGCTGTGAAATCGATTAAAGCCGATGGTAACCATCGAGTAATTTTTGATCTTGAAAGCGCAAACGCTGACTTTCCATTTATTGTTAGCGATTACCACATTTCAATACGACCCGCAGGTGATATGACCTCAGGGATTGGAACTGGTGGATATATTGTCCAATCTTTTGAACCAGGCGTGAAAAGCGTTTTAAAACGAAATCCAAATTACTGGAAAGAGGGTCGGGCTCACTTTGATGAGGTAGAATTAATATCAATAATAGATCCTACGGCCAGACAAAATGCATTAATGACTGGTGAAATTGATGCTATGGATCGTGTCGATCTAAAAACGATTAATCTCTTCAAACGAGATCCAAATATAAATATCATGGATGTTACAGGAACAGCGCATTATACTTTTCCTATGAGATTAAACGTAGATCCATTTGGTAACTATGATCTTAGAATGGCTTTAAAATTAGCCGTTAATCGTCAGGAACTGGTAGATAAAATTCTATTAGGATATGGTGCTGTTGGAAATGATCATCCGATTTCTACTGCCAATAGGTATCATAATAGTGACATGCCGCAGCGTGAAATAGATATTGATAAGGCGGCGCACCATTATAAAAAATCGGGGCACTCAGGAAAGATACCATTGTCAGCTTCTGATGCGGCTTTTGCTGGGGCAGTTGATGCAGCTCAGCTAATTGCTAATTCAGCAAGCAAAGCGGGCATGGAGATTGAAGTTGTTCGTGAACCAAGTGATGGCTATTGGTCAAATGTCTGGAATAATGACGCTAAAGGTTGGTGTGCATGTTACTGGGGAGGAAGACCAACAGAGGATTGGATGTTCTCAGCTGCATACACCGATGATACCAAGTGGAATGATACTAACTGGAAAACCACAGATGGGGCTAAAAAATTCAATAGGCTTGTGAAAGAGGCTAGAGCTGAGCTGAATGAAGCCAAACGTAGAGAAATTTATTATGAATGCCAACGGCTTATTAGCGATGATGGTGGTGCGATGGTGCCTCTTTTTAATAGCTATGTTAGTGCTAATAGTAAATCAGTCGCTATGGGTGAAGTTGCAGCTAACTGGGATAGTGACGGCGCTAAATGTGTTGAGCGCTGGTGGTTCGCATAAAATTATAAAACAAAATTTGTTTGGGTGGGCCTTTTTTGCCCGCCCAAATTATTTGAATTTAACCAATTAAACGAGGAATTTCTTTGCATTCCATTGTAAAAACAATACTTGAGCGTCTTGGCTTGGGTGTATTAACTCTGTTTGCCGTATCCATTATTATTTTTTCAGCAATCGAGATGCTTCCAGGTGATTTTGGTGAGGCTATTTTAGGTCAGAGGGCAACACCAGAGACAGTCGCAGCATTTCGGCGGCAGCTTGGCCTAGATCAACATCCCTTCGTTCGTTACATTCAATGGGTGTTGGGGGCTATTCAAGGGGATCTTGGAACTTCGTTTTCTGGTCGAAATGCTTCTGGCGTTGATAGATCTCGAGAAGTGGTTGGCTTGATCGCTCCACGACTATGGAACACTATGTTCCTCGCGTCGATGACGGCTATAATTGCTGTTCCTATCTCCCTAGCTCTAGGTATAACGACGGCTTTATTTAGAAATTCTGTATTTGATCGATCCGTAAACACGGCGACTTTAACAACTATTTCATTTCCAGAATTTTTTGTCGCATACATCCTTATTTTGTTAATGGCTTCGCTTTATCCAGTTTTCCCTTCTTTGGCAAATGTCGATGCGGATACTTTAATTGGTGAGCGAGTGTATCGAACTGCACTACCGGCTTTAACGCTTACACTGGTAATTGTGGCTCATATGATGCGGATGACGCGGGCAGCCATCATTAATTTATTAGCAAGTCCCTATATTCAAATGGCACGATTGTCAGGAGCATCACAATTGGAAATCATTATAAAGCACGCTTTGCCTAATGCGTGGGCTCCCATTGCTACAGTAATTGCTTTTAATTTAGCTTACCTTGTTGTTGGAGTGGTGGTAGTTGAAGTCGTTTTTGTATATCCAGGCATAGGGCAGTTAATGGTAGATGCCGTTAGAACGCGAGATATCCCTGTAGTTCAGGGATGTGCCCTTATTTTTGCCGTAACTTACATATTGTTAAATTTAATCGCCGATATCATCGGAATTATCACTAATCCTAGGCTGCTACATCCAAAATGACCGAAAAACCAAACACATATTCGGCACTATCTGAAGTTGGTGCCATCAGAGAAAACCGTACAATTTTCGCCAATATAAAAATTTCTTTGCTAAAGTCACCATTGACGGCTCGATTCGGAATGGTTGTAATTCTGATTTATGCGGTTGTAGCTATTTTTGCTCCATTAATAGCACCTTACGGTGAAGCTGAGGTGTTCCCTATACCGTATGCACCTTGGAGTTCTGAATTTATTTTTGGAACCGATCAGATCGGAAGAGATATTTTTTCGAGAATGGTTTACGGGGCACGCAATACGGTTGGAATTGCTGTTGCCACAACTTTGTTAGCATTTCTCATAGGAGGTAGCCTTGGTTTAGCTGCGGCTATAAACAGATCATATTTAGATTTGGTTTTCAGTAGAACAGTTGATGTCCTCATGGCAATACCGCAACTCATTTTTGCCTTAGTCCTTTTATCCATCTTTGGTTCAACGGTTATTAATTTAATAATGATAATAGCTATTTTGGATTCAACCCGTGTGTTTCGACTTACGCGGGCTGTTTCATTGAATGTAGTGGTGATGGATTATGTAGAGGCGGCACGCCTTCGGGGCGAAGGATTAGGTTGGGTCATGCGTAAAGAAATACTCCCAAATATTTTACCTCCTTTAATTGCAGAATTTGGCTTACGATTTTGCTTTGTATTTCTCTCTATAGCGGCACTTTCTTTTCTAGGAGTTGGGATTCAACCGCCAACTGCTGATTGGGGCTCTATGGTTCGAGAAAATGCATCACTTATTCAATTCGCAAAATATGATTTAAAAGCAGGTATAACACCTTTATTACCTGCCGCTGCAATAGCGCTTTTAACTGTAGCAGTAAATTTTGTGGTAGATTGGTTTCTACATAAGACTAGCGGTATCAGAGATGAGTAAAGATAAAACAAGCCAAAATATCCTTCTCCAGGTTAAAGAATTGCAAATAGAGGGGTTTTCAGACGAGAAATGGCATAAAATAATAAAAGGTGTAGATTTAACTCTCTTTAAAGGGGAGGTGCTTGGAATAATTGGAGAGTCAGGTGCTGGAAAATCAACTTTAGGTCTCGCCGCTATGGGTTATACGCAACCTGGATGTCGTATTACTGGTGGCCAAATACTCTTTAATGGCGAAAACCTAGCTAGGCTAAGTGAGTCTAAAAAGCGTAAATACTGGGGGAATAGGATGACATATGTGGCGCAATCTGCTGCCGCGTCTTTCAATCCAGCACATCGTTTGATCAACCAGACTACTGACTCCACAGTGCGTGCTGGACTAAAGAATCGAAACGATGCATTTAAAGAGGCTCGAAAACTTTATGAAGCACTTAACCTTCCAGATCCGCACAACATTGGAAATAGATATCCTCACCAGGTTTCCGGTGGACAATTACAAAGAATTATGACCGCTATGGCAATGTCGCCTAACCCAGATCTGATAGTTTTTGATGAGCCTACCACGGCTCTAGACGTGACGACTCAAGTTGAAGTGCTTGGAGCTATGAGATCTATTGTTGAAGAGTTTAATACTGCAGCAATCTATATTACGCACGATTTATCTGTTGTTGCACAAATGGCAGATAGGATAAAGGTACTAAGGTACGGAGAACAAGTTGAGGAAGCAGAAACGCGAGTAATGCTCGAATCTCCGAAAGAAGAATATACTAAGTCTTTGTGGTCGGTACGATCTCTACAAAAGAAAGAGGAAGTAGAGGAAGACATAGTCTTAGAAATGAAATCAATATCAGCGGCATATGGTGCAGCAAGAGTGCTGTTTGATGTAGGTATAAAACTTCCAAGAGGAAGAACTGTTGCTGTTGTTGGAGAAAGTGGTTCTGGTAAGTCTACTGCTGCTCGCGTTATTACTGGACTTCTTCCACCATCGGAAGGCTCTGTTATGTTCAGTGGCGAGTCGCTCCCAGCTGAATTGAAGAACCGAACACGCGAGCAATTACAAAAAATCCAAATGATATATCAAATGGCAGATGTTGCCATGAATCCAAGACAAACAGTGAGGGAAATTATTGGTCGACCTTTAGAATTTTATTTGGGTATGAAGGGCGAGCTAAACCGATCTCGAACAATCGAGTTACTTGAATTGATCGATCTGGATGAAAGTTTTATTGATAGACTTCCAAGTGAGTTATCTGGAGGGCAAAAACAACGAATTTGTATTGCTAGAGCACTAGCTGCAAATCCTGAGGTTATAATTTGTGATGAGGTGACCTCTGCTTTAGATCAAATTGTTCAGGAGGGCATTCTACAGTTATTGATGCGGCTACAGAAGGAATTTCAAATCTCTTATTTGTTTATCACCCACGATATCTCAACGGTTAAGGCTATATCAGATCAGGTGGTCGTTATGTCGGAAGGCAAAGTTGTTGAACAAGGTTTGAAAAGTATTGTATTTTCTCCGCCTCATCCAGATTATACTCAACTTTTGTTATCATCTGTGCCTGAAATGGATCCTGATTGGTTAACAAATATTTTGAAGAAACGGTCATGATTTTTATTTTTGTGACTTGCTAAAAGTAGTTTCATTGATTTCAATTATGAGTGGGACTGGTTCTATGGAAAATTTTAAAAGTGCATTTGATAAATCGGTTACGGTTCGTACACGTGTGAATTGAATGCCATACGATTTTGCGGTGAGTTGTAAATTCGGTGGCTTTGGGGTGATCCCGATTGGCTTAATTGCTTTAGACTCCATATATGTTCTGATTTCTTTATATTCATTATTATTCCAAATCAAAAAAAGAACAGCAACATTCTCATCGATTACTGTTCCTAATTCAGCTATACTGAATTGCAGACCACCGTCTCCGACTATACAGACTACAGGTTTATCAGGGTTTGCGAGTTTTGCACCAATTGATGCTGGGGGCGCGTATCCGAGCGTTCCAAAACCGGTAGCCGAATTAAACCATCGGTTACGGCTCGTAATTTCACAATAGAGATTTCCATAATATGTTGGCTGCGTGGAATCTCCGGCGAGAATAGCGTTTGGTAGGTGTGTAATTATAGTTGAAATAAGTAATTTGCATGAGTCGTAGTCGGATGGAATTTCGAGTTGAACAGAATTGGTACAAATCGTGACACGATCTTTACTTTTTGTATTTTCTTTACTTCTAACCTTTTTTAGAATTTCTTCACAAAATACCTTTACGTCTCCTTTTATGTTTTTTGTCCCTGGGTGACTTTGCCTTAGTTGATCAGTATCGATATCCACTCTTATCAAGTTGTTCAGGGTAGGGAAAAGACCATTCTCATACATATCATAATCTGTTTGTCCCATTTCAGTACCTAGTGCGATTACTAAATCAGCTTCTTTTAAAAGTTTTCTTACAGACGCCAAACTGGGGCTTGCAGGTATATGGAGAGGATGTTGACCAAGAAGATCTCGTGCGTTTACAGTAGAAACAGTTGGTGCTTTCAGAAATTCAACAAATTTTTTGATAGTTGCTTTTGCTGATCTGGCTCCTCCACCAAGAATTATACAAGGATTATTACTTTTGTTAATAGTCTTTATGGCTTCCAAAATTTCTGATTTCTTAGGAGTTAGAAGTTTTTTCTGTTTATAGTAAAAATAACTTTCTTGAGTGATCGTTTGTGTCATCACATCAACAGGAATTTGAATATGCACGGGACCAGGTTTCCCTAAAGTCATTTTTGCAAAAGCCTTGTTAATAATTGACTGAGTATCGTTTATATTATTGATGGTATAACTTGCAATCGTCACTTGTTTTGTGAGCTTTTCTTGATTTGGTAGATCATGTAATGGAGCCCTACTAATTAGAGGTGGTTTCAATTTGTTAACACCAGAGAAAACCAACATTGGAATTGAATCTGATCGTGCCTGAGCCATTGCTGTGAGAATATTTGTTACGCCTGGCCCTGTTATAACAAAACAGACTCCTGGTTTCCCGCTGATCCGAGCATATCCATCAGCCATGAAACCAGCACCTTGTTCATGTCTAGCCGTTATATGTTGAATTTTTGAGTTCGATAGCGCCCTGTAAAGTTCTACCGTATGAACACCTGGAATCCCAAAAATGAATTCAACACCATGGTTTTCAAGCGTTTTTACTATAATTTCTCCTAAATTAATTTCATTCAATAGCTTTACTCTTTATTTTAGGTTTTTGATAAATAAGGAGATACGGTTACACGCTTTTAATAATAATTTGTCGGGCACAGTTAGGCTCATGCGAATAAAACTCCGTGCTTGATGGCCAAATGAGTCTCCTGGCATAACGGCTACAAGTTGCTCATTCAAAAGTTTCCATGCAAAATTTGAACAAGTTAGATTAGTTTTTTCAATATCAATTAAAATAAACATTCCTGCATTTGGCATGAGTGGATTGATGTGCTCAACTGATTGCAAATTATGACAGATCAGTTTTGCTCTTCTTTCATACGCAATTTTCATTTTAATTGAAACTTTAGAAGGTCGAGATAGGGCAAGCGCGGTCATGTCAGCAATGAAAGGTTGACTTCCGAACAACATAGTTTCTGATAGCGGCAGTGTTTTAATGCAAAACTCTCTAGGCCCAACAGCCCAACCGGAACGAAAACCCGGAGCGGCATGACTTTTTGAAATAGAAGAAACGACCACGGTTCGAGGCGCTAATTTCTCATTGGATAGCGGAGAATAAAATTCACCCTCAAAAATCAGATCTTCGTAAACTTCGTCAGAAACTAACCATAAATCATTCTGTACGAATAGCTTAGCTATATTTAAAAAATCTTGCTTAGACATTACAGAGCCGGTTGGATTATGAGGACTGTTTAAAAGAACCACTTTTGTTCGAGGTGTGATAGCTTTTTCAAGATCATGCGCTTGTAAAATAAAATTATACTCTCTTCGAAGTGGGACAGGAACCATTGTAGCGCCTGAAGCTCTAATTATACCTTCATAAGTTGCGTAAAGGGGATCTCCAACAATAACCTCATCACCCTGTTCAACGAGTGATCGCATTGTTGCATAAAGTGCAGTTTGTGTGCCCGGGAAACAGAGGATGTTTTCTTCGGTGATTGGTATGTTTGAAACTTTAACGTATTTTTGCTTCAGTTTTAAAAGTAAGTTACTTTCTCCACGGCCATTTGAATACTTTGTTCGACCTGCTTGCATTGATCTTATGCACTCATCAATCAGATCATCCTCAGGAGGCATGTCGGGTTCACCAATAGTGAGTTCGATCACTTCAGAGCCGGCGGCTATTAGTTCTCTTGCTTTAAGGTGGACTGCCCACTTCTCTGATCCCAAGTTTTTTAAATTATTTGTTACTGAGGCATAATGCATGAAAGATCCTGAATGATTTTCTTTTAACCTAAATAAATAAAATGGTGGCTTCCACCAGTATTTATCCAAAATATTATTTGTTATTTCTAAAATGTTTCTGTAATCGCTTACACATGTTTTATGAATTTTCAAGAGCTATAGTGCGTTCGCCTGGTAAGACAGTTATTAACGGTTTGAGTGAAACTGGTATTAAACCTGACTACCTGACCCTAAAAAATGAACATTTGAGTTATATCAAAAGCCTTCAAAATCTTGGATTAACTATAGATATTTTGGAATCAGAAGATTCTTTACCAGACTCTGTGTTTGTAGAAGATCCAGCTCTGACATTTAAAAATGGAGCAATTTTACTTCACCCTGGAGCTCACAGTAGAAAGAAGGAAAGAGCCCTAATAAAGCCCCATTTAATGGAAACTTTTGATCGCGTGCATGAATTAAAAAAGGGTTATGCCGAAGGAGGAGACATTTTACGTCTCAATGACGAAATTTTAATAGGTCTTTCTGATAGAACTAATCAATTAGGAGCAGTTGAACTGCAAAATTTGCTTTCACAATTGGATTATCAAAGTAGAATCGTGGAAACACCGAAGGGCGTTCTGCATTTCAAATCTGATTGCTCGGCTTTAGATGAAGAGACCGTCTTAGTAACGCCTCGATTGGCAAAATCAGAAATTTTTAATAATCATGAGTTAATTGTCACACCCGAAGGAGAGTACGGTGCAGCTAATGCACTCAGAGTAAATGAAGTTTTACTGGTTCCGAATGGTTACCCTAAAACTGCCGAATTATTATCAGATAAATTTGAAGTGAAAATTATTGATATTTTTGAAGTTTCTAAGCTTGACGCTGGTTTATCATGTATGAGTTTACGATGGTAAACAGTATATTTATTTTTCTGATATTCGGTTTTTATTTACAATATTGTCGAGAGACTTTATTCCACTTGCTGCCAAGAGAGTTAAAAAGACATAAAGAAGAGCAGCAGTATTAAATGGTTCAAAAGCCAAGAAACTCTGGGCTTGAAATTCTTTCATGCGTTGAGTTACATCTCTTATTGAAAGAATAGATAGTAGGGATGTATCTTTGAGCATCGCGATAAATTCATTTCCTAAAGCAGGTAGAACAATAGCAATGGCTTGTGGAATTATCACAAATCTAGCCACCTGGTGTTCTCTCAATCCTAGTGTTCTGGCTGCTTCTATTTGGCCTTTCGGAATAGCTTCAATTCCAGCTCTGAACACTTCAGCCATGTATGCTGAATAGCCGATAGCTATAGCAATAATACCTCGAGTTAGCATTTCAATATTCATGTAACCACCGGAGGCGTTCTTTAATGCTCCAGCGAGAGGAAGCCCAATGTAAAGTATAATAACAATCATTGGTATTCCCCTAATAGTATCTACAAAAAAATCAGAAAAAACAGCTAAAGGGTGCAAGTTTGAAATTGCACCAATGCCAGTTAAAAGGAGGATTAAAAATCCAATCGAGACAGCTGCAATTCCTAAAGTTTTTTGCTTTGTTGGGAGATAAGATGTTGTCCAAATCGGTGAATAATCTTCAACGGCGGAAATTGGTACTATTAAGCCAGATAGCGTCTGTTTTTCAAACAAAGATAACCCTTTTGATAAATTATTTAGAGATCTTATTTTAAAAGGTTTTTCAGGAGGTTGATCCAAAAAATCTCCATAACGGACAGTATCAGCTACCCATTGAGGGGTTCCTGAAATTACTCCAATTTTACCATTAGTAGTTCCAATTAGTGCAACTTCTTTATGCTTTTGTAGAAAGAAAATTGTCCCGAGGCAAATCAACCCAATCCCTAACATAGTATAAATTTTTGTTGCACGATGCGAAGGTGAAAGCTTTGTCAAAAGGGCCCAGAGCAGACCTAAAACACTTGCCCCAAAATAAGCAAAGAATGCGGCTCTTAGGGTAATCATTAATCCAACAGCGAAACCCGCGTGAGCAATCATTAGAAAATAAAATGATGTCAAAAAGCCGTAACTTAAAATAATTAAAATTAATAATTTCCCAAATCTACTTGCGTGATATGTGGTTGGTAGCAGTGCAAAAGCTAAAATTCCTAAACCCACTATAGAAACAAAGTATCTGGCGAATTCTACTTTAGCTAGTAGAGCTTTTTGAAATTCTGGAGTCAAAGTAAAACTTTGGTTCACAACAACTATCCAGTCAACTTTTCTTGGGTCTGCTGAATTTGCTAGAATTGATACTGCATAGTTGTCTAAAAACTGATTGAAATGAAATGCAAAACTAATTAAAAATGAAAGCAAGAAACACATTGCTGCTAGCTTACGTGATCTCACAATAATCGGTTGTTTTTGATCAATTCTAACAGATTTAAGTAAAAAAATCGAACCTGTTAAAATTAGGGTTGCAGTCAGACAGACTGTTAGAAAGCTGATCAATAATGACGTTGCATTATTCTCAACGCCGAGCACTGAATGCAATGCTGGTAAGTAATTCCTTGATGTAGCAAGAAAGTAAATAATTATAGGAATCATAAAAAGAAATATGATGTTGCTAGCGCGAACTTGGCGCAACCCGTCTAAAATTTTTTCCATTCATTTACTCAAGACATTTGATCGAGAACTCTCCATTTTTCAATTAGTTAGAGTTCTCGATTAATGATAGGATATTACTTTGGCCACCATTTAACCATTAATTTTTTCAGAGTCCCATCTGATTTAATAGTTGCTAAACCTTCATTGAACGCATCTTGCAGTGCATCTCCCTCTTGGAATACTAGGCCTAGCGGATCAGATGAGAGACCTTTAATTGCAACGGTCAGTTCACCTGCGAATTCTTGCTCGTAAGCCGCGGCTGAGGTGCTATCGATAATTACTCCGTCTACATCTCCATTTCTTACAGCTAGTACTGCGTTTGAAAAAGTATCAAATAGATTTAAATTTTCTCTTCCTACAAGCTCTTCTCCAAGGGCTGCGTTAGTTGTTCCTGTTTGAGATGCTAGCTTCATTTGGCCAGACTTGAAGGCTTCGATTGTAGCTCCTTCATCTTCTACTCGCATTAAGACGCCTTGTTGAACAATTATGTAAGGATCTGAGAAATCTACGATCTTGTCACGTTCATCGGTTATCGTAACTCCGGACACAACCATGTCAAACTCTCCATCGGCTAGGGCAGCGAATATGCCGTCCCAGGCTGTAGTCACCCAATTAGGTTTACAGTTAATTTCTTCACAGATAGATGCGACTACGTCGACGTCAAATCCCTTAACTACTCCGTCTTCAATAAACTCATGGGGAGGATAGGTGGTATCTGATCCAATGTTTAGTGTCCTTCCACTGAGATCAGCTGCTGATACTGGGATTGCCAGCAATGCAACAGCTAGCGCTGTTGATAAAATGTTTTTCATATTAGCTCCTTTAAATTGTTCGGACTGAAATTAGTTTCCTGTAGGGTGATTGTTATTTAAGAAAGCCAAACCGTCAAGCTATCAGTTGTAATCTTTCGTTAATTTTGGCATTAAAAAGACATTTATCATTAAATAAAGAAGAATTTTTACAAAAAGGATAGTTTGTGGCAAAAAAAAGAATTGTTTTGGAGCTTGGTCAAGGAACATCCCTGAGACGGGAGGATTACTCGAAAGCGGCAGAACGCGCGGTCAAAAATGCTCTATGGCAGAATTCACTTAACGTTGCGGAGGCTTTTGGTTTTGACAAAAGTGATATGATTGTTGAGGTTCTTTTGGGGTCTCAACAACCTGAGAAGATTGATCGAGATAAAATTAAGGATATTTTCCCCTATGGCGTTGTAACGATTGAGAGTGCGTTTGGGGGTCTCGATGTTTGCAAACCCGACGGTGGTGGGAAAACTATTATTGTTACTGCAGCTGTAATTGTTTCTTTTGAAATGGAGGTTTCTTAATGGATACCTGCCGATTGATTTTGGAAACTGGGATGGGAAGTGACCTCTATGGTGAGGATTATACCAAAGCGGCCTGCCGTGCAGTTCACGATGCAATTCATCATAGTTCAATTATAATGTTTAGATCACTGAGTTTAGATAGTAGAAAAATGCAAGTTAAAGTCACAATTGGCGTTAAAAAGCCCGATTTAGTCGATGCTAAATTAGTCGCAGAAGTTCTTCCTCATGGGGTGGTATCTGTAAAAGCAGTATGTGGCGGATTAAATATTACCGATTCTGAAAATGGCACAATATCAGTGATTGCCACAGCCGCCGTCGAGGCTTTTTATGAAATTAAAAAGCAGAATTTTAAACGAACATAGATATTTTACCTGCGACACAATGCCATTTTGGCAAGACGAGATTTCGCGGTAAGATGAAATTAAGCTAAAGAGTTTTTTGAACATCCTCGTATGCTAAGGGTTGCCGGTAAGTGAATGTGCCAGCAACCCGTAAAAGGGTTAATAGTCAGTTTTTCTTTTTATCATCCACTATGGTCATTCGCGCCAAACCGCTTTCACCTAATGGAACCGAAGCAAATGGACCCCCGACGCGCGTTTGTGAGATGTCGTATGGGTCACTCGGAGCGGCGGTGGCAAAAATATTTTTTGCAAAAACTTCTGCGTTATCTTTTGGTTTATATCCAAGAAAAGTAACTTCGTCGTTACTGAGTGTGGCGCGGTCATTATTGGAGACGCCATAAATTATTGAAAATTCAGTAGTTGGCGAGTCAATGGCGCGCGTTACCAGATGAATGAGATCGTCATAAGATAGCCAACTACTTAGGCTCCTAGTGGAATTCACTTGCGCGCATGACGCTATTCTCAAACAGACAGACTCAATCCCACATTTTTCCCAGTACATTCTCCCTAGATCCTCAGCAAAGCACTTTGCCAACCCATAAAAAGTATCCGGTCTATGAAGAACATTTACACCAATTGTCTCATTTGTTGGATACATACCCACGGCGTGAATTGAGCTTGCATAAATTACCCTTTTTACATCATTTTTTTTTGCAGCTTCCCAGACATTGTAAGCTCCAATAAAATTGGGACCGAGTAACATTTCAAAAGGAGCTTCGTCTACAATCGCACCAAAGTGAACAATCATTTCAGCGCCTTTAAATATTTCTTCAAGTGCCGGTAAATCCTCAAGGTTTGCCTTTATAAATGTTTCCTTTGAGTAAAGTTTACCAACATCGTCATTTATATCCGTCGAAATTAATTGCTCTGTTAATTGATTCAAAGGTTCTCGAAGATACGACCCCAATCTTCCAGCGGCGCCAGTTAATACAATTTTTGTTAACATTCGTTTCTCCTGATTTACTTGTAAAATTCTTAAAAAAATTCTGTCGCTAACTTAGTCATTATTGCGAGTAGGACGTGTGTCAATGATTTTTTAAATTAAGTGAGATTGAAAAAAACTAGTTATTTGAGATAAAGATTCAGTAAATGCGACTTTAGTGGGTTATTCCTTACTGGAATTTTCTTAAGACAATTATGTTCAATTGAAAAAATAAATAACAAGTTTTGCTTTTTCTTGAAAGTTTGCTATATGGTTGGTCAGGATTAAAAAAATATCCTTTTTAAAATAAATTGGGAGAGTAAAACTAATGAAGAAAATTCTATTTTCTAGTATTGCAGCGGCTACTATGACCCTTTCAGGGCAAGCTTTCGCAGCATGTGGCGATATATCGATGGCTGATATGAATTGGCCTTCAGCTACATTAATGGCTAACGTAGATAAAATAATATTGGAAGAAGGTTTCGGTTGTCAAATCGAAATGATTGCGGGAGCTACTACAACTACTTTTGCTTCCATGAACGAAAAAGGGCAACCTGATGTGGCGGCAGAGTTATGGATAAATGCAGTCAGAGAGCCACTCTTTGCGGCAATGGATGAAGGGCGCCTTCATTCAGCAAGAAAAATGCCAATAACTGACCTCGGAGAGGGCTGGTGGGTTCCTTCATATACAAAAGAGCAGAATCCTGGGTTAAAGACTGTACTTGATATCCTTGATAGACCAGATCTTTTCCCAGCAAAAGAGGATCCGTCCAAGGGAGAATTTATAGGGTGTCCTGCAGGTTGGGGGTGCCAGCTATCTAACATAAACCTCTTCCGCGCCTTCGAAATGGAAAAGAAGGGTTGGATTTTGGTAGATCCAGGTTCTCAAGCAGGTTTGGATGCTTCAATGGCGAAAGCTGTCGAAAGAGGAGACAATTGGTTCGGTTACTATTGGGCTCCAACTGCTCCAATAGGACGATATAACATGCAAATGATGGATTTTGGAGTTCCTTTTGCAGGAGCTGATAATTGGGATGGTTGTATCGCTAAATCAGAGCAAGAGTGTGATGATCCAAAGCCATCTTCTTGGACAGAATCTGAAGTACATACAGTTGTAACGACAAATTTTAAGGACCAAGCTTCGGAAGCAATGGATTATTTCTCAAAGAGAATCTTTCCAGGTCCAATTATGGGTCAAATGCTCGTTTACATGGATGATAACCAAGCAGACGGTCCTGATGCCGCATTAGAATTTTTAAGCGCACATGAGGATGTATGGACTAGCTGGGTAACCGCAGAAGTTGCTGCTAAAGTAAAAGCAGCTCTTTAAGGGTACGTTTTAGGCTCGGAGTGCTTGAGGGCACTTCGAGCATTTTCTTAAATAATATAAATAAAGACAACTGGGAAACTTGAGATGGATTTTTGGACTGAAATTCCGAGCCTCGGTAAGCGTGATTTGCGCGATTTAAAAAAAGGAATAGATGGCGCATTTAAAAAGTTTTCTAGAACCTATGGCGACGGGATAGAGGCTTTTTTTGATCCTTTGTATTTCTTTTTAGTAAGGTTAGAGAAACTCTTAATTGCAGCTCCATGGCCTCTAATATTAGTTTTAGTTGGTGGATTGGCTTATCTAGGTTCTAGAAGTGTAAAGCTTGCAATTGGGTCAATTCTAGCTTTCATGGTAATTGGGTACTTCGGTATGTGGAAAGATATGATGGCTACCATTTCTCTTATTTCGGTGGCAACTATAATGTGTATTGCCGTAGGTATCCCGATTGGTATTATTATGTCTCGCTACGACAGAGTTCAGTCTGCAATAACACCAATATTAGATCTTATGCAAACTATTCCAATTTTTGTTTATTTGCTTCCAGTTGTAATGCTTTTGGGAATAGGACGTGTCCCTGGACTAATTGCTGTTTGTGTTTACGCTGTTCCGCCAGTTATCAGGCTAACGAATTTAGGTATTCGTTTAGTAGATAAAGAAATTCTTGAGGCGGCTGAAGCCTTTGGATCTGATTATCGGCAAAAGCTTTTTTCGGTACAACTACCTTTGGCTTTACCAAACATTTTTGCGGGGGTTAATCAGACCATCATGATGGCTTTAGCAATGGTTGTTATTGCCTCTATGATTGGTGTTAAGGGGTTAGGAATGCCAGTACTACAATCAATTCAGAACCAGTATTTAACTCTTGGATTAATGAATGGACTAGCTATTGTGGCGCTAGCAATAATTTTTGATCGTGTTTCTCAAAGGTATGGTAAGAGGCTCCAAGCCCACAGATATGGTAAAGAACATGAGTAACTTTAAGTTAATAATTAAAAACCTTTATAAGATTTTTGGCCCAAATGCTGGTAGGTATGTAAACTCCGTGAACGAAGGAATGTCCAAGCAGGAACTCCTTGATAAGCATAATCATGTGCTTGGTCTGAATAACATCAACTTATCGATTCCAGAGCGCAAAGTACAAGTAATAATGGGCCTTTCTGGTTCGGGCAAGTCAACATTAATTCGACATATAAATAGATTAATTGAGCCTACGTCGGGCGAGCTCTTTGTGGACGGAGAAAATGTATTAGCAATGTCGCCCGCCCAGCTTAGAGAGTTTCGTAGAAAAGTTACATCAATGGTATTTCAAAAGTTTGCACTTTTGCCACATAAAACTGTTTCACAAAATGTTGCTTATGGTCTCACAATTCAAGGGGTAAAAGAGAAAGATGCAAAAGATCAAAGCCACACATGGATTGACCGAGTTGGGCTTGGTGGCTTTGAAGACCGATTTCCTGCACAGCTTTCAGGGGGGATGCAACAAAGAGTTGGCTTGGCGAGAGCTTTAGCTACCGATGCCCCAATACTTTTGATGGATGAGGCATTTTCTGCTCTTGATCCTCTAATAAGGACTGATATGCAGAACATCCTTCTCGAACTTCAAGAAGAATTGCACAAAACGATCATATTTATAACTCACGATCTTGATGAGGCTTTAAGAATTGGCGATAATATTGCAATATTGAGAGACGGAAAAGTGATCCAAAAGGGAGATCCTCAAGATATTATAATGAACCCCGCTGATGCATACATAACCGATTTTATCAAGGATATTAATAGAAGTCGTGTTATTGAATTACGTTCAATCATGGATTCAAAAACTAAAGGTACTGGGACTGGTCTTAGTCATAAAATGTCTGTAGAGGAAGCGTTGCCCTTGTTAAATAAAGCAAAAACAAAATCATTTGCTGTTATTGATGAGGAAAATAAAAATTTAGGCAGTGTTACTCTTGACTCAGCAATAGGTGCTTTGGTTCGAAGAGATGAAAGTGCAGTATCCGAGCGTTACAAGTAATTTTTATCTAACTTACGCGACAGATCCGATCACTGCATCCACTGCGCAAGTTGCAGTTGCGTAAACAAAAAGAGGATTTATTTCTATACTTGAATAAGACTTGTTGCTCGTCTGTATCATAGAAGCAATCTTTATTATATCTGACGCCAATTTGTGAAGATCAACTCTTTTATTTGACCGAAAATTATCCATCAATTTGTAAAGTTTTAAATTTTTTATTGATTTAATTATTTCATCTCTGTTGGTTGGAATTAAAAGTGAAATAGTATCATTCATAATCTCTGCTTGTATACCACCAGTACCAATTAAAAGTGAATATCCAAATTGTGGGTTTGGTTCTATGCCAATAATCATTTCTACAATGGGAGTTGGTTGCATTTCCTCAATCAGGAATTTATCGTCAAAATCGCTTTTTAAAGTTTTTTTGAGATGATCATGCATAAACCTTATTTCTTTAACAAGCTGATCTTTTGATTTAATGTCGGTCTTGATAGCTCCATACTCAGTTTTATGGATAATTGTTTTATTAATTAGTTTGAGTGCTACGGGAAATTCTAATATAATTTTGGTTGTTTCTATTTCTTGAAAAGTTATTCGTTGTCCTTTGGGAGTTGATACTCCAACTTTGTTCAATGCAGACTTACTTTCTGACTCGTTTAAGAATGTTAACTTTTTATAATTCGGTATTTTTGAAAGAGGCTCTACGGATATTTGCTCTACACGCCTCTGCTTTGCTTTATAATCAGAGGCTAGTTTGATTGATTCTATAGTATTTTCTATGCCCAGCATTGGTGAAATGTTTTGTTTTAGGAAATTTTCTCTAATTGTACCTTTCATATTTTCTGGAAAGGTGGAACAGATGATGGCGGGCATATTTGAAGCCTTTGCAGCTTTTATGAACGCAGTGGCGTCGTTAGAGTAAGATGTTTCTGATTCGTTTAAACCTTGAGCTGGGTAATCTTGTAACAAGAGTGCCGTCGAAGCTCGAGATCCTCTCATCGCTGTTAAAAATATGGGGCCAGTTTTTTCCTGATTGCCCCAAATTGGTGTCGTATAATCTAACGGATTTGAAACTGTTGCAATATTTGGTAACAAATTTTGAAGTTTTATTTTACTATTTTGATTATGAGGCGGTAGGATAAGGCCAGTTTTTTCTGAATAATCGGCTATCATGGTCGCACCGCCTCCAGAACAGGTAAATGCCACTAATGTATTGTTTCTTGGAACTCCTGACACGCATAATAACTTAAGAAGCTCAAGGAAGAGTATGGGGCTTCCAACTCTTATAATTCCAGTTCTTTCAAATAACGCGTCATAGAGTCTATCTTCTCCTGATAAAGAACCAGTGTGTGTAGCCGTTAGTTTTTCTCCAACGGTGGAAGTTCCTGTTTTCAGGGCGACAATGGGAACATTTTTTTTGAGTGCTTTTAAAGCTACGTCATGTAGTTTCCTAATATTTTTTATTCCTTCAATGTGAACCCCTATAGCTTTGACTTTTGGGTTTTCGCAGAGAAGATCGATTAAGTCCTCTATACTCACGGATGCTTGATTTCCTACTGAAATCATATGAGTTAATGGTATTGATCTATCTGTCATGGTTATGTCTGAAGACAGCATACCACTTTGTGTAATTATGGCGGCGCCGTACCCTGGTGACATGCCTCCATGGGCAAAGGGCCATAATGCTACGTTGCTTAGGTAGTTAATGAATCCGTAACAATTTGGACCGATAATTGGCATATTATCGGCTATGGCAGCTAATTCTTTTTCTAAAAGCTTTCCTTGTGTTCCAGTTTCACCAAATCCTGCTGAATAGCAAACTGCCCCACCAGCCCCTACGTTAGACAAATCTTTGATTATTGTAGTAACATACCTTGAGGGTACTGCGATAAAGCTTGCATCTGGTGAAGCTGGTAATTCGTTGACGGATTTGAAACACTTTATACCTAAAATATTTTTTCTGTTTGGGTTTACTGGCCAGATTGGGCCTTTAAAACCACGTCTTTGAGCTTCTGCAATTGCAACCTCAACGTCATTTCCTCCAAAAAATGCTATATTTTTTGGAGACATCAACCTTTTAAGATTTTCTTTTTTAACAGGGTTCATCCGCCCAAGGGTCTTAGAATTGAACGAGTTATTATATGTTTCTGAATTTCGGAAGTTCCATCCCAAATTCGTTCTAACCGAGAGTCTCGCCACAAGCGTTCAATGGGCAACTCTTCCATAAGCCCCATGCCTCCGAAAATTTGCACAGTATCATCAGCTGCCTTATTCAGCATTTCAGAACAATATACTTTTACCATTGCTGCATCGGCATCACTCATTTTGCCTTCGTTTGCCTGAGTTACTGCATCAGTTACTAACAAGTCAGCAGTTTTTAATCCAATTGCCATATCGGCTAAACGAAAACCGGTAGCTTGAAATGATCCAATAGATTTTCCAAATTGTTTTCGAGTTGCCGCCCAGTCCTTCGCTAACTCAAATATACGTTCTGCTTTGCCACAACAGGTTGCTCCAACCCATATCCTTCCCATACTGAGCCATTTGGATGATAACTCTAACCCCAAACCTTCTTGACCCAAGATTTGGTCCGAGCTTAGGCGAACATTATTGAAGCTGAGTTGAAAATTTTTATATCCGCGGTAGCTCACACACTTATTTCCTTCTTGGATGTCGAACCCTTTTGTTCCCACATCCACAAGAAAGGCGGTGATCCTTTTTCGAGTTCCTCTAGGTGTATTATTTTCTCCTGTACTCGCAAAAACAATTGCAAAGTCTGGGAGACATGGGCCTGAGATAAAATGTTTTGAACCGTTTAGGATCCAGTCTCCTCCATCTTTTTTTGCATTAGATTTCATACTCATAATATCTGATCCAGCCTCTGGTTCTGTTAGGGCAAACAGTTCTCGCTTTTCTGCTTTCACGCATGGGGTAAGATATTTTTGTATTTGCTCGCCTTCGCACGCCAATAAAATTTCTGTTGGTCGACCAATCCAGGAGTGCAGTGCGTGGCTAGTTTTTCCATATTCTCTTTCAAGCAAAGCCATCCCGTGATAATCTAAACCGCCACCACCGACTTTTTCTGGTAGGTTGGCTGCATAAAGGCCAATCTCAATTGATTTTTTTTCAATGTGCCGTCCGAGTTCGTCTGATACGTACCCATCCTTATCTACGCCCGCCTCATGAGGGTAGATTTCTTTCTCCATAAAGGATTTAACAGTTTTTAATAACAATTGGTTTTCGTGAGTGTGATTCATTTTAGAAAAGCCTGATACAAACTAGTTTTTGTAAATTTATAATCGATCATCTTTGAGGGTTCATTTTTTTTAAATTTAGTTTTTCTCTGGTTTGTGCTGGTGTAAGTACTTTTGCTCCCATCATTTCGATTAGTTTGATTGCTTTTTCTACCAATTCAGCATTTGAGGCTAAAATACCTTTTTCTAAAAATATGTTATCCTCCAACCCAACACGGACATTTCCTCCAAGTGTGACGGCGGCGACTGCCATTGGTATTTGCATTCTTGAAATTCCAAAGCCAGCCCAACTCGCCTCTGAGGGCAAATGATCTTTCATTGCTTTCATTGTGTCGACACTTTGATCTGCCCCCCATGGAATTCCTAAGCAAATCTGGAACATTGGTGGAGAATCTATGAGGCCCTCCGCAATCATTTGCGTGGCGAATCTGATGTGGCCTAGTTCAAAAACTTCAAGTTCAGGTTTAACATTCCATTTTTGTGTCAATTCAGCCATTTTACGTAATATTGGGGGTGTTGAAATATAAATACTGTTGTCATTTCCAAAATTAAGTGTTCCACAATCTAGAGAGCATATTTCAGGAAGGCACTCTTGGACATGTCGTAAACGGTCTTCTGGTCCAATCATGTCTGTCCCGGCGCCAGGCATTGATAAGTTTTGAGGGTCTGGAACCCAATCGCCACCCATTCCGGCTGTTAAATTAATAACGACATCTGTGTTACTTGCTCGTATTCGCGTTACTACCTCATGAAATAACTCTGGATCCCTTGAGCCTTTTCCAGTTTTCGGATCTCTTACATGTATATGCACTACTGATGCTCCAGCTTTAGCGGCGTCAATTGCCGAATTAGCTATTTCCTTAGGAGTTACTGGAACATGAGGGCTTTTGTCTGTTGTGTCTCCAGCACCTGTTACTGCGCACGTTACGATTACGTTAAAATTCAATACTAATACTCCTTTTCCACTAGTTTTGAACTAGTGAGCACGATATAGTATCGTTAATTCGACAAAATGTTGACCCATTAGGCGAATTTACTTTGGAAATTTATTCGTATGTGTTGGTGTAATGGAAAAAAAAGGCAATAAGACATTAAATGCCACCTTCATTGTAGTTCCACGATTCAATATGGCTACTCTCGTCAGTCTTATAGAGCCAATGCGTGTCGCAAATTATTTATCTTTAAAGGAACTTTATTCTTGGGAGATTTCGTCTTTTGAAGGTCCAGTCGTATTGGCAAGTAATGGGATGGAAATCTCTACGGTAACGCCTATCGAGACGATTAAAAGACAAGATTTAATTTTCATTGTGGGCAGTTGGGGTTGTGAACACTACGCAAGGCGAGAACTTACAGCCTGGGTTAGAAAACAATATTCGCTTGGGGCTCAAATATGCTCCGTCGAATTAGGGTGTTATATTGTGGCTCGTGCTGGCCTGTTGGCAGGAAAAAAATTAACAACTCATTGGTCATGGCTCCCAGGCTTTCAAGAACAATTTTCAGAAATTGAAGTATCTGAACAGCTTTTTACAATTAATGATAAAATAATTTCTTGTGCCGGCGGTTTTTCTGGCATTGATTTGATGCTTAAATTGATTCGAGATGAACATGGATCAAGGCTGTCAGGAGAAATTGCTGATCAAATGTTGTATCATCCACCTCGGAGTGGAGGCAGTCCACAAAGGCAAATTCTAGGTCGAAATAGTGATGAACTTTTACCTTTAGTCGCAAAAACGATTAAGTATATCGAACAAAATATTAGTGAGCCAGCAACTGTTCCTGAACTTGCTCATTTTGTTGGAGTTTCACAACGCCAGTTAGAGAGGCAGTTTAATAAGTCGATTGGGTGCTCTGTTGTGCAATTTGGATTGTTAGCTCGTTTGCAGCACGCACGAGTTCTTTTGATCGCAACAAAGCTAAGTGTAAGAGAAATTGCTACAGCCTCTGGGTTTAACACTTTGTCTCATTTCGCATATGCATTTAAAAATTGTTTTGGTCGAAGACCTAGCGATTATCGAATGGCGTGGCCTGAGTCAGAGAAAAAACCAAGCTGGCCTGGCACCTTATCCAGGTATTTAGAAAATTTAGAAGGCAAAGCAAAGAGAAGCCTTTGACCTGTATCTAAGAAAATCCGCACTATCTGCTGTCTTTAATTGCATTTAGAATAGCTACGATTGATTTATCACGTTGGCGGGCCATTTCTTCAAAACCCTTTCCTTTTGACATAGTTTCGCAACCTTCGACCATTTGATTTCGCAAGCTATCTGTGAGCTCAGGAGCTTTAAGCCGCGTCCATGGTAACTTTAATGCTGGTCCAAACTGATCTAAATTAGTTGCCATGCCTCCAGACCCACATGCTACGTGAAAAGCCATGCATTGCCCTTGTACAGCCATTCTTGGAGCGGGTCCATTTATCAAAGCAGTATCAATCTGTTCTGGTGTTGCCTCTCCGGCGGCCACCATGTGCAAGGCTTCTCGCCAGAGAGCCTCTTGAAGACGGGTAGCAACAAAACCTGGAATTTCTTTTTTCATGGCAAGAGGTTTTTTCCCAGCACTTTGATAAAAAGAGAATGCCCAGTCAATCGTTGATGCAGCAGTTTTTTTTCCACCAACTATTTCAACTAAAGGTAAGAGGTAAGGAGGGTTAAAAGGGTGTCCTATAACCGTTCTCTCTGGTGTCCCACAGAGTTTTTGAATCTCCGTCATCGTCAGACCTGAGGTGGATGATGCTATTATAATTTGCTCTGGAAGTAGTTCCCCAAGTATCTTGTAGAAATTTGATTTCAATTCTAGTATTTCGGGAATACTTTCTTGCACAAAATGTGTTTCGTGAAGAACTTCTTCAAGGCTAGAGCTTATTGTTAAGTTTTTTAATGAAGCCTCTTCATGTAACCCCATTTCTTTCAAACTTTTCCATGCTGTTTTAATAATAGTTTCGTAACTTGATTTTTCTTCAATGTCGTGAATATAACTTTTTACTTTAAACCCTTTTGACAAAAAATGTGCGGCCCAACCTGCACCAATTGGCCCTCCTCCAAGGCTTGATATAGTGGTTACTTTATTGATGTCTATATACATTACTCGCCTTTAAATTTTGGCTCTCGTTTTTCTACAAATGCTGCAACGCCTTCGGCGGCATCAGATGATTGTAACATTTTCTTATAAGTTGGTAGGTTTTCAGTTCTCATTTTTTTGAATGAATTCTCGAGAGGGATACATTCAATTTCTCTTTCAACCTCTTTCACGGATTGGAGTGCCAGAGGAGCTGATCGCGCTAATTGACTTGCCCAATCTCGTGCTGAATTCATTAATTCTTTTGCAGGAACAACTTTATTAATCAAACCATAATGGGCTGCCTCTAAAGCACCCATTCTTCTTCCTAGAAGGAACATTTCAGTAGCAATATTTTTCGGAATAAGGCGTGGTAGTCTTTGCAGTGCTCCGGCATCAGGAACAATTCCCAAAGGCATCTCTGGGAGGCCAAACTCAACATGGTCTGCTGCAATTATTAGATCACACGCGATTGCTAATTCAAAACCACCTCCAATTGCAAGTCCATTAAGAGCAGCAATAACTGGTTTATTTAGATTCCAATTTTCTGTTAAGCCGGCAAATCCTCCAATGCCGTAATCATCATTTTCCCACCAATTATCAAGTGTCATATCACCTGAATTTAATGCCTTTAAATCCCAACCCGCTGAAAAAATTCGATCTCCACCGCCTGTAAGAATTGCTACCCAAAGTTCGGGGTCGTCTCTCAACAATGCGAAGGCATCACCTAGTTCGCGACTTGTTTGAACATCAATCGCATTTACTTTTGGTCGGTCTAATTTTACTTCGAGAATCCGACCATTTCGGGTGACTTCAACATTTTTAGTCATATGTAATCCTTATAATTTTATTTGAAGGCGGGCATAACCTCAGAACAAAATAGATCAAGTGATTTTTTTTGTTCCTTCAGCCCAAGCCCCATTGATGCATAATATATAAATTCGTCAACACCAAGCTCTTCATATTTCTTTAATTTGGAAATAATTGTCTTTGGAGTTCCAAACATAAGATTTTCTCGTAGCATATTTGGATCAAATTCAGCCCTATTTGTAAGAGTTTCCAAGGGTATTTGTTTTGGAAATCCATTGGATACGTCTCCTAAGTTTTTGTAGAGGTTTTCAAACTGGCCTAAAACTCTTTGAATTGCTGTAATGGGTATATCTTTATCTTCTTCTTTAGAATAAACGGCAGTATGCCGCATCAAAGCAAATGTAGGTCGTCTCACTCCAGGAGTTTTTTCTATGGCTTCCTCAAATAAACGCTTATAAAGTTCGGCTTCTGCATGCGGTCGAGTGAACGGCCAGCACATTACATTGCAATCGTTTTTCAAGGCGTAATCATAAGTTATTGGTGATCTTGCAGCTACCCAAATGGGAGGATGAGGTTTTTGAATTGGTTTTGGAACTGATGTTGAGGTTGGAAACTTCCAATAATCACCTTTGTGTTCGTAGTCTCCTTTCCACAGTTGTTTTACAGCCGGTAAAAGTTCTTGCATATAACGCCAACCATCTGTCTGCTTTAATCCTGGTTTCATTCGATCAAACTCTCGTTGGTAAGCTCCTGAACCAATTCCGAACTCTAATCGTCCATCAGTTATTAAATCAGTAAAAGCGGCTTCCCCAGCTAGTTTAATAGGGTGCCAATAGGGTGCCGCTACTACGCCAGTTCCTAATCTAATTTTATTTGTATGTGCGCCCCACCACGTGAGTATTTGAAATGGGTTAGGGGCAATTGTCATTTCTAATGCGTGGTGTTCAGCTGCCCATACTATGTTAAAGTCATTTCTATCGGCCATCTGCACCATTTCCAAGGTATGCTTGGCAACGTCCTGCATATCAATGGTGTCGTCTACTCTCTCTAAGTTTATTGCGAGCTGAAATTTCAAGTGATTTCCTTTATTTTATTATCTCATTACGAATGGGTTACTAATGGGTTCATCGGATGTATTTATCCAAACTGTTTTTGGTCTGGTATAATCATAAATTGCCTGAAAACCACTTTCTCGACCAAATCCTGAGTGCTTAAATCCTCCAAATTGTGCGATGGGAGAAACCGCCCGATAGGTATTTACCCAAATAATTCCAGCTTTTATAGCTTTTGTCATTCTCAGGGATCGAGCGCCATCTTTTGTGAAAATTCCTGCGGCAAGCCCGTATTTGGTATCGTTCGCAAGTTCAATTACTTCAGACTCTGTTTTAAATCTAATTACTGTCAAAACTGGTCCGAATAGTTCCGTATTAACTATTTCAAGGTTTTGCTTTGGGCACGAAATGATTGTTGGTTTAAAGAATAAACTTTCCCCATCTCCCCATGCCTCACCACCACAAAGAATCTTGCCTCCCTCCCTAAGCGCAGTGGAAATCTGATTTTTAATGTGACTTAATTGACTTTTTGTACAAAGAGGCCCCATTTGGGTAGCCTCTTCCAGAGGGTCTCCCAGTATAATCTCATTGGCTTGCTGAACAATTTTATTGAGGAATTCATCTGCAATTTCTTCTTGAAGGTATAATCGTGATCCTGCAACGCAACTTTGGCCAGTCGCACCAAATATTCCTGCAATAGAGGCATTTACAGCGCTTTCGAGATTTGCATCGTTAAAGACTATAAAGGGCGATTTCCCTCCCAATTCGAGCGAAACTTCAGCAAAATTTTCTGCTGAATTTAATACAACCTCTCTTGCTGCTTGGGGCCCTCCTGTAAATGAAATTCTTGCTATCTTCGGATGGGACGTCAAGACTTTTCCACACGGATCACCGTGTCCTGTGATAATATTCACAACGCCTGGCGGAATGCCCGCTTGATCTATCAATTTTCCAAATTCTAACATCGCCGCCGATGCATGCTCAGAGGCTTTCAACACCACAGTATTTCCAGCAGCTAAAGCCGGTCCAATTTTAACAGCAACAAGGAATAGTTGGGAGTTCCAGGGGACAACAGCAGCAATAACACCTAAAGGCTCGCGGCTAGTGAATACAAATAGGTCTGGTTTATCAATAGGCAGAGTTTCTCCACTTACTTTATCAGCACTTCCTCCAAAAAAATTAAAAAACTGAGAAATGTATTTTGCTTGCCATCGGGTCTCTTTTAGCATCTTTCCAGTATCAATACTTTCAATTTTTCCTAAGTGTTCTGAATTTTCAGCAAGAAGTGTTCCCAGATTTCGCAAACACTCTCCTCGTTCAGTTGGCGTCATTTTTGACCATGGACCCTCTGTGAAAGCTTCATGAGCGCTCTCTATTGCTCTATTGACGTCTTGTTCTGTAGCTTCAGGGATAGTACTCCAGATTTCTCCTGTTGATGGATTGGTGCTGTTAAAATTTTTACCATCAGATGCGTCTGTCCAGTCACCATTAATAAGCATTTGATATGTGGTTATATTATCCATCGAAAGTAACCTCCTAGTTATCATCTCTCATTGTGATCGTTAAAAATAAAAATTTGTAAGAAAATTCGACACATTAAGTCGAAAAAAACTTATAAGTTTTATTTTTTTGATGCGTAATCGTGTCAGGAGAAATTACTATGAAAAAGAAAAAGAAAGTTATTGGAGATCCTATAATTATTAACGGCCGTAAATTATCTCTGTCAAAGGCGATTAGGGCTGGCGATTTTATTTTTTTGACTGGACAAATACCGTTTAAAGATGGAGCGCCGATGACGAGTGGTTCAGTTGAAGAGCAAACTGAGGTAGTGATAAAGGAAATCCAAAAGACACTCAAGGAAGCTAATTGTGATCTTACTGATGTTGTTAAAGCCATGGTCTGGCTACGAGAACGGTCAGATTTTGCTGGTTTTAACGAAGTTTATGGCAGGTATTTCCCCAACGATCCACCTGCACGTTCGGCAGTCATAAGTGAATTACTTGTCGATGTTCGAGTTGAAATTGAAGTGGTAGCCTATGTTGGCTCATAGGTAAATCGCAGCATGAAAAATTATATGTCCAATAACGGAACTTCGTATAGTCTTTTGGGAACGAAAAGTCGACCCGTAGTAGTTCTTATTCACGGTTTGGGATTAAATAAAAATCTGTGGAGCTATCATGTTGATAAACTTAAAGAGAATTATTGTGTGCTAAGCTATGACCTTTTCGGGCATGGGTTGTCGAGAAGATCAAAAGAAGATCCATCGCTATTAACCTTTACTGAACAACTTTATTCTCTTTTAATTGAATTACAATTCTCAAAAGTTATAATAATGGGTTTTTCGCTTGGTGGCATGATTGCTCGCCATTTTTGTAAAACCCACACTTCTATGGTAAAAGGATTGGCTATTCTCAACTCCCCCTACAAAAGAACTAGTCTAGCCCAAGATGCGGTCCTTAAGCGATATTATCAGGTAAAAGAGTATGGTCCGTCAGCTACAATAGATGACGCAATCACACGTTGGTTCACCGTAAAATTTACAAAAAATAATGAAAGGAAGATCGACTTAGTGCGTTCCTGGGTCCTTGCCAATGATACTGATATTTACAGTAAAAATTATAAAGTTTTAGTTGATGGGGTCACTGAGGTGATTGGCCTTGAAGAAATGATACAGTGTCCAACCTTGGTTGTTACAGCTGATCAAGATTATGGAAATGGCCCTGAAATGGCACGATCGATTGCAGCTGAAATTGCAAACTCAAAAGTTGTAATTATAAATGGTCTGCGGCACATGGCGTTGTTTGAACGGCCTCAAGAGATGTATGAGCATCTTAATAACTTTCTAGCAATGATCCAATTGGAGGAACGATAACTTGCAGAGACAAGGTATTTTATCAGGTGTTCGTGTTTTAGACCTGACTCGAATGTTATCAGGGCCTTATTCAACTATGGTCTTAGCTGATCATGGTGCAGAGGTTATAAAAATTGAAGATAAGAATGGCGATACAAGTCGGTTTAATGGTCCATATGACGCCTGCGACACGGAAAAAAAGTGGGCTGGCTATTTTGTTAGTTTAAATCGGAATAAAAAAAGTGTACAGCTTGATCTTAAGACCAAAGATGGGAAAAACAATTTTTGTGAATTAGTTCGAACAACAGATATTTTGATTGAAAATTTTCGTCCAGGAGTTATGGAGCGCTTGGGACTGTCATTCGAAGAACTTCAAAAGATTAATCCAAAACTAGTTTATGGAGCAATTCGCGGATTTGGTGACCCACGTTCTGGTGGTAGCCCATATATGCAATGGCCGTCCTACGATGTTGTAGCACAGGCCATGGGCGGGGTGATTAATCTTACTGGAGAAAATCCAGAAAAAGTGGTAAAGGTAGGACCTGGAATTGGAGATATTTTCAGTGGTCTTTTTTTATCTTTCGGTGTGGTCGCTGCTCTAAGAGATGCAGAATCTACTGGAAGAGGGCAGTTTGTTGATATTTCAATGTATGATGCCATGATTAGCTTATGCGAACGCGCGGTTTATCAATATGACATCGAAGGAAAAATTCCAAGTGCTGGAGGTAATAGCCATCCTTTTCTTGCTCCATTCGGGATATTCCCTGCCTCCAATGGAAAGGTCGCAATCGGCGTAGTTGAAGACCGTTTCTGGGTGGAGCTAGTGACAGCAATTGGATCTCCAGAGTTTATCAAGAATGAAAAGTTTGCAACTCTTTTAGCACGGAAAAAAAATATTGAAGAAGTTAACGAAACTGTCTCTAAATGGACTTCTGTACTGTCTAAGGAAGAGCTTTTTGAAAGACTTGGCGGTATTGTTCCTTTTGGGCCAGTGAACAATGTAAAGGATATTATAAACGACTCTCATACCGTCAAAAGAAAAATGATTAGTAAGGTTGCGAAACCATACAAGCCTTCTGAATCTTGGCTGGTAGCATCAAACCCATTAAACTTTAACTTAAGCGAAAAGCCACAATTAACATCCCCACCCAGCTTAGGCGAACACAATACCGATTATTTTTCTTCAGGAGATAAGGTCTATAACGGTAATGTAACTCCTTCAAAATTACGTGAAGCATTTGGAAACTTCACGACAGGCGTTACAGTCATCACTACGCTTCAGGCTGATGGAACCCCTCGGGGGTTTACGGCGAATTCATTTACGTCAGTATCTCTTGATCCACCACTTTTATTAGTCTGTCTCTCTAAGAAAGCTTTAAGTTATGAAGTTTTTAATAAAGCTAACTATTTTGGGATTAATGTGTTGAATAAAAAGCAGAGGGGTGTCTCTACATTATTTTCAACGCAAAGTGATAAAAAATTCCTCTCTGACGATTGGGAAAGGGGGTTTAAAGATATACCTATTCTTCGTGGGTCTTTGTCAAAATTTGTTTGTGCGCGAGAAAAAATCATTGATGCTGGGGATCATACAATTTTAATAGGAAGAGTAGTTGATTTAAAATTTAAAACAGGAGACCCTTTACTATATTTTAAGGGTGGATATGTGAACAACCAAGAATGAAATATATTTACAAAGAACATTAGATCTAAAGAACTGAGAGGTATAATAATAATGGTTACTGAATTAAGAAAAGTGATAGCTTTTGAGGAAGAGATATTTCGCGAGGGTGGCCGAGATGCTAAAGATCAACTTAAAATTTTTGGAGTTGCAGCTGTGTTAGAAAATCCTTGGAAAGGTAGGGATTTTGTGGAAGATTTATCACCGGAAATAAATCGCATTGCTCCAGTAATTGGGAAGCTTTTGTCAGATAAAATAATAAATTTAGCTGGGTCTGGCAATAACATAGAAGCGTATGGGAAGGCAGCGATAGCGGGTTCGTGCTGTGAAATTGAACATGCTTCTGCCATAATTCATACTTTAAGGTTTGGAAATTTTTATAGAGAAGCCGTAAAGGCTAAAAGTTATCTAGGGTTTACTAATTCCAGAGGCCCTGCAAATACTCAAATCAATATTCCTTTGATGGATAAACATGATACAGGACGAAGATCGCATTATATAACTGTACAATTTTCGATTTACGATGCTCCAGCACCGGATGAGATTGTTGTTGCCCTTGGCGGGGCAACAGGTGGAAGACCCCACCACCGAATTGGAGACCGATATTCCGACCTTAAATCGATAGGACGAAAAGTTGATAATCCAGCGGGGGTATGATGAATAAAGGTCATCTATTTTGATTTGATTTTATTTTCGCCAATTAAACAAATCATCTCGAACATTATTGCTGCAGCCCGCATTGCCGTAATTTGATTTGGTGAATCTTTTGTTGGCATTAGACAAACAACGTCACCACCAATAACGTTCAAACCACGCACTGACTGTAAAATTTCGACCGCTTGGTTCATTCCAAATCCGTCCTCTCCTGGTTCAAGGTTGGATACGCCAGGAGCAATTGTAGGATCAAGACAATCTAGATCAAAAGTAATGTATATGGGATTATCAGCCAAGCATTCTTTAATTTCAGTTATAACGTCCGCAGATCCTCTTCCATTATATTCTTTCATAGTTATGACATTGTAACCATATTCATAAGATGGCTCTAACCAGTCTAGTGTTCTAGGATGTCCTCTCAAGCCAATCTGCATCGAACTCTTAGGGTTTACATTTCCTTGGTCCACTAAATATGCTCCCCAGTGGGCTGCTGATTTTTTTGCTCCTAAAAAATGGGGCACTTTTGTAAAAACATCAGTATGAGCATCTAAATGCAGTATAGAAATAGGTTGTCCATTACTTAAGGCTCCATTGCCTAATGCTTGAAGTATTCCACCAGTTTTAGAGTGATCACCGACGATTGATACAGGTGAAATTTTTTTCTTATCAACTCTTTTGTAAAATTTAGTTATTTGGTTTATGCAATCTTCGTTATCATTTGCTTTTGGAAATGGAACGTCTCCAGCGTCTATAATATCTATTGATGCCCAAGGGTCGAGTTTAAATTTGCTATGAGCTCGCCTTTGCAGGCTTGAGATGTTTCTAACCGCTCTTGGTCCTAGGTGTTGATCTCTCTCAGTTGTCCCATTTCCGCTTGAATGAGGAACCCCAATCAAAGCAATATCCTGCGCTTTTAATGATTGTTGTGGGCATCGAAAGAGAGTCGGAACACCCCACCAATATAAATTTTCCATCATTGATTTTTCATATTTGGTTGACATACGAATTTCCTTATTTTGGTATTTGTAGTAAGGTTTTGTTTTAACATAAGGCAATAAGCATAGTAATTGTCTAGGAAATAATTTTATTTCTTGTGGCGCTTAGGTTTTGTTGGTTACATTAATCATTATCTAGATGTTTCTCTTAGTTTTGGTGATTTTATGAATAAAACAGGATTTTTCTTTCATGAGGAGTGCTTATGGCATAGTGGCGGTAATTATGCATTTACCGTTCCTGTTGGTGGATTTGTTCAACCTTTAGCGGCCGGTGGATTGCCTGAGAACCCAGAGACAAAACGGCGTTTTAAAAATTTGATTGAGGTATCTGGATTAGCTAAAGATATTGATATTTTGTCATCCCGCAGAGCGACCGTAGAAGAACTTATGCTTGTACACACAAAAAAATATATTAAAGAATTTATGTCTTTAAGTGAAGAGGGAGGCGGTGAACTTGGCCGTCAAGTTCCTTTTGGCCCTGGTGGTTTTGAGATTGCATCTCGATCTGCAGGACTTGTCGTATCCGCTGTTAGCTCTGTAATGAGTGGCGATTTCAATAATGCTTATGCTTTATCAAGGCCCCCAGGTCATCATTGTTTACCTGATGTACCAAATGGTTTTTGTTTGCTAAATAATATCGGAGTGGCGGTTAGGGCCGCTCAGGCTAATAAAGAGGTTGAGCGTGTAGCGATTGTTGATTGGGATGTCCATCATGGAAATGGAACTGAAAATATTTTTTACACAGATCCTAATGTTCTCACTATTTCTGTACATCAAGAACGCAATTATCCTTTGAATACTGGGGATATTAGCCAAAGAGGGGAGGCCGGCGGTTTGGGATTTAATTTAAATATTCCGTTACCCCCTGGAAGTGGGCATGAGGTTTATGTGCAAACAATGAAGAGATTAGTTGAGCCTTCTATTAACCTCTATAAACCTGATCTTATTATTGTCGCCTGTGGTTTTGATGCATCTGGCGTTGATCCGTTAAGTCGTATGCTTTGTGGTGCCAATACATTTCGAGAAATGACAAGGTCAATAATACACCTTGCTGAAAATCATTGTGATGGTAAATTTGTTATGGCTCATGAGGGGGGGTATTCTGAGTTGCATGTACCTTTTTGTGGTCACGCAGTTCTTCAAGAAATGTCAGGATCTGTAATAGAAGTTTTTGACCCTTTAAAGTCAAGAATTGATGGACAGCAGCCATCAAAAGAATTTAATGATTTTGTTTCGGGTAAGATCAACAATATTGAAAAACGGATTTTTGGGTAAGACATTCGTAGGATAAATAAAAAGCCAAAACACCGAATGAATTGAAAGTAAATACTATGTCAATTTTGACTGAAAATAGATTGTTACCGACAGATCCATCGACCGCTAAAATAGCATTAGAGTTATTTCGGTTAGTAGAAAATATTCCTATTATTAGTCCGCATGGTCATACTGAGGCCCATTGGTTTTCTGAAAATGCCGCATTTGAAAACCCAACTGATTTATTTGTCACTCCAGATCATTATGTCTATCGAATGTTAATTTCTCACGGTATAGATCCAGCGTCAATCGGACTTAGTTCTGATGGTGAAATTCATTTAAGTGAAACTAAGAGAGAAATCTGGAACGTTTTTGCGTCAAACTATTATCTTTTTCAAGGAACACCCACGCGGCTTTGGTTAAATTTTGTTTTTCAAAACTTATTTGGACTCAAAGTTTCGTTAAATGCTGAAACTGCAGAATTGTACTATAATGTTATTGATGAGGCTTTAAAAAAACCTGAATTTAAACCGAGAGCTCTTTTTGAGCAGTTCAATATCGAAGTATTATCTACAACCAATAGTCCACTAGACAATCTTGAGGCGCACAAAAATATAATTAATTCGGATTGGGCTGGAAGAATTATACCTGCTTACAGGCCCGATAATGTCATAGATCCTGACAATGAAAATTTTACTGAAAATATTCAAAAACTTGGAGAGATTACAGGAGAAAATACTGAAAAATTTAGTGGCTATCTTGCAGCACAATTCTCAAGAAGAAATTTTTTTAAGTCTTTGGGCGCGACTAGCACTGACCACGGGCATCCAACTGCCAACACAGAAAACTTGTCATCTTCTGAGGTAACGAAATTATTTGATAAAGCCCTAACAAAGAATTTGAGTGCATTAGAGTCTGAAAAATTCAGAGGGCATATGCTTTTAGAAATGGCCCGAATGAGCCTTGAAGATAATTTGGTGATGCAATTACATCCAGGGTCCTTCCGCAATCATTCTCCAAAAATATTGAGTGCATTGGGGCGTGATAGAGGGTTCGATATACCTCGTAGAACTGATTACGTTCAAGCTTTAAAGCCTTTACTCGATGAAGTGGGTTTAGATAACCGATTTTCTTTAATTTTATTTACCCTTGATGAAACTGCACTCTCACGAGAACTTGCTCCTCTATGTGGTGTGTATCCATGTCTGAAGATAGGACCTCCGTGGTGGTTTTTTGATAGTGTTGAAGGAATGCAGCGGTTTAGGCGAGCAGTAACGGAAACTGCTGGATTTTTTAATACCGTGGGTTTTAACGATGATACGCGTGCATTTTGTTCAATTCCTGCACGACATGACGTAGCTCGGCGCGTTGATTGTTCATATTTGGCAGAGTTAGTGGTTTCTGGTCAAATTTCAGAGGAAGAGGGAGAAAAGTTAAGTTATGAATTAACGTACGGCCTTGCAAAAAAAGCCTATAAGTTATGAACGAAATAAACCAAAAACCTATTTTATCGCGTGATTACTCATATCAAAAAGATGTAAATGTTATTCACTTGGGCTTAGGAGCTTTCTTTAGAGCCTTTACGTGTGATTATTTTCAGCGAATGAACAAGTTTGCTACTAATTCAATCCGCGTTATGGGCGTGTGCTTAAGAACTCCAGACAAAATAAGGGCTCTAGAACGGCAAGATGGTCTTTTTACAGCGTTTGAAAAAGGAGCACATCAATTATCCTCTCAAGTATTCGACTGTATTTATGATTTAGTTTTTGCACCCGATAATCCCCACTATTTATTGGAAGCCTTGGCTCGACCAAGGGTGAACTTAGTAACTTTGACTGTGACTGAAAAAGCTTATTGTTTAATCCCAAGTTCTAGGGAGTTAGATCTAAACAATCCTGATATTATTTATGATTTGAAACATCCGACAACTCCTCGTTCAGCTATTGGATTTTTGGTCTATGGGCTTAATTTAAGAAGGCAAAGGGGTATCCCTCCATTTACATGTTTGTCGTGTGATAATCTTCCAAGTAATGGTAAGGCGCTTTCTAATGCTGTATTGGGTTTTGCAAATAGATTGGATCCCAAACTTGGAGAATGGATATTAAATTTTGGTGCGTTTCCGTCAAGCATGGTTGATAGGATCGTACCATCTATATCAAATGAGGAAGTAAATTATATTTCTACTTTGACCTCGTATCGGGACATGGCTCCAGTGGTACATGAGAGCTATTCACTTTGGGTAATCGAAAACCAGTTCACGATTGAGGCAAAGTTTGACTTTAAGAAAGCTGGTGTAAAAGTTGTTTCTGATGTCGGGTTATTTGAACACTTAAAACTGCGTTGTTTAAACGGCACTCATAGTGCGCTCGCTTATTTGGGTTTTTTAAGTGGTTTTAAAACAGTTTTCGAGGCAGTTTCAAATCCTATATTAGAATCATTTCTGGATTATTTATGGAAAAATGAAATTGTCCCAACAGTAATTGCTCCACCTGACTTTGAAATTTCAGATTACGTCCAAGAGTTACTAGATCGTTATAAGAATCCAAATATTAAACATTTAACCAAGCAAATAGCTATGGATGGTTCAGAGAAATTACCACAACGGATTTTAGGAACTATTGAGGATAATTTAAAATTAGGACGTAGTATTGAGTTATCGTGTGAAGTGATTGGAGCTTGGATTAGATATACGCGCGGTGAAGATGAGGCTTGTAATAAATTTGATGTAATGGATCCAAAGGCGAATCAATTTTTGGAGATACATAATTCAGCCCGGAATTCCAAGGAGCTGGTTGATTCGTTCATTAATTTAGAAGACATTTTCTGTTTAAGTTTAAGAACAAATGATGTGTTTAAATCAATGTTAGAAAAAGCTTTAGCACGGCAAATAGAAATTGGTACGCTTAAATCGTTAAAAGAGGTTATAAGATGAAGGAAACATGGCGTTGGTACGGTGAATTAGATAAAATTTCTTTATCAGAAATTGCACAAACTGGAGCAAAAGGCATCGTGACGGCGTTGCATGAAATTCCTTACGGAGAAATATGGAACCCTGAGCAGGTTTGTATGTTAAGAGATAAAATTTCAAGCTCTGGTTTAGATCTTCATTGGGATGTAGTTGAGAGTCTTCCAATTCATGAAAATATCAAAATGGGGACGGGAGATTTAAAAACATTATTTGGTAATTATAGGAGATCTTTGAAAAACTTAGCTAATGCTGGAATTAAAACAATTTGCTATAATTTTATGCCCATATTAGATTGGACTCGCACGCATCTTAAGGCTGATTTACCTCGTGGCGGGACGGCCTTACGGTTCTCAGCAGCTCACATGGCCGCTTTCGAAATTAATATGTTGGGACGTGAGGAGGCGAGGCAAGAGTATACCGATGAAGCGATTGAAAATGGATTGGATTGGATATCAAGAGCAACTGAAGAAGATAAAACCACCTTGTTAGCGAGTATTATGGCAGGTCTTCCAGGAAAATTTACACGGTACAATATTGATGGCTTAAAGAAAGCAGTAGCTTTATATAATGGAATTGATAAAAAATCACTCCGTGAGAATTATGGTCGGTTTTTAAATGAGGTAATACCGACTGCGGAAGAGTTTAGCATAAAGATGTGCGTTCATCCAGATGATCCACCAAGGAATATTTTAGGCTTACCAAGAATAGTATCGAGTGAAGATGATCTAGATTGGGTTATTAATTATCATAAATCAGAATCAAATGGATTGACACTTTGTAGTGGTTCTTTAGGTGCGGGTTCTCACAACAATGTAACAGCAATTGCAAAGAAGTTTTCTAAAAAGATATTTTTTGCCCATTTACGAAATGTAAGTAAGGAAAACGATGGGTCATTTGAAGAGGCGAGCCACTTAAATGGCGATATCAACATGACAGAATTAATTACCGTAGTCTTAAACGAAGAAAAAAGAAGAATAGCTTCAGGTATAAGTCAAGGAGAGGTGCCTTTTCGTCCGGACCACGGGCATGAACTACTTTCTGATAAGAAAAAAAATACTCACCCAGGGTATCCACTTGTAGGAAGATTGAGAGGATTGTCAGAGCTCAGAGGTGTTATACATGCTATCAATAATAGGTAAGAATCATGGATTATTCTGAAATAGACACGCCAGCAGTTTTGATTGATTTAAACATTGTCCAATTGAATATTAAAAAGTTCCAAAGTTACTGTGATTCGGTTGGTTTAAAGTTGAGGCCACATATAAAAACGCATAAAATACCAATGCTCGCAAAACTGCAACTGCTAGAAGGAGCAATAGGTATCACATGTCAGAAAATTAGCGAAGCTGAAGCAATGATTTCTGAAGGTGGAATTGATGATGTTTTAATAGCGTATAATATTCTTGGTGAACAAAAATTAGACAAGTTACTCGCTCTTGCTAAGCGAGTGTCGTTATCGGTTGTTGCTGATAATATGATTTGTATTGTAGGCCTTTCCAATGCATTTGAGAAATCTGGAATGGAATTAAGTGTATTGGTGGAGTGTGACACGGGTGCTAACCGGTGCGGTGTCATTTCGCCCGAGGAAGCACTTGATCTCGCTAATGCAATAATTAAGCTTCCGGGAATACGCTTCGGTGGGTTGATGACATATCCCCCCATCGGAAAGAGTTCAAAGGTAGATAGCTTCTTGCGCAAAACTAAATTACTTATTGAACGGCATGATATTAAGGTTCCTGTTATATCAGTTGGGGGTTCACCGGATATGTGGAATGCTGAAAAGCTCTCTGTTGCAACGGAGTATAGAATAGGAACTTATATTTATAATGATCGCTCTTTGATCAGTCGAGGAGTGTGTAAGGAAAAAGATTGTGCTCTTACTGTTCTCGTTACTGTAGTTTCAACCCCGACTAAGGAACGAGCTGTGGTAGATGCTGGTTCAAAAGTTCTTACTTCAGACTTATCTGACTTAGTTGGTCATGGCCATATTGTTGGTTATCCTAATCTTAAAATTTCTAGCTTATCAGAGGAACATGGTTGTATCACTTGTGACGGACCGACTGGATTGTCTATTGGACAAAAACTGCAAATTATTCCTAATCATGCTTGCGTGGTCAGTAATATGCTTGATCATGTTATTTTTGTTAGTCACGAAAAATTTGAATTTGAACAAAGAGTTGCTGCTCGGGGTCAGGTTTGGTAAGCTTTATTTCTTAAATTGGAAGACACTTTTTTTCACCCATCATAAAAATTTGAGAGCTCTTTGAAAGGCATAATAAGAATTTTTAGGTGTTCTTATTTGGGTGTCATAGTTAACACTAACCAAACCGAATGTTTTGTTATATCCAAAAGCCCATTCAAAGTTATCAAGGAGAGACCATGCAAAGTAACTTTTAATTGGAATTTTGTTATCGATGAGGGTTTTTAGTTCTTCTAAATGTAATTGGTAGTATTTTATACGATCTTGATCATTTATCACTTTAGATCCGTTGACTAACACATCATGGCTAGCCATTCCGTTTTCGGTAATATGAATTGAAATGGTTTTCGAATAACTTTCTACTTGTCGGGTTAAGATTTTGGTTAAGCCTGCAGGGAATATTTCCCATCCCATGTCAGTCTTTGGTAGGTCTCCCGCAACCGTGATAAATTTTGTATTTGGTTCATATTGATCTGCTTTGATAATTGATCTCGTATAATAATTAATACCAATCCAATCAATTTTTCGATTAATTTGTGGCAAGTCAATCTCAAAATTCTCTGGCATATACTGGTGGAAGAGTTTTAAAGTTTTTTTCGGGTATTGACCTTTGAAAATTGCCTCATCAAACCAAAGATTATAAATTTCATCAGATAATTTACATGCTTCTACATCTTCGTCTGTATTTGATGCTGGCATCATGTGTTCCTTGTTAAGAACAATACCCAGATTTTTTTGATTGTAACTTCGCATGACTTCAGTTGCGTTGCTATGAGCGACTAAAATGTAATGCATACTTCGTACTGCTGCTTCTAAGTTTCGCAATCCTGGTGCGTGATGTCCTAAATAATGGCTTAACCAGGAGACGCACCAAGGTTCGTTTATTGTGGCAACTGAGTGTAGCCGATCGCCAAATCTTTGCATGATGGCCTCCGTATAATCAGCAAACCATTTGCACGTATCTCTATTTGTCCATCCACCTTTGTCAGCAAGATTTTGTGGTAAATCCCAATGATAGAGAGTGCTAAAGGGAAGAATTTCTCTGGCGAGCATTCCATCTATCAAACGATCATAAAAACTAAATCCATTATTATTCCTTGTGGTTTTACCATCGATAAAAAGTCTTGGCCATGAAAATGAAAACCTATATGCTTTAAAGCCGGCATCTGCAACTAAGTCTAGGTCTTTTTCCCAGTATTGGATATGATTGCATGCTATATTTCCATTTTGGCCCTTGTAAGTTGCATTAGGTTTTTGTGCAAAACTATCCCAATGGCTACGACCACATCCACCAAATGACGAGCCTTCTATTTGGTAGCTCGATGTGGCAGTTCCAAAAATGAAGTCGTGTGGGAATGATTCGATTATCTTCAAGGGGTTCATATTTAAATCATCTTCATTATTTTGGTGCTTCAGTGGTAACCGGATTTGTCTATTTTTGTATTTTTGGTCATAAATTAAGCTAATTTGCACTAAATGTTATTTCTTCAGTAAGTTAGTTTATTTCTTTATTTTAAGCGTTCCAAACATGTCTTGACTCTAAGTTTAACCGGTGCATTATTACGCCACTTATTGTGAATGTTCTAGACGTTAAACTAAAAAATTATATATCTAGATCTATCTATTTAAATGGGAGGTTTAAATGAAGAAAATTTTAACTGCTGTGACGTTTGCTGCGTCAATCACAGCACTGGTTTCAGGATCGGCGCAAGCTGATGTCTGTGATACACCATCTAAACTGGGTGATATGGGCAGCTTTCCGGGAGAAGTTATAACCATTTCTGGTTCATTGATGGAAAGAGATGAAGAAATGATGACGAACACTTTGAGTTGCTTCGAAAAGGCAACCGGTGCAGTTATCAAATATTCTGGTTCAAGAGATTTTGCTGCGTTAATCGTCGCAGATCTGCGTTCAAATAACGCGCCTAATATAGCAATATTCCCGCAGCCAGGACTCGCAGGAGATATGGCAAAAGAGGGTCATTTGGTCCCACTTGGAGATGATTTGGCGGCATGGATGACAGAAAATTATGGTGCTGGTTCGTCTTGGGTTGATCTTGGTACTTACGCAAATGCATCTGGTAAAAAAGATTTTTATGGTTTTGCTTACAAAATGGATCTGAAATCCCTTGTTTGGTACTCACCAGAACAATTTGAAGATAATGGCTATGAGATTCCGTCTACAATGGAGGAGCTAATAGCTCTATCAGATCAAATGGTATCAGACGGGAATACACCATGGTGCATAGGAGTTGAGTCGGGCAATGCAACCGGGTGGACCGCAACGGACTGGATGGAAGATTTGATGCTTCGTACAACATCGCCAGAAAATTATGATCGGTGGGTTTCAAACGATTTACCGTTCAACAGCCCTGAAGTTCTAAATGCAATGGAAGTATACGGCCAATTTTCTAGAAATGATGATTATGTAGCTGGTGGTGCCGCCGCAGTTGCAACGACATCTTTTGGGGATGCTCCTAAGGGACTTTTCTCATCACCAGCGAGCTGTATGATGCACCGTCAGGCTTCTTTCATTCCAGCGTTTTTTCCAAAAAAAGGAGAAGAAGTTGCAAGTGGAGAAGCTGACTTTTTCTACTTTCCACCATATGCATCTGCGAATTTAGGTAATCCTGTTCTTGGTGCGGGTACATTGTGGACGATGACAAAGGAGTCACCCGCAACGAGGGCTTTCTTCAAGTTTATGTCTGAGGCTTCCGCTCATGAAGCTTGGATGCAACAGGGAACTTTCTTGACGGCTCACAAGGGTGCAGATTTGTCGGCTTATGCTACCCCTGCACTTAGAAAACAAGGTGAAATTTTGTCAAATGCAACAACATTTCGATTTGATGCTTCGGACTTAATGCCAGGTGCTATTGGTGCGGGAGCATTTTGGTCAGAAATGACAAATTTTGCGAACGGACAAGACGCTCAAACTACTGCTGACAATATTCAAGCAGCATGGGATGCCATTAAATAAGTTTAATTTTATGGTAAAAAATTGAGGGGGTACGGGCTAGTGCTCGTACTCCTGTTTTGAGGATAATTATTTAAATAATTATTTCTTAATACTAACTTAATCTTGGATTCATTAATGCGCTCGTTAACGCCAATTATAGCAAGTAACGGCCTAGCTATCATACTCACGGTTGGGTGCTTTTTGCCTATTATATCGATTTTAGGTTTTATCGCCACAGCACCACTCGATAGTGCTGTTGGGCACGTTGGTCTATGGCTGCATAAATTCTTTCAGTGGTCTTTACCTGAGTTTGATACTAAAGAGCGGTTTGAAAAAATTGGTTTTGCAATACGAGTGATCTTTCTATCTGTTGGCATATCATTCTTTTATTTCTGGATTACTAATTGGCTTAACATGAGTTTTGCCCGCTACAGAGAAAAAGATTCATTAGGCAGGCAATCAACGATAATAGAGGCAATCCAACCATGGATTTTTGTTGGTCCAGCAATTCTTTTATTGTCATTGTTTTTATTATTTCCTGCATTTTCAACATTAAACCTTTCTTTTCGTGAAGCTGATGGAAGTTTTTCGACGCAAAATTATGCATTTTTATGGGACCCCTCTGCGTTGGGTTATATTCAAATTAGACTCGCATTGCGGAACAGCGTCCTCTGGTTAATATTTGTACCGTCTGTGTGCATAGTTTTGGGGATGGTTATTGCTGTGCTAGCAGATTCAGTAAGGTGGGGCGTAGTTGCAAAAACTTTTGTCTTTATTCCGCTTGCGATTTCATTTGTTGGTGCGGCTGTTATATGGAAGAATATTTATTCTGGAGGTGGAATAGAGCCTCAAGAAGCAATAAATGGCCTTACGCCATCATATCAAATTGGTTTGCTGAAAGCTTTATTAGGGCATACCGCTAAGTATAATGAACCTCTCTATAACTTAAAATTTTGGGGAAACTTTTTTTTAATGTCGATTATGGTTTGGGTTCAAACTGGGTTCGCTATGGTTATTTTTTCTGCTGCTTTACGCGGAGTTTCAAAAGACACGATTGAAGCCGCAATTATTGATGGGGCTAGTCCTTTTCAATTATTTTTCAGAGTTAAGTTACCCCAAATATACTCCACGGTGGTCGTAGTTTGGACTTATCTCGTAATTCAAGTATTGAAAGTTTTTGATATACCTTATGCATTATCTGCAAATGATGATGACAAATTACTTCTTGCAACTATGATGGAGGCCGCTCGCAATACATGGTCAATTGGTGGTGATAATGTTGATAATCTCTTCGCCTCTATTGCTATTTTACTCATGCTCACTGTCTCTCCTGTGATGATTTTTAATGCATGGCGGATGCGACGTGAACAAAAAGAGTTTTTAGATTGAAGGATATATATTGATGGTAAGTCGAACATTAAGCCATACTGTTTTAGCATTGATCGTCTTTGTATGGATTGTACCCTTCGTAGCTCTTGTAACTACGTCACTTAGATCCGAAATTGCTTCTAAAACCTCTGGATTTTGGACCGCGTTCACTCCAACGGAACTTGGGCATCGTTTTAGTACTCATGACAAAGGCCAGGAAATGGAAGTTATTGAATTAACAGGCAATATTTTTGACCGATTAAATGATGAAGATAACAGCTTTCCGGTGTCTGGTAATGTAAAATCTATTTTTATAAAGAGACGAGTTCAAGATCCAGAAAATCCAGATAAAACAAAGCTTATCCGCAAACTTGTACCGCCTGGTGAGCCAATGGTAGTCCGCGGAGGAAGTTTTGTATTTCAGGCTAATGGCGATTTTATTTGGACCTTTCCTGAGAAGACATTACCGAAACCTAAAAAATTAGATGCTTTTATCAATCAAGATGCAGTTTTTGGAACTAAAGCCTATGTCGAGGTTCTGTTTGAGGATAAGCAAGTACCGAATGCACTTATATCATCGTTTATAGTAACTATTCCTGCAACTATTATCCCGATTACCATCGCGGCATTTGCAGCATATGCGTTTTCTTGGATGCAGTTCCCTGGTCGTGATTGGTTGTTTATTCTAATAGTTTGTTTAATGGTTGTTCCAACTCAATTAGCTTTTTTGCCTATCCTTAAAGGTTTTAGTGGCATTGCTTCTTGGGCTACGGCCTTAAATCATTGGTTTACCAATTGCGAAGTTACAAGTAGTTGTCAGGTTGCATCTAAGTCGTTTGCAACATTATGGGTCACGCATACGGCTTTTGGTTTACCTCTCGCCATATATTTATTACGTAATTATATCGTAGGTCTTCCACGGGAGTTGCTTCAAAGCGCACGCATTGATGGTGCAAATCACTTACAAATTTTTGTAAAAATAATTGTTCCTTTGTCCGTACCTGCACTTGCGTCTTACAGTATTTTTCAGTTTTTGTGGGTTTGGAATGATCTCATAGTTGCATTATATATAGGACCTTTTGATAATACGGATTTAGTTTTTCCTATTAGATTAGAAAAGCAGTTGGGAACATTTGGGGATCAGTTGCATCTTCTTAATGCCTCTGCTGTTATATCTATGATTGTGCCAGTAATCGTATTTTTGTCTATGCAACGGTATTTTATCCGTGGCCTCCTGGCTGGTTCGGTTAAGGGAGGGTAGCTCGTGAAACCTTTAAAATGGTGGGAAACTGCTGTAATCTATCAGATATATCCGCGCTCTTTTCAAGACTCCAATGGAGATGGTATTGGTGATATTCCTGGTATTACAACTAGGCTCGACTATATTTCTAATCTCGGGGTAGATGCAATCTGGATTAGCCCTTTTTTTAAAAGTCCTCAAAACGATTTTGGCTATGATGTATCAGATTATTGCGATATTAATCCAGAATATGGTACGCTCGTTGATTTCGATAATTTGCTTGAAAAGGCACATAGTTTCAATTTGAAGGTTATGGTAGATTTCGTTCCTGCACATTGTTCCGACCAGCATTCTTGGTTTTTAGAGAGTCGTAAATCAAAAGATAATCTGAAAGCTGATTGGTTTCATTGGGTAGACCCAAAGAAAGACGGTTCAGCACCAACAAATTGGCTCTCTTTCTTTGGTGGACGTGCATGGACTTGGGAACCTCGTCGGCAACAATATTATTTGCATAATTTTTTACCCAGTCAACCTAACCTTAACCATTCAAATCCAGATGTTTGTGACGCTTTAATGAAAATTGTACGATTTTGGTTTGATCGGGGTGTAGATGGATTTCGACTTGATGCGGTCCACACTATAAATGGTGATAAGGCTCCCTATAAAGATAATTTGACAAATTTGAATTTTAAATTGGGTTCGTTGCCACAAGATCAGCAACCATTTTTTAGACAACTTCATTGTAGTGCACAGTTAAACCAGCCAGTCATCCAGAATTTTAGTAAAGCTATACGGTCTGTGGCAGATAATTATAATGATCGCTTTTTAATGGGGGAGGTTGATGGTGATAATGATACTGCCATGGAGGTCAGCGAGACATTCACTGCTCCAGGCAGATTACATGCAACTTATAATTTTGACTTACTTGCATGGGGTGGACTTACTGTGAAGGAAATGAAAGTTGCGATTTCTAAGGCGATAAAGGTTTTTAATAAAACAGGAAGAATTTCTTTTGCATTTTCAAATCATGATGTGCCGAGAGTCGCTTCGCGTCAGTTAGCCCCTTTAGGGTTAAGTATTGAGCAAGGAGACTTAATGCAACTCCTGCTGCTAAAGTTAGAAACATGTCTGATTGGTTCAGCTTGTATTTATCAAGGAGAAGAGTTGGGTTTAGAAGATTCAAATAATATTCCTATAGAGCAGCTGCAAGACCCTTGGGGTATCGAATTTGCTCCAACGTTTCAAGGAAGAGATTCTTGTCGTACGCCGATGGTGTGGAACTCAAATGAAGCAAATGGAGGGTTCTCAGATTCTAAAACGACTTGGTTGCCTGTAATGGACGATCATTTTAAACGATCTGGATTATCACAAGCTGGAAAATCAGGATCAATTTATTCTGAGTTTTCTTCTTTTCTGCAATGGCGAAAAAAGCAACCAGCGTTTATGGAAGCTAATGAAATGACCATTCCGAATGGTGGGTTAAAAGAAATTATTTTCACTCGCAAATCTGAAAAACAGAATTTACGCTGCATTTTTGATTTCGAAAAATTAGTTACAAGGTTTGAGGAAATTTAAATGTCTTATGTTAATCTTCGAAATGTTCACAAAAAATATGGTGATGTAGATGTCATTCATGACGTTAACTTGCACATAGACAAAGGAGAATTCGTGGTATTTGTTGGACCTTCGGGTTGTGGAAAGTCTACTTTACTGAGATTAATAGCTGGGCTGGATAAATTGACCTCAGGTGAAATATCAATTTCTGGACGTACTGTGATGGATCTTCCTCCGTCAAAGCGTGGTATCGCAATGGTTTTCCAATCTTACGCACTCTACCCCCATATGACAGTTTTTGGTAACATGGCTTTTTCATTGGATTTGCAAAGTTTGCCAAAGAAAGAAATACAAGAGCGAGTTTTAGCGGCAGCAAAAATTTTGCAAATGGAGCATTTATTAGAGCGTCGCCCCGCAGCTTTGTCAGGCGGGCAACGCCAACGGGTAGCTATCGGGCGAGCGATTGTTCGAAATCCAGATGTTTTCCTCTTTGATGAACCCTTGTCAAATCTTGATGCAGCTTTAAGACATGATACCCGCGTTGAAATTTCAAAACTTCATGAAAAACTTGGCGTTACTACGATCTATGTAACTCATGATCAAGTTGAGGCTATGACTTTAGCAGACAAAATAGTCGTTTTAAAAGATGGTCATGTGATGCAGGTAGGCACTCCTTTAGACCTCTTCAATGAGCCGCAAAATGAGTTTGTAGCGGGGTTTCTTGGAGCACCAAAAATGAATTTTTTTGATGGGGTCGTATTAAATGTTAAAAATAACCAAGGTCTTTTTAAGAATGAAGTCTTTGAAAAGGATAAAATCCGTTTGGTGTCGTCAGAGAAAATTGATAATGATCCAATTCGTTTAGGTGTAAGGCCGCAACACTTAAGACTTGTAAAGTCAGGACCAATTGAGGGCAGAATTACAATGATTGAACGGTTAGGTACGGAGACGGTTGTGGAACTTATTTCAAAAAAAAATAACACACCGTTCCGTTTTGTTACTTCAGGTAGTTTTGGGATTAATGTTGGTGAAAATGCTAATTTTAATTTTGACTCCAAACGAGCGCATCTTTTTTGAATAAATTAATTTTTGGGTTTACTAGCTTTGCTATCAAAAAAATTTAGGATTGCAGTGCAATCTTGATTTTCCATCCCTGCGAGGCTCGCTTTCGAAAATATCAAGTGGGCTAATTTTCCAAAGCTTGGATCAAAATTTGAATTTTCCGCAAGTTCTAGTGCCATATTTAGATCTTTAATTCCCATATTTATCGAAAAATCAGGGGAGATATCCCCAGCTAAAACTTTCTCAGGAAAGTTTGTTAATAGTTGTCCTTTCCCGGCAGCTGTCGTACTCAATACTTCAACGGTTAATTTGCGATCTAATCCGACCGACTTTGCAAAGGCTAGCACTTGGCCAGTTAAAACATGATTTATCATAGCCATATAGTTATTAACTAGTTTTAATTTTAGGCCTGAACCTATTTCCCCTACGTGTATTATAGTATCTGCGAATGTTTCAAAAACTGGTTTTGCTTGTTTAATATTCTGGACTGTTCCTCCAGCCATTATTAGAGATTTTCCTATTTTTGCCTCTCTTGGAGATCTACCAACTGGAGCGTCAATCAATCGATGACCCATTTTCTCTAATTTGTTTTTCAAGATAAAAAAATCGTCAATTGAACCAGTGGTCATATCGATAAATAGGCAGTTGTTACTAACGGAATTAATTACTGAATTTCCTTCGTTATCCGGGTCAAAAATTACGTCGTGTACTATTTTACTAGTCGGTAAAATAGTAAACAGAATATCAGCCTTTTTTGCAGCCAAAAATAAGTTTTGTGGAAACTTGTAGCCAAGTGCAACAAATTTCTTTCTTTTTGATGATGCGCGATCGAATACTGAGATATTTGGATAATAATGCTTTATATTTTTAGCGATGTATCCGCCCATCGTTCCAAGTCCGATGAAGCATATTTTTTTTTCAAGATTAATTTTTCTCATAAGTGGTTATTCTTTACGATATGGAAAAGGAAAGTATGCTTTAGGCCACTCTTAAGGTAGATTGGATTTCTGGATCACAGGATATTAATAAGGCAGTTTCATTGAGTTGGTTTACCAAGACTTTTTTATTTTTGTCGGACATCTCTCCAATTGGACCAGTAATACTCAAAGCAGCGTTCCAGTTCAAAGTTCGCTTACTCGTTCTGATCGGAACGCCCAGAGCACAGACGCCTTTATCATGCTCCTCGCAGCTAATAGCATATCCTCTTACTTTTGACCTAGCTACATCTGCCATTATTTCCTGTGTTGAAGTCAAAGTATAGGTTGTGCGTTTTTCGAAAGAGTGAACTTTCATTAAAATTTCGCGAGCAATGTTCTTGTTTAAACCTGCCAATAGAATTTTTCCTAAACTCGTACAATTAATTGGCCATGTAGAACCAATTATTGAATTAAACCTTAGATTGCGATCGGATTGTTGTACGTTAATTAGAGTAACTTTTGACGACTCTAACATCCCAAGTTCTACTGTGTGTCCAAATTTAGATGCAAGCTCTCTTAAAAATGGTGTTGAGCGCTCTCTAATAGCAGAATTTTTATTATATGCAGATGCCAAGTCGACTACTGCACTGCCTAGTCGGTAAAGGTTTTGATCACTGATTTTTACAATGAAGCGGTGATTTTCTAGTACTGTTAATAGTCTTACGAGTGTACTTTTAGGTAATCCTGTAATGCGGTGCAAACTATTGAGACCTTCGGTCTTATTTGGAGACGCTCCTAAAAACCTTAGTATATCAAGACCTCGTGTTAGAGCTTGTGCATGGTAGGATGTTACTCTTTTAATTTGGTTCATAAAAATCTTTCCCTAGTAAAATTTTCTCAGCAATTGGAAAACTTTTAACGCATACGTATACATTACTTTTATAAAAAGGGAACAGCCTAATTTTCAATTGGGTCCAAAAATCAAATCTGAAGATTTCTTTGGCAAAAGATTTTTTTTATTAATCCAGTTTTAATGACGCATTACTATTATGTCTTGTGGTCTCAAAGAAAATAGGATTTCACTCTCTTGTAATGAGCTTTTGTCCCAAACTCTTGATTTCAGCTCCCCAAAGTCAGTATTTATATAATGGTCAGAATATTTTCCTTTATAGATTGTTTTAGCAACGGTCCCTTCAAATAAATTTTTTCGTTTTTTTCCTGGGTTGAGCTCTACCCTTTCTGCCCTTACTGCTAAAAAAACTTTACTTCCTTTTTGCAAATTTTCGTGTCCATACCACGTAGCTTCAAGCTCATGATCATTTAAGCTTATTAAGCATTTTTCACCATTTTGTGATACTACCGTTCCATGAAAAATATTTTCAGTTCCCATAAATTGGGCTACAAAACTACTATTTGGGCGATCAAAAATCTCATGTGGAGGTCCTTCTTGTTCAATTTCACCCTGTCGCATTAAAATTATTCGATCACTCATTGTCAGTGCTTCCTCTTGACTATGGGTTACATAAATGAATGTCATTTTTAGGCGCTCATGCAATTCTTTTAGTTCAACTTGCATGTCTACTCTCAATCTTTCATCTAAAGCTCCAAGCGGTTCATCAAAAAGTAAAACTGCTGGCTCTGTCACTAATGCTCTCGCTAAGGCTACCCTCTGTTTTTGACCGCCAGATAATTCACTCGGTTTTCTATCACCAAAACCTGTTAGCCGAACAAGCTCCAAGGTATCTTCGACTTTTTTTCTTCGTTGATTTTCTTCAATTTTCCGAATTTTTAAACCATATTCTATATTTTTAAAAACAGACATGTGTGGAAATAATGCATAGCTTTGGAACACCGTAGTGCAATTACGTTTGTCAGCGGGGAAATAAGTTATATCATGGTTTGAAAGTTTAATATTATCAACTTCAGTTGGTGTCTCTAGACCTGCAATTATACGAAGTAAAGTTGTTTTCCCCGACCCACTTTCCCCAAGTAAAGTCAGAAATTCACCTTTCTTTGCAGAGATTGAAACTCTTTTTAAAGCAACAATATCACCGAACCGATGGCTAACATTTTTTACTGTTAATAGTGGTTGATCCAAAATTCTCTCCTTATTTAATTAACGATTTAATCTAAAATTTTTATTCTTTTCCAAAACCGACTCTCACGATCAAGTAGGTCACCAACATACTTATTATAGTTATGATTGTGCTTAGGGCAAAGATAAGGGGAACCGAACTGTTATGAGCGCCAGACTGAATCCATAAATAGATTGGCAGTGTCATATCACCCTTCCTCATGAAAATACTAAAAGGTAGTTCATTAAATGATAGTAGGAACCCAAAAAAACCTGCAGCAAATATTCCTGGTTTTATAATCGGTAATTCTATTTGAAAAAAAGTTTGAGTCTTTGTTGCACCCAGATCTCTAGCCGCCTCTAAAATTCGTTGATCAAGACGAGAAACAACAACCAAAATAACTAGTAAGCAAAAAGGGAAAGCCCAAACAAAGTGCGCTAATGCTAAGGACCATGTTCCCATTTTAATTCCAAGACCTATTCTGAAGAATAGGAACATTCCGATTCCTACGACAATTCCGGGTACCATTAATGGTACTAAAAATCCAAAAAGTAACAGCCCTTGACTTTTCATTTTTGGCAAGCTTCTACCTACAAGTACTGCACTAACCATGCAGAGTAATGATGTCAGAGTGGCTATAACAATGCTTTTAGTAAGAGGTTCTTTTAATTGAAAATCTCCAACAAAAGCTTCACCCTCCCGTCGATCTGCACCGTAAACCATATCAACATACCATTCAAAATGCCAACCGCCGGGGATCCCCGTAAGCGGTTCTGCGCTAAAAGACAAAAGCATCAACCAAAAAATTGGAAAATAGATAAAAAATAACGCTAAACTACCCAACGTTACGGGTATCAATCGTAACATTTTATTAATTCGGAATTTATTTTTCCTATTTTGTGACATTAGTTTACTCTCTTGAAAGAATTTTAAATTATTTTTTCATTTGTTCGAAAACTTTGCCTAAGCCTCCATATGGTCGTAAAACAAGCCAAAGTATAAAAATAAGTGTCATTAGTACTAAAAGAACAATTGATGCAATGGCAGCGCCTACTACATAGCTGCGTGAACCTATATAGTTCGACAGACTATGACTTATTGTTAGAACGTTTCCCCCGCCCATTTGCTGAGGTATGACAGCATCTCCCAACATTGGAACAAGGCAAAATATCACTCCAGCCAAAACTCCTGGAAGTGCTAAGGGCAGTATGATTGAAAATGTAGTGCGAATTATTCCAGCTCCGAGATCAAAACTAGCTTCGATTGTCTCGTCGTCGATTAAGCTCAGTGATAAGTAAAGTGGCCAAACCATTGAAGGAAAATATTGAGCCATTAAACCAAGGTGCACTGCAAATTCAGAAAATATTAACCATTCAAGCGGCTGGTTGATTAAACCAATATTAATCAGAAAGTTATTTACTAATCCGTCTAAACCTAGAACTGAGCGCCACACTATTACTCTAGATACTGGGCTTAGAAAAAAAGGTACGGTCAGGGCGGTAAAAACTAACAATTTGGTTGAAGTTTTTTTCAAAGTTTTTGCTAACCAAAAAGCAAATGGGAATGCTATTAAAAAATTTATGAAAGTTACCGTAAGTCCAATTCTTATGGTTTGGAGAACGACATCATCTCCTCCAAACCGTACCATTTTGATGTAAGAATAAAAGCCCCAATCCCATTTAATTTTAATTCCTTTGGTTTTCAAAAATGACATCATTACTACTATAAGAAGGGGAACAATGACAAAAAATACCCAAGAGAGGGCAAAAAGGACAATTGGATACTGATTATACTTCTTAAATTGCATGTCACTCATGTCCGAATACTTAACAGAATGACAAGCCTAGGCCTGTCATTCTTATTTATCTCAAGGGTTTACAGTCCTAGGAAGCCAGAACTCGATCCATTTGACCTTGCATATCCTCTAAATATTCAGGAACCGCAATAAACCAGAAGTCCTCGTGTGAAAACTTATTTGCAATTTTTGCCTCTGCTTCGGCTATGGCAATGCCAACGTCGTCACCAAGACCATTTTGTTTAGCGTATTGCGCACCTAAATCTGGACGGCCTGAAACATATCCTCTTAATGGGCTGATAGCTGACGCATATGCTCCTGACAATATCCAGTTCATTAGGGTGTAGGAGGCTTCTATGGTTCCTCTATCTTTAGCCTGAGTAGGGATATAACACCCGTGCATCCATTTCATGTAACCTTCCTTTGCAGTTGCATAATGGAAATTGTTCATACCAGCTTTTTGGGCCTCTTTAACCGCTGGCTCCCAACATCGAATGGCAAGCACTTCGTTATTCTTTATTAACTGGACTTGATCATCAAACGTTGTGTGCCAACTTCTGAACTGTCCTGCTTTTTTCCTTTCAATGAGGAAATCTGCCACCACTTCTGCTTCCTTAGGTGTCATACTTGCAGGGTTTTTAATATCCGCTAGTCCTGCACCCTTTAAATATGTGGCACACTCAGAGAAATAGTAAACATATGTTCCCGTAGCACTTTTTCCCATTGTCCTTTCATCATCAAAAACTAGAGACCAGGACACCTCTTCTGGAGGAGCAGGCTCTCCTAAAATATCGGCATGATATCCGAAGCTATCTGCGTTCATAGCTAGTGGTGTGCCCCATACTGAACCATCTGGTCTATTAAGGTCATTTATAAAATAGGGAATGTTCTTAATTGAATCTTTCATTCCGCCCCAGTTTGGAAGCTGAGCTGTATCAACTGGAACAATAGCTTCACCGTCAATAAGTTCTTGTTCTGATCCAGCTAAAGCCGATATCACATCAAATCGATCACCAGCATCATTGACAAGGACTTCGTTTAAAAACAGTCCAATATCGTCCTTCATTACTTCGTGCTCAACCTTTATTCCTGTTTCTTCTTCAAATTTAGACCAATCTCCAGGAATCATTGTTGGAGCGGTCATAAGCATTCTAACGACATTTGGTTTTGCAGCGTTAGCAGTTCTGGTAAGTCCTGTTAATATTGCAGGTGCTCCTGCTATTACCGCACTTGATCCAGCTACTTTAATAAATTTTCTTCTGTCAAGATGATGATAAAAATATTTTGAAGTGTCTTTCTTTTTCATTTTGAATCTCCTCTTTTGATCTTGAAAGTGAGTGCCATGTATGATTAATACGCTTTTTTTATCTGCTCCACCTACACTGTCAGTATACGTTTTTTTAGTGTCTAAAAGATTATCCACTAAATTATTTGTTTCTCCAATTATGTTGGAACGTGATTTCATGTTTGTCAATATTTTTATTTAATATTTTTGATAGACTTCTTATGAATTTTCTATAAGCATTTGTATTAATTACTACTTTCTACAGTATTTGTATTGATTAGTACAAATTTTGACCATATTTTGCGCAAAAGGTAATTTATTATTCAGTAAGAAAGTCAAAGGAAAAAATTTTAAATAAAAATATTGACAAACATGAAACTCGGTTTCAAACATATTATAATTTGGATGCAAAGAATCTTTTAAGTCAAGACGGTTGCGAGTTTGTTAGTCGTCGCAAACACTTGTAATTTTAGGTTTTGAGAATTTAGTGTAAATTCAACTTAGGAACTTAATGGAGTACAACTAAAATGAACAAAACAACAAATTGGACACCAAACTCGGCTGAGAGCAGAGACCTTGCTTACCATCTTCATCCATATACTAATCCAGAGCAATTGGCAGACTCGGGCCCTCACATAATTGAGTCTGGTCAGGGTGTATATGTAAGAGATAATGAAAATAACGAGTTCATTGAGGGTGTAAGCGGCCTTTGGTGTACATCTCTTGGATTTAGTGAAGAATCTCTTATAAGTGCGGCGATCGAGCAAATGCGAAAGCTACCTTATTATCATAGTTTTGGTGGGAAAACCTCTAATCCTTCCATTGATTTGGCGGAGCAGCTTGTGGAGGTTGCTCCAGAGGGATTAGAGAAAGTGTTTTTTTGTAATTCGGGATCAGAAGCGAACGACACTGCTGTAAAAATGGTTTGGTATTATCAAGCATCCGTTGGACGACCAGAAAAGAGAAAAATAATTAGTAGAAAGAAGGGGTATCATGGAGTCACGGTGGCAGCAGCCAGCTTAACTGGTTTGTCCTACGCACAAGATGGCTTCGCACTTCCGTTAGACTTTGCAAAGCATACTTCGTCACCACATTATTTTGCCGATAGTTTGGAGAAAGAAACAGAGAAAGAGTTTGTTTCTAGAATTATTTCTGAGTTAGAAGAGTTGATTGAAGAGGAGGGAGCCAACACAATTGGTGCCATGATCGCAGAACCTGTTATGGGTGCTGGGGGAGTAATTATTCCTCCTGAAGGTTATTTTGAAGCACTACAAAAGGTTTTAAAGAAGCATTCAATACTGTTAATCGCAGATGAAGTAATTTGTGGTTTTGGCCGAACTGGAAATATGTGGGGAAGCGAAACCTTTGGTTTGAAACCTGATATCCTTACATGTGCAAAAGCCCTGTCTTCAGCGTATCTGCCAATTTCCGCGGTTATGGTTTCGTCGGAGGTAGTTAGAGGAGTTGAAGAACAAGCGACAAAGCTTGGAATATTTGGACACGGGTATACTTATTCGGCACATCCAGTTTCAGCAGCTGTAGCGCTTAGAACGCTTGAATTGATGAAAGAAAGAAATATTGTTGATAATGTAAAGAAAGTTTCTCAGAAATTTTGTGATAGAGTTCACAAGCTGAGTAAATACAAATGTATTGGGGATACCCGTGCCGTAGGGTTGATCGGTGCGATAGAATTTGTGGCAATACCTGATAGTAGAGTAAAATTAGATCCGAATCTGAAATTTGCTGCAAAAGTGCAGAAATTAATTCAATCTGAAGGTGTTATACTTAGAGCATTGCCCGGGGATAGCATAGGCTTCTGTCCCCCATTAATAATAAATGAAATCGAAATAGATAAATTATTTGATAGAGTCGAAAAAGCAATGCCCAGAGCTGATGAGTTAGCGAACCGGGTAGCATAGGTTTAGATTTGGCACTCATAGTTTGAAATACATAGGGTGCTAACGTAAGGAAAGAAGGGATTTTGTTATGCGAATGGCTTGCGATACTGGTGGAACATTCACTGATTTAATTGTTGAAGATGGTACTGAGTTGAGGATGTTTAAGAGTTCAACTATTCCATCCGATCCCGTGCAAGGAGTATTAAATGCTGTAGGTTTAGCAGCTGAGCACTATGGGCAATCTATAGATACTTTTTTGAAAAGCGCAGATACGTTTATTCATGCGACAACGCGTTCGATAAACGCTGTTCTAACAGCCAAAACAGCCAAAACAGCTTTCTTTACGACCCTTGGCCATAAAGATATTCTCTTATTTCGAGAAGGTGGTCGCATTGAGCCATTTAATTTTTCTGTTGATTTTCCGGCACCATTCGTTCCTCGATCCTTAACATTTGAAATTAATGAACGTGTGGACAATAGAGGTATTGTAATTGATGAACTGGATGATGGGTCGATTGAGACGGCGTTAAATCAATGTCGAGAAAATAAAGTTGAGGCTATTGGAGTTTGTTTACTATGGTCAATTGCAAATCCAAAACATGAACTTAGAGTAGGTGAACTAATAAGAAAGATACTGCCAGACGTTCCATTTACCCTCTCTCATCAGTTAAATCCTACTTTAAGGGAGTACAGAAGAGCTATTTCGGCTTGTCTTGATGCTTCCTTAAAACCGTTGATGTTTGAATATCTTGATGGTTTGGAAAATCGATTAAACGAGGCTGGTTTTCATGGTAGAGTACTTATGGTTACGTCGCAGGGTGGAATAATGGATGCTGCAGATGTTGCTAGATCACCAATACATTCCCTGGGATCGGGGCCCGCTATGGCTCCAATCGCTGGAGAACATTATGCAAAGCAAGCGACAGACGAAAAGAGTGTTATAATCGCTGATACTGGTGGTACCAGTTATGACGTTAGTCTTGTTCGGGATGGGCGTATCCCATGGACTCGAGAAACTTGGTTGGGTCAGCGGTTCAGAGGACACATGACGGGGTTTCCATCAGTCGACGTAAAAAGTATAGGCGCTGGTGGCGGGTCTATTGCTTGGGTCGATGATGGAGGATTATTACATGTTGGGCCTCAAAGTGCAGGATCTTCACCCGGTCCTGTTTGTTATGGTGCAGGAGGTTTAGAACCAACCGTAACTGATTGTGCGTTAGCTTTAGGATTTATCGATCCAGCGTTTTTTCTAGGCGGTGCAATGCAATTAGACGAGATTGCCGCAAAAAGTGCTATAGAGAAAAATGTTGCCCAAATTTTAAAAATTTCCGTTGAAGAAGCCGCTGAAGCTGTCTTAGCGTTAGCTACTGAAAAAATGGTAGGCGCGATAGAGGAGATAACGGTGAATCAGGGAATTGACCCGAAGAGCGCATGTTTGATTGGCGGTGGTGGTGCAGCTGGTTTGAATGCCAATGCGGTGGCAAAAAGATTAGGTTGCAGCAAGGCTATAATTCCTAATGTTGGGGCCGCTTTAAGCGCCTCTGGTGCCTTAATGTCTGACCTCTCTTCCGAATTTGGTAAGATTAGTTTTTCTAGCGGTAAGAATTTTAAATTTGATCAGATTAATTCTGTGCTTAGTAGCTTGACTGAGAAGTGTGAACAATTTAAAGTTGGAGCCGGATCAAATTCAATCGGGTATAAAATTGAGTACTTTGTGGAAGCAAGGTATCCCCAACAAATTTGGGAAATTGATGTTCCTATGGCTGGCGGCCAGTTAAAAAGTGCTGATGATGTAAAAAACTTAATGAATGCCTTTCACCAAGTTCATGAAGGAATTTTTGAAATAAGTGATCCAAATTCTGACGTAGAGTTTGTAAACTGGCGAGCCAAAGTAAGTTGCCAAATCAGAGATGAGATTATTGATAATCTCAATATGAATTCTTCAGAAAATCAAAAAGTGAATGTCACGAGACCAGTTTTCTTTGGTAAAAAAGGGTGGCAAGACACGAAAGTGGTTTCTTTTGAGCATATAGAACTAAATCAGGTAATTGTGGGCCCTGCGATTGTTGAGTCGTCTTTTACTACGGTAGTCATCGAGCCTGGGTCTAAATCCTTTAGAGATGAAGTTGGAAGTCTTATAATTGAGGTTTTGAATAATTAGCGAAAAAGCCTCTTCAAATAACGTATAGGAGATGAGATGGTTGGATTAAAGTCAAAAAATACTTCTGATGGCGTGCAAATGGCTCTTCTCTCCAGTCGCATGGAGAGTATTGCTAGAAAAATGCAAAATACATTGTTTAGGACAGCTCGGTCCGGAGTACTTAATACAGCACATGATTTTTCTTGTGTTATCCTTACAGCGGACTGCCAGCTCTTAGCATCTGCGGAAAGTTTGCCAATCCATGTTATGATTGGACCTGATCTTATATGTGAAACTATAAAGAAGTATCACCCTGACCTGAAAAGAGGTGATGCATTTTTACATAATTCTCCATATGAGGGTAACTCTCATGCTGCCGATCATTGTATGGTTGTTCCGATATTTGATGATAATGATAAACATAGATTTTTCGTTTTGGCGAAGGCCCATCAAGCTGATTGTGGAAACTCTGTTCCAACAACTTATGTTGGACATGCGCAAGATGTTTATGATGAAGGTGCTTTAATTTTCACTGCAGTGAAAATACAAGATAATTATAAAAATAATGATGACATAATTCGTATGTGTAAGTCGCGGATACGAGTGCCAGATCAATGGTGGGGTGATTATTTAGCTTCGATGGGAGCAGTTAGGATTGGTGAAAGAGAGATTGAAATATTAGGCACAGAGATAGGGTGGGGTCAGTTAGAGAAGTTCTCTAGTGACTGGTTTGATTATTCAGAACAAAGAATGATTCAGGCAATTAGTAAACTACCAAGTGGATCAATAGTTACTTCTTCAACTCATGATCCTTTTCCAGGTGTTCCGGATGGAATAACAGCTAAAGTTAAAATAAAGATTGACTCTAAAAATAGCAAAATCTTTATTGATTTGACTGATAATCCAGACTGTCAACCATGTGGTTTAAATCTAACAGAAGGAACCGCAACGTCTGCTGCTATGATCGGGATTTTTAATGGGATAGTGGATCACACTGTTCCTCCGAATGCTGGGAGTTTTCGTCGTATTGAAATCAAACTTAGAGAGAATTGTTGTACCGGGATTCCAAGGCATCCGGTAAGTTGTTCGGTAGCTACGACGAATTTAGCTGATCGTGTTCTCTGTCCAGTCCAAGTTGGTATTGCGGAACTTGCCGAAGGTTATGGGCAGGCAGAAACAGGTCCCATAATTCCAGCTGGAATGGGCGTAATTTCAGGAAATGATCCACGTAAAGAGAATATGCCCTTTGTGAATCAAATTTTTCTTGGAATTACAGGTGGAGCAGGGACCCCTGTCACAGATGGTTTTTTAACAATAATTCATGCTGGAAATGCCGGTTTGTGTCGGCAAGATAGTATTGAAGTCGATGAACTTCAGTACCCGATACATGTTTCGAAGCGATATGTTACCATGGATACGGAAGGAGCAGGAAAATTCCGTGGCTCGCCATCTGCCTATTGTGAGTTTGGGCCGATAGATGACTGTAGTATGAAAGTTCTTTATACGTCTGATGGATCAATAAATCCCGCAAAAGGTGCTCGAGGAGGACAGTCAGGAGGTGTCGCAAAGACATTTAAGAAAGATCCGGATGGAAAATTAACTGAGTTGCCCAATTGCTATGGATTAGCTTTAGAACCGGGTGAAATGGTGGCATCATATTCTGCTGGTGGCGGCGGTTATGGCAACCCAAAGGAAAGAGAAATAGAACGGGTTTTTAATGATTATAAGGAAGGATGGATAAGTAAAAAAAGGGCAGAGACTGTTTATGGAGTTCTTTTTGATAAGAATGATCAAGTTGACTTTTCAAAAACTGAGGAGCTTCGGAAAAAGTTTTAAAAAAGTAACGGAAGGTATTACTGGATGGCAATACAAGAAAAAAAAATATTTTGCTCTTTTGGAATAGATGTTGACTCTGTGGCGGGACAGATTGGATCCTACGGAGGAGGAGACTCTCCATCGGACATCCAAAGAGGCATTTTTGCTACTGAGGTCGGGGTGCCTCGTTTGCTAAGGCTATTTGCAGAATATGAATTAAAAACATCATTTTTTATTCCAGGCCACTCTATTGAGACTTTTCCCAAAGAGATGCAAATGATCGTTGAAGCAGGACACGAGATTGGAGCTCATGGGTACATGCATGAGAACCCGATAGCCATGACAAAAAATCAAGAGGAAGATGTTCTGGCTAAATCAATTGAGTTGATCGAAAGTTTGTCTGGAAAAAAACCGAGAGGATATGTTGCCCCGTGGTGGGAAATGTCAAATGATACTGCATCACTCTTGTTGAAGTATGGGTTTTCCTATGATCATAGTCAAATGTATCGAGATTTCCAACCCTTCTATGCAAGATTTGGAGATGAATGGAATGTAATAGATTATTCGATCGGAGCAAAGGAATGGATGAAACCTCTAAAAAGGGGTGCGGAAATAGATTTGGTTGATATTGGGGCAAATTGGTATGTTGATGATTTACCTCCTATGATGTTTATGAAAAAATCACCGAATAGCCACGGCTTCGTAAGTCCTCGACATATTGAAGATTTGTGGAAAGACCAATTCGACTGGGTGTATAGAGAGATGAATTACGCTGTTTTTGCCATTACTATACATCCGGATGTGTCTGGGAGACCTCAGGTTTTGCTGATGCTAGAACGTTTAATAGCATATATAAATCAGCACGAGGGTGTGGAATGGCAACCCTTTGAATACATTGCTAATGACTTTAGACAGAGGTTTCCTTTTCAAGAGTCTAAAAGACCAAAAGTGATTTAATTTAATGTGCTCTGCCTGTGGATTTCCTGAAATTAAAGATTATTGGATTGATGCAGGAACAGACAGTGCTGCGAGTCGCCTTAGATCTCGACTTGTTAGAGCAAAAAAACTATCTGTTATTTTAAAAAAATATGGTCTTTTTTTCTATGACGATGGCGTCACTCAACTAAAACAGATTGGTAATTTGACTGGTCGGGTTGAGTTGGTTCCAAATCTTGAACAATTGTGGGAAGTGGTAGAAGATTTGTTAGGAAAACCTCTCGACCCCCTCGATAAAAAATTCTTTTATAATAATGTACTTAAATGACTTTAGAGAAACAAAGAAGAATAAGGCTTTGCATAATATCGGGGTTCTTAGGTGCGGGTAAAACAACATTTTTGCAGCATTTGGTGAGTACTTCAAAGGATGAAGTAACGTCTGTTATAGTAAATGAACTTTCTGAGAATTCTGTCGATGATATTTTATTGTACAGAGCAGGATCAATTAAAAAAATTATAGGAGGCTGTATTTGTTGCACAAAAAAGGCTGAATTGGTGGAAGTCTTGCTTTCTTTTTGCAATAAAAAAACCAGACAAGCATTAAGCCCGAGGAAGAGAGTGGAAACGATACTAGTAGAAACTAGTGGAGTCTCAGACCCAGGATCTATTTATAATACAATCGTGAATAATGCGATACTTTCAAAACATATTATAATTGAAAAGGTAACTGTTCTGTTAGACGCCACTTATAAACACCCTGGAAAAGAACTCCAAGCATTTATAAGAAATCAAATTATTAACGCTGATGAGGTGATAATTTCTAAGGCGGATCTGGTGACAAAAAAAGTAGTTTTTGAGATATCTGATTTCATTAAAACTATAAATTCACAAGCAAAAATCAGTTCTAGTGTTAAGGGAAAAACTAAACTCTTGTATCAAAAAGAATCGAGATCAAAAAATATAATTCAACATTTACCTCAAGAGGAACAAAAGTATATTAGTGAAATATTTAGTTTAAAAATACCTTTAAAAAATAATACTGATTGGGATGATCTTGTGATTTGGCTGTCAGCACTACTTTATTGCCATGGTAGTAATCTTCTTAGGGTAAAGGGTATAGTCTCATCACCAATAGGCCCACTTCTTTTACAAGGAGTTGGGAAACATATTCAGTACCCTCAGAAATTGCCAAACAGGTTTTCTAGTAAAGCTAAATATTTAATATTAATAGGTTTAAACATTAATAAGGATATAATTTTAGAGTCTGCAAAAAGTATTAACCAAGAAGAGAAGTTTAAAAAAAATTAAAGCTGGCTTCGTTATTACGATAAGAAGAAAAATTTTTTTTTTATGATTACAGCATTACGTCGCCGGAATTGGGACAAAGGGTTTGCCCCACATAAATCTTTGAGTCATCTGATGCCAGAAACAGAGCAGTACTTGCGATATCACTGGGTTCACCGAAGCGGCCTAATGGTAATTCACTGGATTTTTTGTCTCGCCACTCTTTAGTTAGGTTTTTTAAAACCATGTCGGTGTTTATTGGACCTGGAGCTATAGCGTTTATTCTAATACCGCGGCTACTATATTCAAGAGCTAAACTTTTTGTTAGCCCAATAATTCCCGCTTTGGCAGCAGAATAATGGGCTAATTCAAAACCACCAATTTGACCAAGTTGTGAAGCAATATTAATAATGATTCCTTCTCCTCGATCAAGCATTGGCTTAAGTGCGTTTTGGCATCCTAGAAAACATCCTTTTAGGTGGATAGCCATCATCCTGTCCCAGTCTTTATTTGAGATATTGAGAAATTTTTTTTCTTGGATAATCCCGGCATTGTTTACAAGAATAGTGGCGGAGCCAAACTTGTTTTCACATTCATTGAACATATTCTTTACATCTGTTTCATTGGACACATCACTAAAAAAAACTGCAAAGTTTTGCGGGTCAATGCCTGCTTCAATTAAGATTGATTTTGCATACTCAAATGTTTGAGTATTTAAATCATTAATCAGCACTTTTGCACCATTTTCTAAAAATTTTTTAGCTATAGCTAATCCAATTCCTGTTCCAGATCCTGTGATAATAGCTATTTGCCCGTCTAACTTTTTCATGCCTTAAGTATAAATTAAAAGGTATTATTTTCAAGAGTTTTTGTTTATAAGAGATGTGTATAAGCCGAGAATTTTCTCTTATTCAAGTAGACTTATGAAAGTGCTTTTAGTAATCTGGTCTATATAGCTAATTAGAAAGTTGTGTAACTATATGACAAAACTCTATTTAGGAGTAATAGTGAGATGACTGAATATGTAAATTATAACGAAGTATTTTCGATTGCTCCTACTCCTTTTTTTGAAAATCAAGAAATAGATTATGAGAGCAAGCGTCGTGTACTAGAGTGTATGGGGGACAAAGGATGAACTAATAAGGCTAGCTATAGAGAGTATGACTTAATTGTATCGAAATGAGGAAAGTAATAATGCCAGAACCTTATGCATTTATTGATAATGAGTTTAAAAAAGCTTCAGAAGCTAAAATTTCAATTTTAGAACCTACGGTGACAAAAAGTGACGCTGTTTATGATACTCTTTCGGTTTTAGATAAAAAGATTTTCCGATTTGATGATCATTTGCAAAGATTTAAGAATTCCTGCGCTGATATGGAAATTAACATCCCGCATTCAGATGATGAAATTAAAGATATAGCGATTGAGTGTATTATTAGGTCTAAATATAAAAATGCCATTTTTATGCTTATTGGAAGGCGAGGTCCATATTCGGATCTGTCAAAGAGAGATCCTCGAACTTGCAAGAATGGACTGATAGTCGTAGTGGTTCCTCATTATAACATCTTTGGAGAAGAAAAAACCAAAAATGGACTTCATATTTCTATTGTAAAGAATAAACGTGTGCCAAAAGAGGCAATCGATGCAAGAACAAAGAACTTTAATTGGATGGATTTAAATAAAGGTCTTTTAGAGGCCTTTAAACAAGGATCTGATAGTGCAATTCTATGTACTCCTGACGGATATCTTTCGGAAGGTCCCGGTTTCAATATGTGGATTGTGAAAGATAGAAAACTGAAAACGCCAAAAGGAAATGTGTTAGAGGGTATTACTCGTCGAAGCGTTTTTGAACTGGCAGCAATGTTGGGTTTAAAGGCAGAGGAGTGTTATCTAGAACCAAAAGATTTAGAAACTGCTGACGAGGCTTTTGCATGCACGACAGCCGCAGGGATTACTCCTATCACTCATGTTAACAATATATCCCTCGGTAATGGCCATCCTGGTCTTTTGACAGAACGTTTTTTAAAAATGTATTGGGAAGAGCGAGAAAAGGGATGGCATGGCACTGATCTTTCATCCTAGAAGGCTTTAATTGGAGGAAGATTCAAAGTAAATAGATTTATTTTCTTAAACTTGAAAGAACTATTCCAAGTGTCATGAGAACTAGTGGTAAAATTATTGAAGATGAAGGTGTTTCATCGAAAATGATAAAGGCCCAGAGCATTGCGAATATGATAACAATATAATTAAATTGACTAAAAAAGACAGCGCCGTAATTTTTCACGATAGTTGCAAACAAAACAATATGTACAATGTTTACCATTGATGCTCCGAAAGTGGGAATAATTAAATTAGTACCAATGGGCCAATAAAATTGGTTGAAATAGAAAGTTAATGGAAATATCGAAACGGCCCCAGCTAATAAGAATCCTGCGCCCATTGATATTGGAGATGAATCTCTTGGGTTATAAAAACTTGCTGAAATATTAGCGATCGCTAAACAGACCGGTGTAATTAGGGCGATTGCAAACCAAATTAAAATTTCAGAAGAGGGCAAAAAGAGCTCGGGCAATAATAATATGATTAATCCGACAAAGCCTAACATGATTCCTAAGATACCAATCAACGAGGGGCGTTCTAGCTTAACTAACATTCCTAGGATGTAGGTTAGTGTTGGGGATAAACCCATTACAAGCGAAGTCATTCCTACGGGTATCTGTGAGCTTACTAAGGTTAATACTGACATAGGGATAGAAAAAGCAAAAACTCCAACCAAAAAGTAGACCCTAATATACTCAAAGGTCAGTCTGAAAGGTTCTCTGATGTACATAACTATTAACAGGAGGAGCAATCCAGATATTATAGTTTGCCAAAACGCATGACCAAAATAGGACGCATGTGCATGTATCGCCATAGAGTTTAATGGAAAAATTAATCCGTAATTTACCCCAGCTAATAAAATTAGAGATACAGACAGTAGGTTTTTTTTAAAATTCTGAATAATGTTTATCATAGTTTTAGCACTAGTTTTATTTTAGTCTTTGTAGGAATTTTAGCTTTATATCTTCAAAAAAAATAGTAGAAAAAGCAAAAATAATAGCGAAACAGCCCAACCAAACTGCCGATCTAAAAAAAGTTCCAAAAATGATTGTTTCGAAGATTAGAACCCACATTGGCACCATGTAATAGTAAGCCATTATGTAGGTGCTTGGAAGAAAATTGCGTGCATACTGAATAATAAAAAATGCTATAGCGGTAGCAAAAAAGGACAGGTATAGAATTGTTAACCAAGTATCTAGAGTGATTTCATCCCAAGCAGTGCTAGTAATTACTTTGAAATCAATTAAGATTAACAGAATTGCACTAATTAACATAGTATTTGAAGTTTGTTCTAATGTAGTCTCTCCCTCATTTAAAATTGGAATTAACAAAGTATATATCGCCTGACACGAACAACCTATCAAAAATAAACTCTCGCCTCGTCCTATCTCAAAACTGAGAATTTGTTTGAAATTTGCATCAAAGATGATCCAGATAGACCCAACTGCACCGATTACTAAAGCAAGGACTATGACCATTTTGAATTTTTTTCTATAGAAAATGTATTCTAGAATTATTGTTAAAAAAGGTGTTAATGCCATTATGGCACTCATTGCAATCGGTGATGCAGTTTTTAGACCCTCAAACATCATGACAAAATATGTTGCGATTAAGCCTCCTAAAAGAATATATCGGTAAAATTTTACAAATAAAAAACTTTTAGTTTTGTTTTTTGACTTAAAGATTATATACAGAATTAGAAATGCAAAGACAAAGCGAATTGCAGAAATTGCTGAGGGGGCAATCTGGTTAGCGATGAAAGAACCAAATATAAAACTTCCCGATATCAGTATTGAGAATATTATCATCAAAAAGTGACTTTTTGCTTTAAGATGATTTATAGAAGAGGTCATAATTATTCAATCTGTCGTGGCAGTCTGATTCTAACCTAAAAAGTAGTAATAGCTATAATCGCCTAAGTTTAGTAACTATCAAGTAATTTTTCTAGCTCATCTATAATTTTTGTTGAAGTCAAACCATACTTTTTAAATAGAAAGTTAGTTGATCCTCCCTCAGCAAATGTATCTTCGATACCTATTCTTTTGAATTTTCTTGACACATTTCCTTCTAAAAGCGTTTCTGCTACTGCGGAGCCTAAACCTCCAATTATGGAGTGGTTTTCGGCAGTTATTATTGCTGATACTTGTCTCGAGTGTTTTATAATAAAATCAATGTCTAATGGTTTTAATGTATGAATATTTGCCACTGCTACTTTGACTCCTTTTCGAGAAAGCTCTTCAGATGCAGTTAGAGCTTCTTGGACCATATGACCCATCGCGAATATAATGGCATCGTTTCCTTTAACAAGCAGTTGGCCTTTGCCAATTTCTAAGGGGAGCAACGAATCTTTTGTTGTTAAAGCGGTTGATGGTCGATGCATTCTGAGATAAACGGGGCCTTTGTAATTCGCAGCTGCACGAACTGCACTTTCAATTTGACGAGCACCGCAAGGCTCTATTATCGCCATGTTAGGTAGGGATCTCATCACTGAGTTGTCTTCTATGGCTTGATGCGATACCCCGAGCAGGGTGGTGAGACCGGGAAGGAACCCGCATAGTTTTACGTTTAGGTTAGGATATGCTATTTGCATTGCAATTTGATCAAGGGCTCGACGATTTAAAAATACTGAGAATGAATGTACAAATGGAATATCGCCTGATCGAGCCATACCAGCAGATACTCCGATCATATTTGCTTCGGCAATTCCAGTATTGAAAAAACGATTTGGGAAATTATCTCTGAATAGATCACATTCTGTAGCGGGAGTTAAATCGCCACTAAGAACTACTATTTCGGCTTTTTCTCGAGCAAGCTTTACCAGCGTTTCCCCATAGTATTTGGGAATATTCGCCGAGCTAAAAGCGTTTGATGTGAAATCACCAAGATGTAGTTCATCAGTCATTAAAGTAACTCCAATTCCTTCAATGCAATTTCAGCAGCTTTTTTTGGGAGTACCATGTTATGGCTCATTTTTCCTTCTAGTGATGGAGCCCCTTTTCCTGGGATTGTTTTAACAATGATAACAGTTGGTTTCTTGCTTATATTTCGAGCCAAATCGAATGCATTTCGCATCGCTGTGAATTTATGACCGTCTACAGAAATAGTTTTCCATCCAAATGATTTAAATTTTTCTTCTATAGGTTCCATCTCCATTACTTTGTTTGTATGTCCTTCGACCTGAAGTTCATTAAGGTCAACCATAAGGCAAAGATTATTAAGGTTTCGGGAAGCAGCAAACATGACGGCTTCCCACGTTTGGCCTTCTTGAAGTTCACCATCACCAAGTATTACATACGAGCGGTAATTTTTTTTATGTCGCTTTGCACTTAAGCAAACGCCAACTGCTACTGATAAACCTTGACCAAGAGAGCCGCATGTTGCTTCCACAATAGCTCCAAGTCGTTCTGATACGTTAATTTCTAGTGATGAACCATCTTTCGTATATGTCGCTAAGGATTTTATTGGTATAATCCCACGTTGAGCAAGTGTGGCGTGAAAAAGTGCTGAATTATGTGCTGTCGATAAAAATATTCTGTCTCTTTCATTCCAATCAGACTTCTCCGGGTCCAAGTTCGCCTCATAAAAGTAAAGGGTAGTAAAGAGATCTGCTGCACCAAGTCCTTGCTGCACGTAGCCTTGACCATTTCTAGCAACCATTCTCACAACATTTTTTCGAATCGCGCGCGCGGTTTCTTCTAGTTCCTCATTTGAAATGGTGTTAGGTCTGTTTGGCATAACATGTCATCCCTACTATTAAATAAATCTACTATATTTATTAAATTTTTTCAATCGTAAAGAGTGTTGATTTTAAATGGGATCTTTATAAGAATTCACGAGTTAAGGTACTTCGTGACCGATAGAAGCGCTGTAAAGGGCAAACCAACTTGCCCGATCAATTTTCGTATCAGTTGCCATGTGGATTTTACGAATTCGTTCTAAATTATTAGTGCCTACTACCGGGAGAATCCTCGATGGATGGGATAAGATCCAAGCCAAAGCAATAGTTGCTAGATCAGATTCGTAATTGTATGCAATTCTTTTTAGAGTACTGTATAGTTCATTTTTTTCTACCAAAAGGCGTCCTCCACCAAGAGGCGACCAAGCCATTATGTTAACTCCTTTTTCATAATGAAATGATAAGTCTCCGTTAGTTAGGGGTTCGTGCTTACTTAATGAAAATTCAATTTGATTTGTTAAAAGTGGGTTTTCCATTCGTGACTGAAGAAGGTTCCAGTCCCATGGTTTGAAATTAGAAACTCCAGCTGCTCTCACCTTGCCGCTTTTTATTAACTCATCTAAAACTTGCCCTGTTTCGTCAGCGTTCATAAAAGGATCTGGCCGATGGATCAAAAGCATATCAATATGATCAATTTTCATATTTTTAAGTGATGAATTTACTGATTGGGTAATGTGTTCTTTAGAGGTGTTATAATATTTCAAAGGTTCAGCAGCAAACTTTCCACATGGAGCAACGATGTCACATTTTGTTATTATTTCCATTTTGTTACGAATCGCTTTATCAGCCGCAATGGCATTTCCTAGAGTTTCCTCCGCACTGTAATCACCATAAATATCGGCCTGATCAAATGTTGTTATGCCTTGATCTAAACATAATGATATTTTTTTTGTAATATGCTCAACGCTTATATTCCCATCCTCCGTCAATCTCCACATACCATAAATTATTCGACTGAAACTTATATTTTTTGAAAAATGCACTCTTTCCATTTATTTTCTCTCGCCTCTACCAAGTGGGGTTGAAGGGTTATTTGCCGGTACTCGGTTATACTCCTTCGGTAAAGCACATGTCTTAAGTAAAGGCATTACTTTTTCTCCAAAGTGGCTACACTCATTCATATGGGGGTACCCTGAAAAGATAAAAGATTTTATCCCAATTGATTTATATTGTTCGATTTTAGTCAGCACCTGATCAGTTGATCCAACTAGTGCAGCTCCACAACCGGATCGGGCTCTACCTACACCTGTCCACAGATTTGGTTCAATATAACCGAACTCATCCGCGATTTCTCGATTTTTAGATTGGTTTGCTACACCTAGAGACGTTGAATCTAATGCTCGCTCTCGGATTTTTCTTCCGTATTCATCATCAATTTTTGAAGCTATGAACTCAGCGTATTCTTTGGCTTCTCGTTCTGTATCTCGCACAATCACATGTACTCTCAAGCCATAATCTAAATTTCGATTATATTTTTGGGCTACGTCATTAACAGCAATCATTCGTTCTTTTAGTTGTTCGATTTTTTCTGGCCACATAAGATAAACATCACAATGCTGACCACAAAGTTCAAGAGCGGCAGGGGAGTATCCGCCAAAATATAGCAAAGGACCTCCAATTTGATAAGTTTTTGCAGGATCTGTTGTTAATCCACTAAACTCATAAATCTTCCCCTGGTAGTTAATTTCTTCTCTCGTCCAAGCTTGCTTTAGTATTTCCACGACTTCTCTTGACCTTTGATATCTGTAATTACTATCCTCTTTTTGACCAGGAAAGTCTGAGCTTATTATATTGATTGTAAGTCTGCCTTTGAGCATATGATCAAGTGTGGCTATGGTTCGAGCAAGCATGATTGGCTGCATCTCCCCGCAGCGCACAGCAGCAAGAAGATTAATTTTACTAGTTATTGGGGCGCAAGCTGCGACAAAAGAAAGAGTATCTTGTCCTACTTGATAAGAAGATGGACAAAGAATATTTCTGAATCCTTGCCGCTCTGCATTCTTTACAATGGCTGAACAGTGGTCCCAACTTGATCTCAGTTTTCCATCAGGAATACTAAGAAATTGATAATCATCTGAGCATAATGCTGAAAACCAAGATATTTCGGAACGACTAAGGTCTAACGAATTTATTGGTACTACTGTCAAATGATCCACCTTAATATGTATTACTTTTACTTTTAAATTGTTTTACTCTAAAGTAAATCAATAGTATATCAATTAATTAAATTACTGCAACGGATTAGATGCAACGGGTATCAAACAGTTTACCAAAATATGTTCAATTAACCGAAGCTATTATTAGGGATATTGCTTCAGGGCAACTCCTTGATGGGGAACGATTACCTCCTGAGCAAGCAATGGCAAAAATTCTTGGAGTATCTGTTGGAACTTTGAGGAAAAGCTTAAAAGCTCTCGTAGAAAAAAAAATGTTAAAGCAAATCCAAGGATCAGGAAATTATATTTCTTATGTGAATAAAGTTTCTAGTATTTACTCTATGTTTCGCTTGGAATTAATCAAAGGAGGAGGATTGCCAACGGCGAAGGTGATTAGTGTCGTTAACTTAACTAAGCCAAAAAAATTGCCAGCATTTGGAATATCTAATAAAGGAACTCGTATACGAAGATTAAGATATCTCAACGATATTGCAGTTGCTCTTGAAGAAATTTGGCTAGATAGTGGTGCTGGGGTTTTAAACATGGCAGACTTAAATGACGCTATTTACCATGTATACAAAAATAAATTAGGAATTTGGATTTCCCGTGTTGAGGATAGAGTTTCAGTCAAAAGTGTACCTGAGTGGTCACCAACCAATTTCGGTGTTCCGATTGATACAGTGACTGGTTTTGTCGAAAGATTTGGATGGGCGTCCTCAAAACACCCAATAGAATACTCACGCACTTGGTTTGATTGTGACAAAGCTCATTATGTTCAGCGCTTTAAATAGGAAAAATGTATGATAAGATATGGAATTGTAGGATGCGGAATGATGGGTCGAGAGCATATAAGGAACATCTCTTGTTTACCTGAGACATCAATTGTTGGTATATGTGAACCTGATCCTGAAATGCGTAAATTAGCAAAACTTATTTCTCCCGACGCAGAATTTTTTGAAAGTCTACAAAGCTTGCTTAAAAATATGCAATTTGATTGTTTGGTAGTTGCCACGCCAAACTTTCAGCATATTGATGATTTATATGAAATTTTAAAACATACTAATAAACCAATTTTGATTGAGAAACCTATTGTAACGACCTTGGAAGACACCCGAAAACTCATTGACTTTTCTAAAAAATATCAAGCGCCAATCTGGGTTGCTATGGAATATCGATATATGCCGGTCTTACAACATTTCATACGTGAGGGAGCATTAGTTACTGGCGGAGTTAAAATGTTATCGATTCGTGAGCACAGATTTCCATTTCTTACGAAAGTGAATAATTGGAACAGATTTAATAAATATACGGGAGGCACCTTTGTAGAAAAGTGCTGCCATTTTTTTGATTTAATGAGATTGATAATTGGATGTAACCCCGTTCAAATAATGGCTAGCGGAGGGCAGGCGTGTAATCACCTAAAGGAAACCTATGATGGATCTCAATCAGATATTTGGGATAATGGTTATGTTATTGTAGATTTTGAGAATGGTGCGCGATGTATGCTAGAACTCTGTATGTTTGCAGATGGAGCAATATATCAAGAAGAAATTTCAGCAGTCGGTCCAAAAGGGAAGATAGAGTGTAAGATACCCGGGCCAAAGAGATTTTGGAAGAACGGCAAAACTCAACACCCCGAGTCTATGATTGTCACAAGTGATAGAAAAACAAAAACTGTTAAAGAAAAAATAATTTCTGTTGATTCAGCGTTGTTGGATCTTGGTGACCATAATGGTTCAACGTTTTATCAGCATGAGAAGTTTAACGATGTTGTATCTTCTGGTAATGGTGTAGAAGTCACTGTGGAGGATGGTATATGGGCTGTAAAAATGGGTTTGGCCGCTCAATTAGCTTCAATTGAGAATCGTTCAGTCAGGATGTCAGAATTTCTCTGATAATCAACCATTGAAATAGGTTTATTCTTATTCTTTTTGAAGGTAAGGTTAGTTTGTTTTTTATTAATATACTTTAAGAAAGTGGGATTATGTCTGAATTAATTAAGCTTAATGAAATAGATAACGTAGCCATAGCACGATGCCATTTAAACTTGGGTGTGGATGGTGCCAAAGATGCAATTCCCAAAGGACATAAAATGGCATTGCAAGATATTGCTGCTGGTGATCCGGTGGTAAAATATGCGCAAATTATTGGTTATGCGTCCAAGTCGATTCCCGCTGGTACACATGTGCATGTTGAAAATCTTGAATTTAGAAATGTAGAAAAAAAATATAAGTTTGGCACTAATATTTCTAATACAGAGAATGGAGTGCATAACCACACTTTTATGGGTTATCGGCGTTCGAATGGTAAAGTTGGAACAAGAAACACAATTGCCATCTTAACCTCTGTAAATTGCTCCGCAACAGCGGCTCGATTAATTGCCGAGCACTTTAATATCGATATTTTAAAGAATTACCCAAATGTAGACGGCGTTACAGCATATGTTCATGGAACTGGCTGTGGTATGGCTGACTCTGGCGATGGATTTGAAGCTTTGCAGCGCGTTATGTGGGGTTACGCTAAAAATCCTAACGTAGCAGCTGTTTTGATGGTTGGTTTAGGCTGTGAAATGAACCAAATTGATTGGTTGGTAGAGGCCTATGGCCTATCTGTTGGACCGCTATTCCATACTATGAATATTCAGGATATGGCGGGACTACGGAAGACGGTTGAGCTTGGCATCAAAAAAGTTTTTGAGATGCTACCAATTGTAAATCAAAACTATCGAACTGAATGCCCCGCGTCAGAACTTACCGTTGCTCTTCAATGTGGCGGATCAGATGCTTGGTCTGGTATAACTGCCAACCCTGCTTTAGGTTTTGCTTGTGATTTGCTTGTAGCGAATGGTGGCACTGGTGTTTTGGCTGAAACTCCAGAAATATATGGCGCTGAACACCTTTTAACAGAAAGAACAATTAGTGCCGAAGTTGGAAAAAAGTTGATTAATACTGTCGAGTGGTGGGAAGACTATACCGAGAGAAATAAGGGAACTATGGATAACAATCCCTCCCCTGGTAATAAAAAAGGAGGATTGACTACCATATTAGAAAAATCCCTTGGAGCTGTTGCTAAAGGGGGAACAACGCCTTTGAACGGAGTGTTCAAATATGCTGAAGAAATTAAAACTAAGGGGTTTGTTTTCATGGATAGTCCTGGTTATGATCCAGCCTCCGTTACAGGACAGATTGCTAGTGGATGTAATTTAGTTGCTTTTACTACAGGCCGAGGATCTGCTTTTGGTTCTAAACCCTCTCCATGTATTAAAATTGCAACGAACTCAGCTATGTTTGAAAGAATGGTTGATGACATGGATATTAATGCAGGAGAAATTTTATCGGAAAATTTGATGATTGAGGAGATAGGGCTTCAAATTTTTAATACTTTTTTAACCGTTGCTTCAGGTCAAAAAACAAAATCTGAATCCCAAGGGCTTGGTGACTATGAGTTTGTTCCTTGGCAAATTGGTGCTGTTATGTAAATCTGGCGCGGAAAGAACTTCATTGACAGTAAACCTCGGATAATCAGAATAATTTGTTAGATTTGGGAGAAAAATATGAGATTAAGAGGAAAAAAGGCATTAGTTACGGCAGCTGCTCAAGGCATAGGCCGTTCTATTTCTGAAACTTTTATAGCCGAGGGTGCAGAAGTTATTGCTGTTGACTTGAATTTAGATCTTTTATCGACTTTAAAAGGAGCTGAAGTCATGAAGATAGACGTAACAAATAAACAGGCGTTAACTGGTGTTATAGAGCGAGCAAACTTTGATATTTTAGCAAACTGTGCTGGAATTGTTCACCATGGCACCGTTTTAGAGGCAACAGAGGAAGAGTTGGATTTAGCTTTTAATTTAAATGTGAAATCTATGTTTTACGGTATTCAAGCAGCTCTACCAGGAATGAAGAAAAGGGGTGGTGGCTCAATAATTAATATAGCCTCTGTTTGTTCTTCGATACTTGCAGCACCAAATAGATTTGTTTATGGAACAACGAAAGCCGCAATCATTGGGCTAACAAAGTCTGTTGCTATTGAATACATCACCGACGGAATACGATGTAATAGTATTTGCCCTGGAACCGTTGATAGCCCATCTTTACATCAAAGGTTGAAAGATACGGGTGACTACGAAAAGGCAATGAAAGAATTTGTAGCTCGCCAAAGGATGGGAAGAATAGGTGCACCTGATGAAATTGCCGCGATGGCCCTTTATTTAGCGTCTGATGATAGTAAGTTTACTACTGGTCAATCACATATTGTTGATGGTGGTTGGGCGTTGGGATAGCCTGATGATCATTATGAGAACAGCGTTTATATTTTTATTACAAGGCTTTTCATCCTGCTGAGCTCCAATTATCGTAAATTTGTGCATTTACTCAGGGTTGTGAATTTTGGTTACTTTTTTCATTGATTGCCGCTCTTTAATCAGTCGATTATGTTCCATAATTCTGGGGAATTGCGAGGTGTCTACATTATCGTCACCAAGCCAGCGTGTAATAACAGCTAAATAAGGATCGCAAATGCTGTAATTATCCCCCAAAACCCAGGGGCCAGTTAATAATTCTTTCTCGATAAAATTCCCACACTCCGTCATGTTTGCTTGAACTTTGTTTGTCATATTTGCAAGAGCGTGCTCATCGGTCGCCCAACGATTCCCTCTGTGCTTATGAGAATGGGCAACATGGACTGTTGATGCTAAATAAGAGTTAAAGCTTTGAACTCTAGCGAATTCAAAGTTATTATTTGGTACTAAACTCATTTCAGGATGTTCCTGTGCAACATAAAGCATAATTGCCATGGTCTCAGTAATTATACCGTTTGGCGTAGCTAAAGAAGGAACCCTTTGTTTGGGATTTATTCTTTGGTAATTGATTGATTTTTGTTCAGTTTTTTTAAAGTCAATTTCTACCGTTTGATACTTAGCTTTAGCATCCTCAAGAACAACGTGCGCAGCAAAAGCACATGTATTCCTTGCGTAATATAATGTTAACATTCTGTGAACTCTACCTAAATTATAGTTGCAATTCACTACCAAGCTTTTTAAAGTCATGCAACACTTCAGCGTGCCGAATAGAATTATTTAAGCCAAAAACTTGGGGTTTACATGCCACACCTTCTTATTGCCGGGGCAATCCACGAGAGTGGCATAGAGCTGATTAAAACAAGAAAAGATTTTACATATACCTATCTGCCCGGAAATAGTGATTTTAGTTATAAAAAGCACATAAAAGATGCTGACGCTTTAGTCATAAGAACTCAAACTTTGGGTAGAGAAGATATTTTTAGTAGTGAAAAGTTAAAAATGGTTTCACGTCACGGCGTAGGGTATGACGCTGTGGATGTAGCTGCGCTTACAGAAAAGAATATACCTTTAACTATTGTTGGAGATGTGAATTCACAATCTGTTGCCGAGCAGTCTATGACTTTGCTTTTAGCCGCTTTCAAGCGAGTTATCAAGAATGACAGGGCAGTTCGAGTTGGACCTTGGGATTACCGAAATCTATTAGAGCCAGAGGAGGTGAATGGAAAAAATTTGTTAATTTTGGGTTATGGTAGAATAGGAAGGCGGTTGGCTAAAATGGCTACCGCCTTTGGTATGCACGTTTTTGCATATGACCCATTTATAGATAGCAAACAATGGCCTGATGGTTCGGTAGAGAAGGTTGACGATTTAAATATGGCGATCACTACCGCGGATTGTATATCTGTCAACATGCCAAGAGTTGAAAAGCCTATTATTGGTAAAAAAGAATTTGACCGTATGAAGACGGGCGTTGTTATTGTGAACACAGCCCGTGGCGGTATAATTAAAGAAGAAGATTTAATTAATGCTTTGAAAAATGGGAAAGTGGGGGCAGCAGGACTTGATGTGTTTGAGGATGAGCCACCATTGGAAAAAAACCCATTTTATCTTTTACAACAGGTCATTCTTTCTCCTCATGTAGCTGGATTATCAAAAGAATCCGCGGCCGCTATGGCGGTGTCCTCAGTGAAAAACGCAATTGATTTTTTTGACGGCAACCTTGATATGTCCTTAGTGGTAAATAAAAAGATTTAAAATATGGGAAAGAAAGAATTAAACTTTGGTCTTATTGGTACAGGATTTATGGGTAAAACGCATGTTTTTGGAATTTCTGCTGCTAATCGTGTTTTTGATCTTCCTTATAAACTAAGACTAAAAAAACTAGCGGATATTTCCGAAGACTTGGCGTCTAAGGCAGCTTTGGAATTGGGAGTGGGTGAATATTCTGGGAATTGGCAAGAATTAATCCAAGATGAAAGTATTGATGTGATTAACATCACTTCACCGAATTCCTTTCATAAAGAAATGGCTTTGGCTGCGATTAGAGCTGGAAAACACGTGTATTGTGAAAAACCGTTATCCATCTCAGTTCAAGATGCAAAGGAAATGAGCGATGCCTCGAAAAGTTCGAGGGTAATGACTCAGGTTGGGTTTAATTATATTTGTAATCCATTACTATTAAAGGCCCAACAGATTATAAGAAACGGTGATTTAGGAGAGATAAGAGGATTTAGAGGTATTCATGCAGAAGACTATATGGCTTCAGCGGATAGTCAATTCAGTTGGCGTCATGATCCAGTGGGAGGAGGGGCTCTAGCGGACTTAGGTAGCCACATTATTGCAACGGCTGAATTCTTAATTGGGCCAATTTCCGAGGTTTTAGGAAATTGCGTAACCTCCGTTCATCAACGACCAAATTTTTCAGGAGAGATGGAAAATGTATTTACGGATGATGTTACAAGGGCTTTTTTAAAATTTGAGAACGGCGCTTCGGGAAGTATTGAAGCTAATTGGATTGCTATGGGTCGAAAAATGCAACATGACTTTGAAGTTTTTGTAAGTAAAGGAGCACTTTTTTTCTCACAGGAACGGTTAAATGAACTTCTCTTTTATAAAAACGATGATCCTGAAGGTGAAAAGGGTTTTAAGACTATTGTTTCTAGCCCCGAACATGAACCATATGGTAGGTTTTGTGTCGCGCCGGGACATCAACTTGGATTTGGTGATTTAAAAGCCATCGAGGTTAAAGGTTTTGTCGAAGCGATTGCTGGTATTGGAGCTGAACCATTTAATTTCGAAGCTGGATTGCGAGTGCAGTCTCTTGTAGATTTGATAAAAAAGTCGTCTGGAGAAACGCAGTGGTTAACTACTGAGACAATTTTGCGGTGAACGCAAATTAAACAGTATAAATTTAGTTTAATATTAAACTAAATTTATACTGTTATCTCTGAAGGTGGCTCAAGACCTTTTTCTCTACAAAAAGCTGTTACCGTATTCGCTAATAGACAGGCAATAGTCATTGGGCCCACTCCCCCTGGCACAGGCGTAATTCCTCCTGCTACACGTTCACAGGATTCAAAATGGACATCGCCAACAATCCTAGTTTTGTTTTCTTCTTTTTCTGGTGCTGGGATTCGATTGATACCAACGTCGATTACGGTTGCTCCAGGTTTTATCCAATCTCCCTTAATCATTTCTGGGCGACCGACCGCAGCGACAAGTATATCAGCTTTTGAACAAACTTCAGTAATATTCATGGTTCTTGAATGTGCAATTGTGACAGTGCAACTGTCTTTCAGGAGGAGGCTAGCCATTGGTTTTCCGACAATATTAGAGCGACCAACAACTACTGCTGATTTTCCAGTTAGATCACCCAAATGATTTCGAAGTAATAGTAAGCAACCAAGTGGAGTGCATGGAACCATCGAGCTTTGACCGGTACTAAGAAGCCCACCATTAGAGATGTGAAAGCCCTCCACATCTTTTTCTGGACTTATCGAATTAATAACTAGATTTTCATTCATGTGATCAGGTAAGGGAAGTTGGCAAAGTATGCCGTGAACGTTTGGATCGAGATTAAGATCGTTAATTAGTGATAAAAGAACCTCCTCAGAGCAAGTTTTATCAAGTTTGTGCTCGAATGAGTTCATTCCAACTTCTAGAGTTTGTTTTCCTTTATTCCTGACATATACCTGACTGGCTGGATCTTCACCAACAAGCACGACAGCTAAGCCGGGCGTAATACCGTGAGTTTCTTTGATTCTATTCACATATTTTTTTACCTTTTGACGAACGTCTGCTGCAAAGGCTTTACCATCAATTATCTGTGCCATTTTTACTCCTTATACGAAAATGGTTAAAATAAACCTTCAATATTACCATCTTTATTAAGGCATATTGCTTCAGCGCTTGGAACTCTTGGAAGACCAGGCATTGTCATTATCTGTCCACAAATTACTACAATGAAACCTGCTCCAGCGGACAAACGAACTTCCCGAATAGGTAAGGAATGCCCATCAGGAGCTCCCCGTCGATTGGGATCAGTTGTGAAGCTGTATTGTGTTTTGGCCATGCATACCGGAAGATGGCCATAACCTGCTTTCTCCCAAGATTCCAACTGATCTTTAATTGATTGGTCAGCTACAACTTCGTCAGCACGATAAATGCTTTTTGCTATAGTTTCAATTTTTGCAAATAAAGAAATTTCGTCTTTATAAAGTGGAGAGAAATTTGCGATGCCACTATCGGCAATTTCCGCCACTCTTTTTGCTAATTCTAAAGTGCCTTGCGATCCGTTTGCCCAGTGTTTACATAGGATTGCTTCTGAGCCGCCTTTTTCAGCATAGTTCTTGATTGCTTGAACCTCTGCATCTGTATCTTTCACAAAGTGGTTGATTCCAACGATTACAGGGACCCCAAAGGACTTTAAATTCTCTATGTGCCTTCCAAGGTTTGAGCAGCCTGCTTCGACGGCGTTAACATTTTCTTGTCCTAAATTAGCCTTACTCACCCCACCATTCATTTTCATCGCGCGAACGGTTGCAACAATAACGATAACAGATGGAGATAATCCTGCTTTACGGCATTTTATATTCATGAATTTCTCAGCGCCCAAATCTGCTCCAAAGCCAGCTTCTGTAACAACGTAATCTGCTAACTTTAAAGCAGTTTTAGTGGCAATTACGGAATTGCAACCATGAGCAATATTTGCAAAAGGACCGCCGTGAACAAAGGCGGGATTATTTTCTAGAGTTTGAACTAGGTTTGGTTGCATGGCTTGCTGAAGCAACACTGTCATTGCACCATCTGCATTTATGTCCCGACAGTACACAGGAGATTTATCTCTCCTGTATGCCACGATAATGTCTCCTAATCTTTTTTGTAGATCTTCAAGATCTAAAGCTAAACATAATATTGCCATAACTTCTGATGCTACTGTTATATCAAATCCAGCTTGTCTCGGGTATCCATTTGAAACTCCTCCAAGGCTTGTTACAATATCCCTAAGAGCCCGATCGTTCATGTCAAGAACCCTACGCCAGACCACCCGCCGCAAATCAATTTCGGCCTCATTCCCCCAGTAGATATGATTATCAATCATCGCCGATAACAAATTGTGAGCACTTGTTATTGCATGAAAGTCACCCGTAAAGTGTAAATTCATTTCTTCCATCGGAACAACTTGAGCGTATCCACCACCAGCCGCACCACCTTTCATTCCAAAGCATGGTCCAAGTGACGCCTCTCTAATGCATATGGCAGTTTTTTTTCCAATAGCATTTAATCCATCGCCAAGACCAACAGTAGTTGTGGTCTTTCCTTCGCCAGCTGGAGTAGGGTTTATAGCTGTTACCAAAATTAATTTTCCATCGGATTTTGTCTCTTGTTCTTTAATAAATTCAGCAGAGAGTTTTGCTTTGTCGTGTCCAAACGGAAGCAATTGATCTGGTGGGATGTCTAGTTTCTCTCCTATTTTTTGAATCACTTGTTTTTTTGCTTGGCGTGCTATCTCTATGTCGGTCTTTATTTCCAATTTTTTTACTCCCATTAAATATTTTGTGCTGATGTTTCAATTGCGTGCAAAAATGATTTTGCCGAAGAACTCCCTGAAAATAGTTCAAATTCAGTTCTTTTATTTCTTATTATTATTGTATTGAGGTGTTCCATTGAGGTTCTTGCAAAACAATTTATTCCAAAAGAGTCATAGGAAAGGTCAATGGGGCATATTCTTTCTAGGCACGCGATAACTTGTTGCCCGCTTACTTTGATTCCTGACCAGGCATCGCTTTGTTCTGTGATATAGAACGATTTTTTAAGTGCTTGTAAGGTTTTTTGTATTTGAGGTAGATTTTGGTTGCTAAAATATAAAAGGGCTTGCTCAGGGGCAAGCCGAAGGAGTTTTAGCTTTTGTTCAACAGAAACCACACAATTCCCAGGAGATGGTATTTTACACTTAATCACTTTTGCAAGGGCGGTTTTTGCTTTTTTTTCACCGTCGATTGGAATTGCGAGTGAAAAAAGTTCTACTTTTTCTATTGAGGAGATTTTAATTTTATTTATTACATTTTTGTGATTAGCAAGCGGTGCGTTGCTTTTCAATTTATATTTAGGCACGAAGACGTTCTCCCTCTGGATCAAGAAAATGTGGAGAAACTATTTCAACTTCAAAAATTTGATTATTGAGTAGGTCTACTGACATAACTTTCTCTCCAAGCCGATTACTACCGTTTTTTATATAGCCTAGACCGATATAATGTTCTAGTATTGGGGAATACGCCACGGATGTCATCCATCCTTCATCAGTATCCATATTGTACTTTTTCCCTTTGGAGAAAAAATGCGCACCAGCTTTTAGTTGTTGAGATCGAGTCATTGGTTTAAACCCAACCAAACGTAAGCCATCCTTATCATCAAATTCTTCTCTTTCGGACATGATATTTCCAACACAGTCATTTTTCTTAGAAATCATACGTCCCATTCCAAGGTTTTGCGCTGAAGTTTGCCCGTTGAGTTCGTTGCCTGCTGCGTGCCCTTTTTCAATTCGCATCACACCTAAGGCCTCAGTTCCATAAGGGGTTACTTGAAATTCTTTGCCCGCCTCCATTAATACTCTGATTAAACTATCCCCATAACGTGTTGGCACAGCTAATTCGAAGGCTAATTCACCAGAGAAAGAAATACGAAATAGTCTCGCGATAATTCCGTCACAAACCGTGATTTCTTTACATCCCATAAAAGGAAATTTCTCGTTTGAAATATCAAATTCTTTATCCACAATTTTTTGTAATAATTTCCGTGAATTAGGACCCGCTACCGCAAATTGAGCCCACATGTCTGTTGTTGAAATTAAATGCACGTCAAAGTCAGACCAGATACATTGCCTATAAAACTCAAGATTCCTAAATACTAGCACCGCATTCGCTGTCGTAGTAGTCATTACGAAATGGTTTTCAGAAAACCGAGCGGTTGTTCCATCGTCATAAGCGATTCCGTCTTCCCTGAGCATAAGGCCGTAACGTGTTTTCCCTATCGGTAATTTTCCAAAGTTATTTGCATATATTCTATTAAGAAATTCGCCAGCATCCTTCCCTTTGATATCAATCTTTCCAAGAGTTGTTACGTCGCAAATTCCTACTGAGGTGCGAGTTTCTTTAACTTCTCTATTAACGCTATCGCGCCAAAACGTCTCTCCATTCTTTGGAAACCATTGAGCTCGCAACCAATTGCCAGCTTCAACAAATATTGCACCATTCTCAGTTGCCCACTTGTGGGAAGGAGTCAATCTGTATGGACGAAAATCTTTTCCGCGCCCCCTTCCAGCGAGAGCACCAATAGAAATTGGAGTAAAAGGTGGTCTAAATATAGTCGTCCCAACCTCTTCTATTGGTTTTTTTTGGATTTGAGCCATAATTGCCAGCCCAATAATATTGGAGTTCTTTCCTTGGTCCGTTGCCATACCTAAAGTTGTATAACGCTTCAGGTGCTCAACTGATCTAAATCCCTCCATGTGGCTTTGATAAATATCTTTCGTTGTTACATCATTTTGCATGTCAACCCAAGCTCGCGCTTTACTTTCGGCAACATGCCAAAGAGGTTCAATGTCTAAGTTCTGACTACTTGCTTTTATTTGCGTCGCTTTTTTTGTTGTAAAATTCAATTCTTTACAAATAGCTTGAGTTTTTGCAATAGTTTCTTGGATGATTTCAGATAACCCAAATAATCCATTCGCTGAACCTGCTACTTTCATACCGATTGGCGTTTCTCCTGGGATAAAACAATGAGTTTTATGGTTCCATTCCGGCCGCCCTCTCTGATGACAAGTGAGGTGAATATTCGGATTCCATCCTCCTGAAATTCCCAAACAATCTACCGTAATTTTTGTCCCATCGTTAAGCGTGACAGATTTAATTCTTTTAATTCCCGATGTAGTTACTACTGTTTTCCCTTTATAAGAGTTTATTCCGTAGAGTTGTTCAGAGGTATCCTCTCTTGAGTCTATGACGGCAACAACATTGCAGCCTTTCTCTCTCAAGACTCGTGCAGTTCTCCAACCATCATTATTATTTGTAAATACCGCAATTTTTTCGCCTGGCTTCACGGCCCATCTGGTAGCGTAGGACCTTAATGCGCTTGAGAGAAGAATTCCTGGACGGTCGTTGTTTCCAAAACTTATTCCTCGCTCGGATGCACCAGCGCAAAGCAAAGAGCGTTTTGAATAAACTTTCCATAAAACTTGTCGTGGTTTTCCATGGCTATTCACGATGTGATCTGTTTTACGCTCCAGGGCTCCAAAAATACCGTGATCAAATGCCCCATATACAGTCGTTCTATTCATCAAACGGACATTCTTAAGTTTTTTTAATTCACCAATTTTTTTTCTTACCCAATCAACTGACGATAAGCCTTCAATTTTTTCGTCGTCTGAGTTAAGACGACCTCCTAGTAAAAAATCTTCATCGCAGATTAAAACTTTCAGGCCATTGTTTGCTGCTTCAGAAGCTGCGATCAAACCCGCTGGGCCAGCCCCAATAATTAGTAGATCGCAGTGTAAAAAACCTTTATCATATACGCTTGGGTCAGATTTCATATCTAGGCTGCCTAGGCCAGCTGCGGCTCTGATCACGGGTTCATAAAGTTTTTCCCAGAATTTTTTTGGCCACATGAATGTTTTATAATAAAAACCTGCTGATAAAAATGGGGACAAGAAATCATTAACCCGCATTAGATCAAATTCTAGCGAACCCTTATGGTTTTGACTCTTTGCTTCCAGACCTTCGTAGAGTTCAATGGTAGTGGCTCTTAGATTCGGTTCGGAGTGATTGTCTTTTACTAGAGTTACTAACGCATTGGGTTCCTCTGATCCTGCGCTGAAAATTCCACGCGGCCGATGATATTTGAAAGACCGAGCAACAAGATGCTTTTTGTTAGCAAGTAATGCCGAGGCGAGTGTATCTCCTAGATACCCTCTCATTGATTGACCGTTGAAAGTGAAATTTATTTCACAGTTTTTATCGATTCTTCCTCCTTTTAATCGAAAGTCTCCGCTCATGTCACTTTTTCCTTTAAGAACTCTCTAACAAGCTCAACTTTGGAGATTTGGTGGGTGAGTGTATCGCGTGTTATTATTAACCAAGATCTGTCACCTTGCTCGTGGTACCATAGTTCTTTATGCTCACCAGCAGGATTATTTCTCAGATAGAGATAATCATGGAATTCTTCTTGTTCTGCGTATGTCGCCCTTTTTGTCGCATTTGGAGTCCAATGTGGGCGGTTTAATAATTCCGCATCTCCTTTGTAAACAAATTCGTTTGCATCTCGGGGGCCTAAAATGGGATGATTGATTATCATAAATTTTTTATTCCATTGTCTAATGTAAGTTTGGTTGAGCGCCTTGGCCTTTTTCATCGATTACTGCGCCTCTTTGAAAACGATCTAACCTAAATTCCAAGGCTGTTTCGTGAGGTTCGCCTTTCGACAACAGATGAGCAAAACAAAAGCCACTTGCTGGTGTTGCCTTGAAACCGCCATAACACCAACCACCGTTAAAAAAGAGGCCTTCAATCTTTGTTTTATCAATAAACGGTGATCCATCCATGGACATATCCATTATTCCACCCCACATCCGTAATAATTTTGATCTTCCAATCATCGGCATTATTGCCATTCCACCTTCGCAAACATCCTCTACTGTGGGAAGGTTCCCTCGCTGGGCATATGAATTATACCCGTCAATATCTCCACCAAACACAAGCCCGCCTTTATCCGATTGACTGACATAAAAATGACCAGCTCCAAAAGTTATTACTCCTGGAAGAACTGGTTTTAATCCTTCTGTTACAAAGGCTTGCAAAACATGACTTTCAATTGGAAGTTTTAAACCAGCCATATTCATTACTTGGCTTGAAGAGCCCGCAACACAGATAGCAATTTTTTTTGCTTTGATTGTTCCTTTTGCAGTCTCAACACCAATACATTTATCGTTTTCAACAAGTATATTTAAAACTGGACAATTTTGAATAATATCTACCCCAAGTCTATCCGCACCTCGGGCGTAACCCCAGGCGACAGCGTCATGTCTTACTGTTCCTCCGCGAGTTTGACACAGTGCCCCTTTTATTGGAAAACGAGCGTTATCAAAGTCTAAGAAGGGAGCAACTCGTCGTACTTCTTTTTCATTCAGCATCACGGCGCCTGCTCCAGAAATCATCATGGAGTTTCCTCGCCGTGTGTAAGCGTCACGTTGGGGGTCGTTATGAAATAGATTCATTATCCCTCGTTGAGAGATCATTGCGTTATAGTTAAAATCTTGTTCTAAATTTTCCCAAAGCTTCATAGATAGCTCGTAAAAAGGCTGATTTCCTTTTAATAAATAATTAGAACGAATAATCGTAGTATTCCTTCCTATATTCCCAGATCCTATCCAACCTTTTTCCAAGACTGCTATTTTTTTTTCTTGGAACTCTTTAGCTAGGTAATATGCCGTTGAGAGTCCATGCCCTCCGCCACCAACTATTAAAATATCGTATTCTTCTTTTGGTTCAGGTTCTCTCCACATCGGTTTCCAACCTTTGTTTCCAGATAAACCTTGAAAAAATACTTTAAGCGCTGAATAATTCATGTGGACTCCATGGTTACACCCTAATACAAATTAAAGATAACACTTCTACGATTAAGACGTTAATTATCAAAAAAAAGACATAATTGGTATTAAATTATTAGGATTGGTATAAAATTGGTAGTGCATAAAGTAGGTATTTTAACCTTAGAAGGGTTTCCATTGATGTCTTATGCATCTGTTGTTGAGCCACTTCGTGCTGCGAACTTACTTTCTCAAAAGCCTCTTTATGAGGTTGTCAATATTACTCCGACAGGAGATGGTACTAGAAGTTCTTCAGGTATATGTGTTGTTGGGGAAAGTCCCTTTGCTACAAGTTCAAAGCTTGATATACTTTTTGTCATTGCAGGAGGGGATCCTTTCCTCGTGAAGGATAAAAAGATATTTGCTTGGTTGAATCGACTTTCTAAATTCGGAACGATAATTGGCGGTATTTCAGGGGGGCCTGTAATACTAGCTAAAGCAGGAATTATGGGTGATCGTAGAATGACTGTACATTGGGAGCATGCAGAGGGTTTGTTAGAACTGGATCAAAAGATTATTCTAGAACGTAGCTTGTATGTCTTTGATCGAGATCGAATGACTTGTGCGGGTGGAACAGCGCCACTCGATATGATGCTTGCCTTAATATCAGCTCAGCAGGGAACTGTATTTGCGCAATTCGTAAGTGATTGGTTCCTTCACACAGAAATTCGACCTTCTGGAGGCGCACAACGTGCTGGCTTAGCTGATCGAATTGGATCGAACAACGCAATAGTGCTTCTCACGATTGAGTTAATGGATAATCATCTTGCAGATCCATTAAGCTTAACGCAATTAGCCGAATTAGCCAGAATTTCTGAACGACAATTGAACAGAGTGTTTACAAATAATTTAGGAAAATCAACAATGGCATATTATCGTTTTTTAAGAATAGAGAAAGCAAAAAATTTATTGCGAAATTCAAATTTAAAGGTTTCTGAAATTGCTGAGGCGACCGGTTTTTCAAATCCATCCCATTTAACGGGCATATTTTCAAATGCATATGGGTGTCCGCCTTCTGAATATCGTTTGAGACGGTTTTAAACTTTAAACGCTTTCATTCGTTGATTATATTCAGTAAGATCGTAACATTAAGGAAAATTAAAAAATGAAAATTTTAGGTTTGCAACACGTAAATGTTGAACATCCAGGATACTTCTTAAAATTGTTAAAGGAGGATGGTCATTCTTACCATGGTGTAAACCTCGATATTGGTGAAGACATTCCTTCTTTGGATAATTATGACGGCTTGTGGGTAATGGGCGGGCCAATGGATGTTTGGGAGGAAGAAAAATACCCTTGGTTGATTAATGAGAAAAAATTTATCAAAAAAGCTGTAATTGAAACTGGAATCCCGTATCTCGGTCTATGCCTAGGTCATCAATTGTTGGCAGAGGCACTTGGCGGTACTGTTGGTCCGGCACAAAAACCGGAAATTGGAGTTATGGATGTGCAACTAACAGAGCTTGGAGCTCAGGGCATTTTTTTTGATGGGCTTCCAGAAGAATTTAAATGTCTGCAATGGCATAGCGCGGAGGTAACGGAGCTTCCGTGTGATGCGGATGTGTTAGCCTCGTCCACGAATTGTGTGGTTCAAGCTCTAAAATGGGGGACGCGAGCTTTTTCAGTTCAGTTTCATCTTGAAGTTGAGCAAGATACCGTCGAAAATTGGGGAAAAATTATCACTTATGCCGACGCATTGGATTCTGCAATGGGTTCCGATGGATTGGAGAAACTTCGTGCAGCTTGTAAAAAAGAAATGAGTTCATTTAATAGCAATACTGAAAGAGTGTATTTGAATTGGATGCAAACGTCTGCTCACACCTAGGTTCCCGATGCGCGGGTGAGAGAAAGACGAGCTGTTTCTAAGTGCTCTTTCATTGCGGATGCCGCCAATTCCGGTTCTCTAGCAATTAATGCATTTAGGATATTGCGATGCTGCAAATTATAAAGCGTGACTATATCTTTATTCAGAGTCAAATTTCGGGCTTTTGTCCATTCTGGTAGATCACGAGCAGCAGTAATTTGACTAATTATCCAAATTAAGAGGTTGTTTCCTGTGCTTTCAGCAAGTGTTTTATGAAAATTAGTGTCTGCTATGGCAAATTCTTTTGTATGGTCTGGATTCTTTTCCATTAGTGTCATGTAATCGTCGAGTTTCTTGAAGTGCTCACGTTTACCGTGCAGTATCGCTAATCGACAAATGTGAGGTTCAATAGCAAATCGTGCGTCAATTAATTCTAATGGGTTTGCATTTTCCACGGGAGAAACTATTGCTTTCAATCGTTCATATGAAACTACAGCTCCACTACCAGGTTTGATGGTAAGGTAGTGATCTTTTTCTAAATGTTTTAGAGCGGATCTAATGGTTCCTCGAGACACATTGTAAAAGTCTGCCAAAACTCGTTCGGCAGGTAGTTTTTCTTTGAATGCGATTCCTCCATCAAAAATTTCTTTTCTAATTCTTGTTGATATATCGAGCGCACCCAACTTTTTTTTATTTGTTTCCAACTGTACGGACCTTATTTGTACCAATACTAAACCAATTTTATAAAAAGTCAAATATTTGGTTCATTTTTTATTTGAAATTGGTTAACGCTTAAACTAGCATTGACTTAATTGAGTCTCTTTCGCGAAGAATCAAGCTACAAAGGTAAGATAAATGACAATCCCTTCATATTCTAAATACTTAATTATAGGAGCCGGCATTCACGGTCTCTCTACTGCTTGGAAGTTAGCTGAACGAATGCAAGAGAAAGGTGAAATAATCGAAGGGGCGATAACGGTTATAGACAAAAGTGGCATTGCAGCTGGCGCTTCGGGTATAGCTTGCGGTGTTGTAAGGAATAATTATTATCAACCTGCAATGCGAAAGTTAATGGCGCATTCTGTGAATATCTGGGAATCTGACTCGAAGGGATTGAACTATCATCCTGTCGGTTATATGCAAGTTTCCTCTGAAAGCATGAGATCAGATGTTAGCGAGATATATGAGCAACAACAAAAGATAGGCTATGATAGCGTGTTTGTCGAAGGAGAAAAAGCATCTCACGATTACATGAAAACGCTTTTTAACGATTGGCAGGCAAAAGGTATAACTTCTGTCTTGCATGAGAAGAAGGGCGGATACTCGAACCAAACAAAAGCTATGTATCATCTTGCTTCTAAGGTGGAGAAGCTAGGTGTCCGGATAATTTCTGGTTTAACTGTAAAAGGTTTGATATCAGAGAGTGGATCAGAGGCTATAAAATCAGTTGAAACTGATAAGGGGAATATAAACTGTGATCACATTGTTGTGGCGGCTGGTCCGTGGGTTCGTGATTTTTGGTCTATGTTAGATTTACCGAGCAAAATAACGCTTAAAGATCTTGATGGGAAAACACACAAAAATGTTAATATGTGGCGATATTGGCAACTTGAAGAAGGTGTTTTAAAAGTAAAGCCGGAGTTATTAAAAACAAATGACAATGAAATGCCTCCAGTTATTCATGTTGATACCGATGCTATTCTTTATTCTGATGTTGATGGCTCTGTGATCACAGATGAAATGTGGGGCATTTATTACAAACCGGATTGGCACTTTGGCGGAGTACAGGGAGGAGCTTCACCTTACAAAATTAATAAGCCAGTCAATGAAGTAGCGGTTGATCCATATGGGCCCTCAAGCCCTGAGTTTGTTTCAAGTAGCGACTTTGCACACATGTGGGTATCTGCGCTTGCTCATTGTCATAAACGATTTGAAGGAACTATGACGCAATATCATAAAGACCCATCAGGTGGGATCGGATGTTTTACTCCTGATAGTTTTCCAGTTTTTGATCACTTTAAACAAAATGTGTCAGTCATTGCGGACTCCAATCATGGTTGGAAGATGATAGGCGTTGGACATTTGATAGCAGATGAAATTCTTGGACACGAGCAAGAATTACTTAAACCGTTTAGGCAAAAACGTTACGAAACTGGTGATTTACACCCAGTTTCGAACAGCCCATACCCGTGGAGTTAAAAAGATAAAATAAGAGCGATCTACATCGTTCAATCAAAAAAGGGAGTAAAAGTATGTCAAAAATGGATATTGAAAATTTCGTTGAGGCACCAGGTAGAGCCGAAAAAGTTAAGGAAGTGCGAAAAAAAATTGACGAATTAGGTATAGATTATTTGTATCTACAGTTCGTCTCTGTAACCGGCAAAATTATGGGAAAAGGAATTCCTGCTGATCATTGGGAAAGTGTTGCAAAAAAAGGATTTCAACTAGTTTATGGAGCTACAGTAAATCTCTTCACTGATCGAGCTGGTAATTATTTGGGGTACGGTCCAGAAAGTGCTGAATTGGTTGGCATTCCAGAACCAGATACATTCATGCAGTTGCCTTGGGATAAACGGATAGGACGTTTCTACTGCACGCTTTTTAGAAATAGAGAAGAGAAAACTGATTCCGGAGCATTCCTAACTGCAGATTGTCGAGGTAATCTAAGGAGACTTCATGAAAGCTTTACGAAAAAGAATGATGGTCTAAAGTTGAGGATGGGTACTGAGCCAGAGATGATGTGGTTGAAGTTTGATGAAAATGGAAAGCCAAAAGATGGATTTTCAAAGCCATATTGTTACCACATAGATCAATTTGAAAGTTTGAGGCCAGTGTACATGAAGGTTATGGAGTATAGTAGGGCCATGGGTCTAGATATGATCCAGGGGGATCATGAGGATGCGCCTGGGCAATTGGAATTGAATTGGATGTTTGATGACGTCTTACGAAATGCCGATCGTCTTACCACATACCGCCAAATTTGTGCTCAAGTTGCTCGCGAATTTGGTATTTTTGCATGTTTTATGAGTAAGCCTTTTATGGGTGTTTCGGCTAATGGTTGCCATCATAATATGTCATTGTGGCGTGGAGGTAAGGATGAATTCGTTCCGATTGGAAATGATCCCAAGAACCTGCCTGGAATGTCGGAAAACTTCATGTATGTAAAGGGAGGAGAGAATACCTTTATGCCGGATGGAGATGATCCGCAGATGCCTCAAAAGGCGGGGTTAGAAGCCATTGGTGGTATAGTTCAGCATATAAGTGCTTTAACGGCCATTGGGTGCTCGACTGTGAATTCTTACCGGCGTTTGTGGGATACTGGATTTTGGGCGCCTGTTTTTGCAGATTGGGGATTCCAAAATAGAACTACTGGTTTGAGAGTATCTGCGCCCGGTAGGTTTGAATATCGATCAGTAGATTCTATGGTTAACCCGTACATTATGGGATCTACAATCCTAGCTGCTGCAGATGATGGTATAGAGAATAAATTGGATCCAGGAGCCCCTGAGGAAAGAAATATTTATGAAGCTATGGAAGCAGGAAAGCAGGTAAAAAAATTACCAATGTCTTTAGGTGAAGCCCTTGATGCATTAGCAAATGATAAAGTCGTCCAAAGTGGGATGCCAGGGGAAATGTATCGCTTGTATCATGAATACAAGTACGACGAGTGGGCGCGATTTATGTCAAGCGTAACAGACTGGGATAATGAAACTTACATGGAGTGTTTGCCATAAATTTGAGGATATTTTGGCAAACTTACAAAAAAACATTTAAATAAAAGGAGCGCATTAAAATGTGCGGGATAGCTGGATTAATATATAAAGGTAAACAATCTAATGTGGGTTCACAGATGACCTCAATGCTACAAGCATTAAAGCATCGCGGCCCTGACTCTACTGGTTACGCGGTTTACAGCGAGGGAATTGCCGAAGAATTTGTTATGCGCGTCAAAGTTGCTGAAGCTGATGATATGGCGAGTGGTCGGGGTATCTATGCTGAATTAGAACGAAGAATATCTAAGATTGATGAAATTTTGAAAGAAAATGGCGTCTCAATTAAAGACAAGAGCAATGCTACCGAATATGCACTTCGATACGTGATTAAATACGATGGTGATATGGGAAGATTGGCTAATCACCTCGAAGAGGTACAAGGCGCCGAGATTCTCTCGATTGGGAACGGTTTGGAATTAATAAAGGATTTAGGTGATGCAACGGACGTTTCGGGAGCATATGGCTTACAGTCATTTAACGGCACCCACGGGATCGGTCATACTCGAATGGCAACTGAGTCTGACGTTGATATTCGTTCAGCGCACCCTTACTGGGCTTTCCCTTATAGCGATGTGTCGGTTGTTCACAACGGGCAGATCACGAACTATTGGATCATGCGACGGGAGATGGAAAATAAAGGACATCGTTTTACTTCTAATTGCGATAGCGAATTGTTGGCCGTTTATACGGCTCATAATTTGTCGAAGGGAATGGCACTTGAGGATAGTCTAAGGCAATCCATTGAAGAGATTGATGGTGTGTTTACATATTTAGTGGCCACTAAAGATCAGTTGGGAATGGCAAAAGATACTATGGCAGCTAAACCACTAGTTTTGTATGAAAGTACAGATCTTATTGCCATGGCTTCGGAAGAAGTAGCAATAAGGGCAATCTTACCTCAAGAAATTGATACTTATGATCCATATGATGAGGAGGTTCGAGTATGGCAAGCGTAAACGATTTTGATTTAAAACAAATGACGCAGGATGAGCGTGTTAAGGCGCTAGGTATGACTTCAGAGCAACTGACAGGACGTTCAATGTTCATGGAATTTGATGCTGGTGCAAGTGAACGTTTTTTATATCCTTGGGCGCCAGATGTGGATTTTAATAAAAGAACTGAAATTGACTCAGATGAAATGACCTCTACTGAAGTGAATGAAGAAATAAAGAAACTTATGAATGAGGGTTACGGTACTATTGTTCTTAAAAACCCTCGGGGAAAGCATTCACTTGGTGTGGGGATACTCAGTAAACTTAATCTGATTATTGAAGGTTCAACCGGTTATTTCGGCGTTGGTCTGATTGATGGCCCTAATGTCCGTATAACAGGCAGAGTAGGGTGGTCTTGTGGAGAAAATATGATGTCAGGGACCGTCTTAATCGAAAAAAATGCTGGATCCACTTTTGGCGCTGCAATTCGAGGTGGAGACCTTGTGTGTCGTGGGTCGGTTGGTTCACGAACAGGTATAGACATGAAGGGTGGCACCATACTGGTCGGAGGAGATACAGGTGCTTTGTCAGGTTTTATGATGCAAAGGGGGCGTATGGTTGTGTGCGGGAATGCCGGAAAGAACTTAGGAGATTCGATGTATGACGGCACTATCTATGTGGGAGGTGAAATTAAATCTCTTGGCGTAGACGCAGTCCATGCTGAATTGACTGATTTGGATAAGAGCTGGTTAACTCGAAAACTGACACAGTATGGGATGTTACCTAAAAACGGCGTGGATCACTTCAATAAAATTGTCGCCGGAAAAATGTTATGGAATTATGATAATTTGGAGCCTTCTGAAAAGAAGCTTATACTTTGATAGAAAGGAATAAAAGATGGCTGACGGAGATATGCCAATAAAGAAAAAAATTGATAGAGATACATATAAGCTAGGTGGTTCATTTGTTTTTCCTCCCCACGTTATGGATGATATCCATATAAAATCTGAGCTGGGTCGATATCGAATGCGTGCATTCTCTTTGTTCAAAAAAATTCCTCACTGGGACGATTTAACCTTTTTACCAGGAACGTTAACGCGGTTTGTCATAGAAGGGTACAGAGAAAAATGTGAGACAAAAACAGTCATTGGCCCAAGAGCAAAGAGACCATTAGAACTTGATATTCCAGTTTATATCACGGGAATGAGTTTTGGGGCTCTAAGTTATGAGGCTAAAACGGCTTTGGCTCGAGGCGCTACAATGGCTGGAACTGCAACCTGTTCTGGAGAAGGTGGAATGATTCCCGATGAACGACGTTACTCATCCAAATGGTTCTATCAATGTATTCAGTCTCGATATGGATTTAATCCTCACCATTTGCTTTTGGCTGATGGGTGTGAGTTTTTTATTGGACAAGGCTGTAAAGTTGGTCTTGGTGGTCATTTAATGGGGCAAAAGGTAACAGATCAAGTCGCTGAAATGAGATCATTACCGGCTGGTATAGATCAACGATCTCCGGCGAGGCACCCGGATTGGCTAGGCCCAGATGATTTAGCATTGAAGATTCAAGAAATAAGAGAAGTAACGGATTGGCAGATTCCGATTCAACTTAAATTAGGTGCGGCTAGAGTGTATGATGATGTACGGATGGCAGTAAAATGCGACCCCGACTCGATTTATATCGATGGAATGGAGGGTGGGACTGGAGCAGGTCCACACCTTGCAACTGAAGATACAGGTGTGCCAGGAATGGCTGCCATTCGCCAGGCTCGAAAAGCGATTGATGATCTTGGTAAGCGCGGCGATATCACATTAATCTACGCTGGTGGAATTCGAAACGGAGCTGATGTTGCTAAAGCGATAGCGCTCGGAGCTGATGCTATAGCAATTGGACATTCATCGATGATGGCGCTGAACTGTAATAAAGATATTCCCGAAGCTAATTATCAAGAAGAAATGGGCGTCGAACCTGGACACTGTTATCATTGCCATACCGGCCGTTGCCCAGTAGGAGTAGCGACTCAGGATCCAATTTTAAGAGCACGGTTAGATCCGGATGAGGCGGCAGAGAGAGTTTATAATTTCCTTCATACACTTACAATAGAAGCACAGCTTTTTGCGCGAGCCTGTGGAAAAACAAATCTGCATTCGTTAGAGCCTGAGGATTTAGCTGCTCTGACCATGGAGTCATCTGCAATGGCTGGAGTCCCTCTCGCTGGAACTAACCACACTGTTGGCGTTAAAGATTATCATCATCTGTAGGAGAATATTATGGCTGGAACACAATATCGAGGATCAGAAATAAAGGATGTCGATCAATTTATAGATGACTCTGCTGGTTTATCAAGTGAACGAGAAAAAGAAATTGGGCAACATATTGGTTATCGTTATGACGTAAATCTTGTTCCAGATTATAAGGTCATTACTCCATTTTTGTCAAAATATATGGAGATTATGGGTTGGGATGACCTGAATTGGTTAGAGGATGTTCATATGGGTTATGAGGACGGTAAGCCTGCGGTTTTTGATAGAAATATTAATGGTTGGGTGAGGGTCCCCGACGATATTATTCTTCCAGATAATCAGCAAGACCGTGATATGATTGCTCGGGAACTTTTGGTGAAGTTTCAAATGTCAGATCGACATCCATTGGTCACTTTAAGAAAAGCTTATATGAAATTTTAACAACAGTATAATTTAATTATGTTTCTAAAAAAGGTCAGGATTAATTATAATTATGAATATGTCCAGCTATATTAGTGAGACTGCCAAAGAAATTGATATTCGAAAAACCTTTATGAAGTGGCAATGTCGGGTGCGTCAGATTGCAATGAGAGACAATAGCGGTCAGCCTGATGATGGCATGATGCCTATTGTCAAACTAGGGTCTTTAAGCTCCTCAGTTAGTGTAGGTTCAGTTATTACGCTTATTCATAAACGCCCGCAATTCTCTGTAACCGCTGAACTTAAACACATGTCAAAAAAGACTTTTGACCCAGCGCAAAGAAGAGAGCAGGCAATAAAGTTTTTGTCATCGACGTTTTATCAAAAGCACGCAGAGTTTTCAGATATACTGACGGCTACATTCAGACCAAATTCTGTTGGCGCAAATAAAATTTTAAACAACCAATCTTGCTTTTTGATTTTTGATGCTTTCAGCCAACGATATGAAATCAACTGTCAAGTTAAGTCGTTGAATTTTAATGATCTATATTACCAGTCAACTTTTGCTCACAATTTGTTGTTTAATCCGCAACTACATCCAGAAACTATAGTTTTAGCCTTTTTACCAAACTGGAAGGAGTCCTTTTCAGTGCATTAAATTTTAGCTAATTAAGTTGCATATTAGCATTTTAAGGCTAAACTTGCTGTTTAGGCATATTTAGAGAATTTTATGAGGTCTAGCCTATGAATAAAAGAGTTTGCATCATTGGAGCGGGTCCATCGGGTTTAGCACAACTGCGTGCCTTTCAGCAGGCGGAGAAAAAGGGTAAACAAATTCCAGAAATTGTTTGTTATGAGAAACAAGATAATTGGGGAGGACTTTGGAATTATAATTGGCGAACGGGTATTGATGATGCCGGAAACCCGTGTCACGGATCGATGTATAGATATCTATGGTCGAATGGGCCAAAAGAAGGGCTAGAATTTTCTGACTATACTTTTAAGGAGCATTTTGGGAAAGAGATACCTTCTTATCCTCCTCGAGAGGTTTTGTTTGATTATATTGAGGGCAGGTTAGCGAAAACAAATTTTAGGAACAAAATTAGATTCAATACTATCGTTCGTGATGTCAAATACATTGCTGAAAAAAAGAAGTTTTCTGTGATTTCAAGAGATGCAGAATCAGATACCGAAAAAACTGAAATTTTTGATAATGTTATTGTTGCGAGTGGTCACTTTTCAACTCCAAATACTCCATATTATGAAGGATTTGAGAAGTTTAATGGACGTATTTTGCATGCACATGATTTTAGAGATGCGAGAGAATTTGTTAATAAGAATATTTTAATCCTGGGTACAAGCTATTCAGCTGAAGATATTGGTTCGCAATGTTGGAAGTACGGATGCAAGTCTGTGACTGTGGCGCATAGAACCGCTCCTATGGGATTTAACTGGCCTGACAATTGGCGTGAGGTTCCAGCTTTAGTTAAGGTGGAGGATAAAACAGCATATTTTAAAGACGGGTTGTCGATAAAGGTTGATGCAATAATTTTATGTACTGGATACAAACACCATTTTCCATTTTTACCGGATGATCTTCGTTTAAAGACAGCTAATCGGCTGGCAGCTTCTGATCTTTATAAAGGCGTTGTTTGGAATAGAAACACTCAATTATTTTATTTAGGAATGCAGGACCAATGGTATACTTTTAACATGTTTGATGCTCAGGCTTGGTATGTGAGAGATATAATCCTTGGTGATATTTCATTGCCTGCTAAAGTGGAAATGGAGCAAGATGTTTTAGACCGACAGGCTGCTGAGGATGCTTTGGAGGACGATTATGCGTGTATTGCCTGCCAAGGCGCGTACACGGCTGAATTAATCAAGGCGACTGACTATCCTTCTTTCGATGTTGAAGCTGCTAATCAGGCTTTCTATCGTTGGAAGAAGCACAAGAAAAAGGGCATTATGACATTTAGAGATCATGGTGGGTTTGTTTCTCCTATGGATAAATCCATTTCTCCTTCTCACCATAAAATTTGGTCTGAGGAATTAGATGATAGCAAGGAGACGTATTTAAAATAAATCATGGGGCGAGGTCAAATCTTAAATTCATGGGCTCGTAATATTCAAAAATGGAGGAAAAAATGAAGTATAGTTTTTTAAAAGGAATTTTTAACCTAATGGCAGCTTCTGCGCTATCGTTTATGTTTTTGGCAAATATAACGAAAGCTGCTGACAGTAGTGAACCAATCGTTATCCCAACTCACAATTGGTCAAGCCAAGTTGTTATGGCTTACGTTATAGGGGGTATCTTTGAAAGTATGGGAAATAATGTCGAATATGTTCCGGCAGACACACAAGCAGTGTATGAAGCTATAAGAAATGGTGATGTAACTATTTCACATGAAGTATGGCAATCTACTTTTGGTAAATCGTTCTATACCGCTATGGCTAAAGGCGGATTAATCGATGCAGGTACTCATGCGGCGATGACATTAGAGGAAGTTGGAGTTCCTCAGTGGGTAATAGACAAAAATTTATGTCCAGGACTACCAAACTGGGAAGCCTTAAAAGATTGTAAAGATGTATTTGCTACCGCAGATTCTGGCGGAAAGGGACGAATTTTAGAGGGTCCACAAAGCTGGCATGGAGTCGAATATCCTGATAGAGTTCAAGCCCTTTTGGGGGATGACTGGGTTGTTAAATTTGCTGGTAGTGCGGATGCTCTATGGGCTGAATTAGCATCAGCAAAAAAAGAAGGACGTGGAACAATTACTTTTAATTGGACTCCAAACTTTACAGATGCCGATGGATTCGCCTTTATTGAATGGCCTCCGTACTATCCTGGCTGTAGAAAACAAGATGGCGGAGATAGTAAATGTGGGTCTCCAAAAGGTTGGCTAAAAAAGGCAGCAAATTATAAGTTTCCAAAAACTCATCCTGCCGCATATTCAGCGTTTTCTCAGATGTCGTTCAATGCAGGTCAAATTGGATCGATGGCTAAGCTAGTCGATATTGATGGTATGAGTCATCAAGATGCAGCTAAAAGCTGGCTTGCCGATAACGAAGCTGTTTGGAAGGCGTTCACTCAAGCTGGCATGTAATAATTAAAAATGAAATAGCTAACCCCCGATAGATAAATTTGGGGTTAGCTAATAAATTTAAGGCGCTCTCAAGAATTTCACGTTATACTGTGGCATAGTTATTAAGTAAAAAGAGTTTAATAAGTATTTTTGTTACCAAAACTAGGGTATTGGTTTATGTCTGCTAAAGGTTCAGAACAAATAAAAGCATCTCCTGTGATAAAGTGTGAATCAGTTTATAAAATATTTGGTTTAAACGCTACGAAGATGCTTAGTGGTGCTAATGGAAATGTTGATGCTGAGGAATTCCAAAAAGCAGGGTGTGTAGTAGGAGTAAATAATGCCTCATTCGAGCTTTTTGAGGGAGAAATGCTCGTAGTAATGGGATTATCTGGGTCAGGTAAATCTACCTTACTACGTTGTATATCAAGACTTACCACTGCTACTTCTGGAAAAATATCAATTAATGGTAGTGATCTTTTGTCGATGGGGAACAAAGAGCTAATAGAGCTTCGTCGAAATAAGATGGGTATGGTCTTTCAGAGTTTTGCTTTACTTCCTCACAAAACGGTCTTAGAAAACATCGCCTTTCCTCTTCAGATTAAGGGAAACTCAACGACGGAAAGTGTTGCTAGAGCAATGGAAATGGTCAATCTGGTTGGTTTGTCTGGTCGTGAAAATTATTTTCCACGTGAATTATCGGGAGGGCAACAACAACGAGTTGGAATTGCTCGGTCTCTTGCTGTTGAACCTGATATTTGGTTTCTTGATGAACCTTTTTCTGCGTTAGATCCTCTTATTCGAAAAGAAATGCAAGATGAATTCCTTCGTCTACAAGGGGTATTAAATAAAACTATTTTATTTGTAACACATGACTTTGATGAGGCGTTGCGATTAGCTGATAGAATAGCAATAATGAAGGACGGTATTATTGAACAACTTGATACACCTGCCAATATTGTTCTAAGTCCAGCGACAGAATATGTACGAAAATTCACTGAAGATGTTCCAAGAGAAAAGGTATTAAAAATTGAATCTATTATGAATCCTATAAAGGATAAAGATCAATTAGGAGATTTGAGGGTATCAAAGGACTCTTTGATAGAGTCAGTTGCTGAGTCTGTATTGAGTCAAGCGGCTTTGGTTGGGGTGGTTGATAATTCTGGAGAAATTGTTGGAAGTCTTGATCATTTAAAGGTTATTAAAGTTTTATTCGGAGACAAGAATAATAAAAACTGAGGTTCAATGATACAGCCTAAGATAGAAAAAAAATACAATACTAAGGCAATACAGCTTTTAATCACGGTTGTGATATTTTTATTGTTATATTTTCTTATTAAGCCTTCTGAAAACAACTTTTTGTGGCGGTTGCCGCCCTTGATAGCAGGGCTCCCTTTTTTGATAAATGATTTCGTAAGCTATTTAATGTATGATTTCATGCCAATTGAAATTTATGACCCTGACATTGATGATTTTGAAGATAGTCCAATTATTAAAGAGATTACGCGTTCTATATCCAGTGCAGTATTATTTTGCATTCAGGTTATTCGTGAAGTTCTTGTTGGTGGGGTGAAAACAATTGTAACATTTACGAGTTGGGATTTTGTTAGAGACAACGAATGGGCGTATTGGCCTGGATTACCTTGGACATTTGTTTGCAGTGCAACGATGCTTCTCGGTTTTATATTACAGGGAGTAAGACTTGCGAGCCTTGCAGGATTAGCTACTTTATATATTGCAATCTTTGGCCAATGGGAACCTGCGATGCAGACGGTATCTCTTGTATTAATAGCTGCGCCGGTATCATTTTTAATCGGACTTACTTTTGGAGTTCTTGCTTTCAAAAGTACAAAAATGGAAGCTATACTGACTCCTTTGTTAAACGTAGCGCAAACTATGCCGCAATTCTCTTATCTCGTTCCGGCTATGGTCTTTTTTGGTGTTGGGGATCATGCGGGAGCAATTGCAACAATTATTTTTGCTACGCCACCCATGATTAGACTGACGTTACTTGGTTTAAAAAAGGTACCACCGGAAGTAATAGAGTCTGGTTTGATGAGTGGTTGTAATGATTTACAGTTGATGTTTAGGGTTTTAATTCCAACGGCGCGGCGAGATATTTTAATTGGAGTAAATCAAGTTATTATGCAATGCTTAGCAATGGCGGTTATTGCATCTTTTATCGGAGCAAAAGGGCTTGGGTTTAATTTGCTTTTAGCCCTAAATTCTTTAAAAGTCGGTAAAGCCCTTGAGTTGGGTATATGTATAGTCTTAATTGCTGTTGTCCTTGATAAACTTTCGCTTGCGTGGGCTGATAAGCAAGTGGATTATTTCTCTAAAAGTGATTTTCTTTCCAGGCATTGGTACAAAATTTTATTGATTGGTTTACTGTTTTTCTGGTCAGTTGTCGCATACATTGGAGGTTTTTTCTTCAAAGAGGGATTTAATTATCTCTACATTATTCCCCATAATAAAGGTATCACGACTGAACACTTTTGGCAGGCTGGAGTTGATTGGATTTTAGATACATTCTTTTTTAGTTTGAAGGCGTTCAGTGACTTTCTAATAATTAACGTTTTGATTCCTATAAAAAATGCTTACTTAGGCATGCCTGTGGCGGCAACTTTTGTTTTAGTGATGTCCGTAGGTTATATTATAGGCGGGTTCCAGTCAGCTATTGTAGTTGGTGGATTTCTTTTATTTATTGCGTTGACTGAATGGTGGGATCGAGCGCTCATTACAGCTTATATGACAACCTTTGGAGTCGTGATTTCAGCTATCATTGGAATTACAGTTGGTTCGTTATGTGCGCAGAGCTCCTTTGCAAGTAAGACTATTCTTTTGGTTTGTGATACATTTCAAACTTTTCCATCATTTATTTACTTAATTCCTGTAATCATGTTGTTTGGTGTCACTGATACTTCTGTTCTGACGGCCGTGATTGTTTATGCTACAATACCTGCAACAAGATATACCGTCGAAGGATTGAGAAGTGTCCCAGTTGCACTTCATGATGCAGCATCGATGTCGGGTGTAAACAAGTTGCAAAGGTGGGTTAAAATTGAATTACCAATGGCATTCCCTCATATAATGCTTGGTGTAAATCAAACGATAGTCTTTGCATTATTTATGGTTATAATTGGGGCGCTTATTGGAACGGACGATTTGGGCCAATATATTCTAAAAGCTCTTTCTGATAAAAATGGAATTGGTAATGGACTTTCACTTGGACTTTGTGTTGCCTTCATAGGACTAGCCGCAGACCATTTGATACGAACATGGGCAAGAGAGAAGAAAAAGGAACTTGGACTATGAATAATAGTCTTTCTAAATTACGTACAGTAGCAAATATAAATACTTTAAATTGGGAAATTTTAGATCAACCAGGTTTGCCGGGTGAAAAGGTTTGGTGGTATAATCTTAGTTACAATGCTGAAAAAGGAACTGGATCTTATTTATACAAAATGGGAAAAGGCGCACGATCAAACCCCCATGAACATG